>CASEJD010000122.1 GCA_949288145.1 uncultured Coriobacteriia bacterium
GGCGCAGCTCATGGCGGTTTCCGGCATGGGGCCTGCCGAGGCCTTCGTGGCGGCGATTGCCCCGTTCATTGCTCCGGACGCCGCCAAGATGGCGATGGCGGTGGTCGTGGCGGGCGCCGTGAAGCGTGCGATCGCCCGATAGCGCGCGAGCGCGCGCGAAGGCGGGCGCTGCGCTCGAGGCGCGTGCCCGCAGCGAGGTTAGCGCTCTGCGGTCGCGCAGTGCTCGTAGAGCATGCGCAGGCCGCTCAGGGTGAGCTCGGGGTCCACGTGCTCGATCATGGCGGAAAGCGGCGCCACGCGCGGGGCCAGGCCGCCGGTGGCCACCACCGTGGCATCGTAACCCAGCTGAGCGAACACGCGGCGCACGAGGCCGTCCACGCGGTCAGCCTCGCCGTAGACGATGCCCGCCTGAATGGCCTGCTCCGTGCTGCCGCCGATGGCGGTGTGCGGGTCCACCAGGTCGATGGCCGCCAGGCGCGAAGCACGCGAAAACAGCGCGTTCGCGCTCGTGTCGACGCCTGGCGCGATGATGCCGCCGGCGAACTTGCCGTCGCGGTCGATGACCTCGATGTTCGTGGCTGTGCCGAAGTCCACCACCACGACCGGCGCCCCGTAGGTCGCTTTCGCGGCCACGGCGTCGGCCACGCGGTCCGCGCCGATTTCGGCAGGGTTCGCGTAGTCGGTGGGGAAGAGGTCGCCCGCCGCGGCGGCCGTGCACGCGAGCGCATCAATGCCGTACTCGGCGCGCGCCACCTCTTGCCAGCGCAACGTGAGGGCGGGCACCACGGAGGCCAGGGCGGCGCCGTCGATGGCATCGCGCGATACGTCCGCCGCCTGCAGAAGGCCGCGCAGCTTGATGCGCAGCTCGTCGGCGGTGTGCGTCTTGTTCGTGGCGACGCGCCACATGTGCGCGAGATGCTCGCCCTCGTACAGGCCGAGCACGGTGTGCGTGTTTCCCACATCGATGGCAAGTAACATGTCCCTGACAATCCTTTCCGCGCAGTGCCGCAAGCTGCCCGCGCCGTTTTCAACGCATGCTATGATACAGGCCAGCGACGGCGCCGCTGCGCACGGATTTTCGGCCGGCCGCGCCGCTTCGGTTCGAACAGCAAGGAGAGCCTCATGGCCGAAGAATCTGCCCGCATCTTGATCGTGGACGACGAGCCGTCCATCACCGAATTCGTCAGCTACGCCATGCGAAAAGAGGGCTTCACGGCCGACGTCGCCTCGAACGGCGAAGACGCGCTGGAGCTCATGAACCAGCATGCGTACGACCTGTTCGTGCTGGACATCATGCTGCCGGGCATGGACGGCTACGAGCTGTGCCGCCGCATCCGCGCGAAGACCTCCGCGCCGGTGCTGTTCCTCTCCGCGCGCGACACCGAGCTGGACAAGGTGGTCGGCCTGGAGATCGGCGGCGACGATTACTTGGCGAAGCCTTTCGGCGTGCGCGAGCTGCTGGCGCGCGTGCGCGCGCTGCTGCGCCGCGGCAGCGGGGCGGACCTGCGCACAGGCCATCACGCCATCTCCGCCAGCGGCATCACGGTGGACGAGGACGCCCACACCGCCATGGGCGACAAGGGCGAGATCGACCTCACGCCGCGCGAGTTCGAACTCTTGGTGAGCCTCATGAAGAACGCGGGCAAGGTCGTCTCGCGCGAGGACCTGCTGCGCGAGGCGTGGGGTTGGGAGTACCTGACCGAGACGAAGACCGTCGACACGCACATCAAGCGTCTGCGCGACAAGATCGCCGCCGCCGGCTATGACCCGGGCCTGGTGGAGACGGTGCGCGGCTACGGCTACCGGTTCCGCGCCTAATGGGAGGGCTTCATCAAGCACCTTTCGACATACTTCGCCTTGCTGGCGACGTTGCTGACCATCCTGGCGTGCACGGGGTGCATGCTGTGTGCCGTCCTCATGTTCAACGCCGACGTGCGCCTGTTCCTGCTGCTCGTGCCGTTCGCCATCTTCGTGTTCGGCATCGCGCTGCTCATCGGGCATTTCCTCTCACAGCCACTGCGCGACCTACACCGCAAGATCGTGGCGGCCAAGCAGGGCAACACCGCCGTCGACTTCTCGCCCACGGGCAACCTGCACGAGGCCGACGTGCTGTCGGAGGACTTCCAGAACCTCTGCGGCACGGCGAAATCGCAGCGCAGCGACCTCGTGCTCAAGCAGCAGCGCCAGACGAAGTTCATCAGCGACGTGGCGCACGAGCTGCGCACGCCGCTCACGGCCATCCGCGGCAACGCCGAGATCCTGCAAGACCCGGACCTGCCGCCCGAGCTGCACGAGAAGTTCTGCGAGACCATCGTCAACGAGGCGGAGCGCCTGACGCGCCTGTCGAACGATTTGCTCACGCTGCAGCACATCGAAGAGGACACCACGCCGCTGGAGCTGGCGCGCGTGAACCTGAAGGACATCGCCCAGAACGCGGTGGACGCGCTCGCCTCCACGCTGCGCGAGCGCGAGGCGAACATGCGCATCTCCGGCGAAGCGCCTGACGTGCTGGGCAACGCCGACCGCCTGAAGCAGGTGGTCATGAACCTCGTGGAGAACGCGAGCCGCTTCGTGGACGCGGGCGGCCATATCGAGATCGACCTGTACGGCCTTGACGGCCAGAGCCTCATGGCGGTGAAGGACGACGGCCCGGGCTTCGGCGACACCGACCCGAAGCTTTTATTCGACCGCTTTTACCGCGCCGACTCCTCGCGCACCCGCGGCACGGGCGGCACGGGTCTGGGGCTTGCCATCGTGAAGTCCGTCGTCGAAGCGCACGACGGCACGGTCGTGGCGTTCAACCGTCCCGAAGGCGGTGCCTGCTTCCTCGTGGCGCTGCCTGCCTTGCCGCCGCTGGAGCAGTAGGACGCCGGCGAAGCGCGCCCTTCAGTTGTAGAACAACCGTGATACTTCGCACGGTCGCCGAACCCCGCATTGCCGGGGGCTTTTTCGCACCGTATGATGAAAGGCGGCTTCAGTCGGCGCACGCCGGCCGCAGCAGGCAAGAAGGGGCGCGCGTGGGCGGCCCTGTCCATCCGCGAGATCTCGCGACGAAGAGAAAGAGGGCCCGACGTGTTGACCGACATTGAAATTGCCCAGGCGACCACCCCGGAGAAGATCACCGAGATCGCCAAGAAGGCGGGAATCGACGAGAAGTACCTGGAGTGCTACGGCAACTACAAGGCGAAGGTCGACTACAACCTGCTGCGCAACGAGGAGCACACCCCCGGCAAGCTCATCCTGGTGACCGCCATCAACCCGACGCCCGCCGGCGAGGGCAAGACCACCACGACGGTGGGCCTGGCCGACGCGCTGGCAAAGCGCGGCAAGAACGTCATGGTGGCGCTGCGCGAGCCGTCCCTCGGCCCGGTGTTCGGCATCAAGGGCGGCGCTGCGGGCGGCGGTTACGCGCAGGTCGTCCCCATGGAGGACATCAACCTGCACTTCACCGGCGACTTCCACGCCATCGGCGCGGCGAACAACCTGCTCGCGGCGCTCTTGGACGCGCATATCCACAACGGCAACGAGCTGGGCATCGACGTGCGCAAGATCACGTGGAAGCGCGTGGTCGACATGAACGACCGCCAGCTGCGCTTCATCGTCGACGGCCTGGGCGGCCGCATGAACGGCGTCCCGCGCGAGGACGGCTTCGACATCACGGTGGCTTCCGAGGTCATGGCCATCTTCTGCCTGGCCACCTCCATCACGGACCTGAAGGAGCGCCTCGGCCGCATCGTCGTGGGCTACACCTTCGACGACAAGCCGGTCACCGCGCACGACCTGCACGCTGAGGGCGCCATGACGGCGCTGCTGAAGGACGCGCTCAAGCCGAACCTCGTCCAGACCCTCGAAGGCACGCCGGCGTTCGTGCACGGCGGCCCCTTCGCCAACATCGCGCACGGCTGCAACTCCATCATGGCCACCCGCATGGCCATGGCCCTGGGCGATTACGCCGTCACCGAGGCCGGCTTCGGCGCCGACCTGGGCGCGGAGAAGTTCCTGGACATCAAGTGCCGCCTGGCGGGCCTCAAGCCCGACGCGGTGGTCGTGGTGGCCACGGTGCGCGCGCTCAAGAACCACGGCGGTGTCCCGAAGGCCGAGCTCAACGAGGAGAACCTCGAGGCTCTGGAGGCCGGCCTGCCGAACCTGCTGCAGCACGTGGAGAACATCACGAAGGTCTACAACCTGCCGTGCGTTGTGGCCATCAACGAGTTCCCGACCGACACGAAGGCCGAGGTCGAGCTCGTGGAGCGCAAGTGCAAGGAGCTCGGCGTGAACGTCGCCCTGTCCCAGGTGTGGGCGAAGGGTGGCGAAGGCGGCCTGGAGCTGGCCGACGAGGTCGTGCGCCTGTGCGCCGAGGGCGACGAGCATGGCCGCAGCGCCGAGACGTTCGAGTTCGCCTACGGCGACGACCTCTCGCTCGCCGAGAAGATCGAGGCCATTGCCAAGCGCGTGTACCACGCTGACGGCGTGAACTTCGAGCCGGCGGCGAAGAAGGAGCTCGCGAAGCTCGAGGACCTCGGCTTCGGCGGCATGCCGGTGTGCATGGCCAAGACCCAGTACTCCTTCTCCGACGATCAGACGAAGCTCGGTGCTCCGCGCGACTTCACCATCACGGTGCGCCAGGTGAAGGTGTCCGCCGGCGCCGGCTTCGTGGTGGCGCTTACGGGCTCCATCATGACGATGCCCGGCCTGGGAAAGAGCCCGGCGGCGTTCAAGATCGACGTCGACGAGAACGGCACCATCTCCGGCCTGTTCTAACGACAGGGCGTTTTCGCGAGCGTTCGAAGCCGGTGGCCCGTTTGGGCTGCCGGCTTTTTCGCGCTTCACGGCGGGAGCGCGCCTTTTCCCAGGACGCCGGTCAGTATGGCTGGACGGAGCGGGGGAAAGCTGGCATGCTGTCTCGTCAGGCATACGCGGCGCGCACTGTTTGGCGCGCGCCTTGGATAGACGCACGTTCCTCCGCTCGGTCGAGCGCGAGGCGACCAAGGAGGCAGGCATGATAGACCGCACGTTCATCGACGAGCTGGCAAGCAGCGCCCCCACGCCGGGCGGCGGCGGCGCGTCCGCGTACTGCGGCGCCCTGGCAAGCGCCCTGTCCTCCATGGTGGCCAACCTCACGGTGGGCAAGAAGAAGTACGCCGACGTCGAAGCGGACATGATCGTCATGCTCGAGAAGCTCGCCGTCGTGCGCGAACGCCTGCTCGAGCTGGTGGACGAGGACGCGGAGGCGTTCAAGCCACTGGCCGCCGCGTACCGCATGCCGAAGTCAACGCCCGAAGAGGCCGCCGCCAAGAACGAGGCGCTCCAGGCCGCATTGGCGGACGCGTGCGAGGTGCCGCTCGAGATCATGCGCACGTGCGCGCGCGTCGTCGAGATGAGCGAGTTCCTGGCGCAGCACGGCTCCCGCCTAGCGCTCTCCGACGTGGGCGTGGGCGCGCTGTTCGCGAAGGCGGCCCTGAACGGCGCTTCCCTCAACGTGTTCGCCAACGTGGTCAGCATGGACGACAAAGCGCGCGCCAGCGAGTACCGCCACGAGGCCATCACCCTCATGAACGTGTGGAGCGAGCGCGCCGACATGGTGTTCGCGCGCGTGCTGAACGAGATCAGGCGCGACACCGCCGCGCAGTAACGACGCCGATAGGTTGCGAAAGACAGGAGCACACATCCCATGGCCCAGCTATTGACCGGCAAGCAAGTGGTCGCCGCGATGGCGGACGATATGAACGCGCGCGTGGAGCGCCTGGCGCAGCAGGGCATCGTGCCCACGCTCGCCATCGTGCGCGTGGGCGAGCGCCCCGACGACCTGAGCTACGAGCGCACGGCGGAAAAGCGCGCGGCCAGCCTGGGCATCGCCGTGAAGAAGCACGTGCTGGATTCGCTCGCGCCCGAAGAGGCGCTCCGCTCTGCGCTCCAGTCCGTCAACTACGACGCGAAGGTGCACGGCTGCCTGCTATTCCGTCCGCTGCCGTCGTACATGAACGAGAAGGAGCTCTGCGACAGCTTGGTCGCGGCGAAGGACGTCGACGGCATCTCGCTCAAGTCGCTCGCGTCCGTGTTCACCGACGGGCACGACGGCTTCCCGCCGTGCACGGCCGAAGCGTGCGTGCGCATGCTCGACCATTACGGCGTGCCCATCGTGGGCAAGCACGTGGTGGTCATCGGGCGTTCGCTCGTCATCGGCAAGCCGGTCGCCATGATGCTCCTGCGCCGTAACGCCAGCGTGACCATCTGCCATTCGCGCACCGAGAACCTCGAGGCCATCACGAAGAGCGCCGACATCGTTATCTGCGCCACGGGCCGTCCGCGCGCGTTCGGCGCGCGCTACTTCTCGCCCGGCCAGACGGTGTTGGACGTGGGCATCAACTTCGACGCCCACGGCAACCTGTGCGGCGACGTCGACTTCGACGAGGTGGAGCCCATCGTGGCCGCCATCACGCCCGTGCCCGGCGGCATCGGCAGCGTGACGACGTCCACCACCATGGAGCACACCGTCCGCGCCGCCGAGCAGACGCTGGCGTAACGGGCGCATGCGAAGCCCGGTGCCCCACGGCGCGCGAGCTTCTGACGAGCCGAAACGCGCGAAGCCCCGGTATCCCCTTCGCTTGAAGCGGGTGCCGGGGCTTCGCGTTTGCAGGTGTGCGGTCGGCTAGCGCACGAAGTTCGTCTTAAGCGTGGTCTCGGGCTTCGGCTGCTCGATGCCCTGCTCGCGGGCGGCGGCGAAGGCCTTCACCATCCAGGCCAGGTTGCGGCCCAGGTTGCGCATGGTTTGCAGGCCCTCTTCGTCTTGCGCGACCTGCTCGGCTGCCGTGCCGTGCACCATGTTCCAGTACGTGGAGCCGGCGGTGGGCATGCCCGCGATGCCGAAGTACTTGTTCACGGCGTCAAGCGTGGCGGTGGTGCCGCCGCGGCGTGCGGAGGCGACAGCCGCGCCCGGCTTGCCCTCGAAGAGGCTGCGCGGGCTTGCGAAGAACGCGCGGTCGAGGAAGGAGAGCAGCCGGCCGCTCGGGTGCGCGTAGTACACCGGCGTGCCGAACACGAAGCCATCGGCTTCTTCGGCCTTCGCAAGGAACTCGTTCACGCCGTCGTCGAACACGCAGTGGCCTTTCCCCTTGCAGCCGCCGCACGCGATGCAGTCTTGAACGGGCTTCGTGCCCGTCTGGATGATCTCGGTTTCGACGCCGTGCTGTTCGAGCTCCTTCGCCACCTCGCTGAGCGCCGTGTAGGCGCAGCCCTGCGCGTGCGGGCTGCCGTTGACCAGCAGAACCTTCATGCCATGCCTCGTCTTTCACGTCATGCGTGCCGATTCTTGGCGCGCCCTTAGGTAACGTTCCTATGAAACCGCAACCCTGCCGAAAGTTCAAACGGCCTTCCATGGGGTTTCAGCGTGCGGTTGCATCCGCGTCCCTTTTCCGAGCGGAAAGCGTACAATGCAGGGCATGGCAAATGGACTCACATACATGCGCACGTCCGCTTCGGTGGACGCCACCAAACAATTGGCCGCCACGCTCGCGCCGCTTCTGCGGGCGGGCGACGTCATCTTGCTCTCGGGCGACCTGGGAGCGGGCAAGACGCAGTTCGTGCAGGGCGTCGCCGCGAAGCTCGGCGTGACGGGTGCGGTCACGAGCCCTACGTTCAACATCATGGTCGCTTACGAGCAGGGCGCGCTGCCGCTGTACCACTTCGACCTGTACCGTCTGGACACTGCGGAAGAGCTGGAGGACATCGGCTATTTCGAGACGCTGGACGGGCCGGGCGCCAGCTTCGTGGAATGGGGTGACAAGTTCCCGGACGATATGCCATACGAGTACCTGGACATCCACATCACCGTGAACGAGGACGAGTCCCGCACGTTCCGTGTGCACTCCTATGGAGATCGCCCGCGCCGCCTGCTGTTCCTCTGGTCGCAGGATTCTCGCTCTCGCCTGCGCAAGGCATAACGCGCGCGAGTACTCTGTGCGCGGATTGCCCGCGCGAACGCGGCATGCGTGAAGCGTCCGCACGCTCGAAGCGTTCTCATGCGTGCCGAAGAGCATGCGTGCCATATCTCGAGCATCGCGATTGCTGTGGCAGCCTTCGCGGCGGACTCTGCTCCTCAGGGCGGCACCACCCATGCGCTACAATGCAAGGTCGACATCATGACGATATGTGCCCGCGTGGGCGTCGCGCTTCGGGCGGCGTGCGCGGGCTGATGTGTGCGGCGAGGCGCCGTGCGCAGGGCGAAGGGCGGGCCTTTCATGGAACAACGGAACATCGTGCTGGCGTTCGACACGGCGAACGAGGTCATCGCCATCGGCGTGGGCGAGCTCGACGGCGCGACGCGCAGCGTGCGCATGATCGCGAACGAGGAGGTCGCCGCCCATCGCGCGTCGAACACGCAGCTCGTTCCGCGCATCGACGCGTTGCTCGCGCGCGAGGACATCGCGCGCGAGAGCATCGCGTGCGTCGTGTGCGGGCGCGGTCCCGGCTCGTTCACGGGCGTGCGCATTTGCATGGCCACGGCGAAAGGCATCGCGAGCGCGCTCGACGTACCGCTGTGGGGCGTCTCCTCGCTCGACGCCATCGCGTGGAAACTGCAGGCAGCGGGCGTGCGCGGAGCTGTGGCCGTGGCTGCCGACGCCATGCGCAAGGAGGTCTACCCGGTTCGCTACGAGCTGTCCGACGAAGGCGTGGCGCGCCAGAACGAAGACTGCGTGCTGAAAGCGGCCGACGCGGCGGCATACCTGGCGGAAAGCCTGGCGAGCGCTGACGGCGTGAACGCTGCGGGCGCTGCCGGCGTGGACGATGCGGGCGTTGCCGACGGTGCCGGTGCCGCGGACGATGCGAACGCCGCGGGCGCTGCGAGCGTCGACTTCCCGAGCGCGTCCAAGGCCGCGGCCACCATCGCGGGCGATGCGCTGCGCAAGTACGCCGACCTGTTCGAGCCGCTCGGATCGTTCGCCGAGGAAGCGTTCTGGACGCCGACGGGCGAGGGCCTGCTGCTCGCGTTCCAGGCGGCATGGCGCACGGCGGGCTTCGACGCGCTCGACGTGCGGGCGGGCAGCCCGGCGTTCGCGCTGCCGGTGTACACGCGCCTGTCCGACGCCGAAGAGAACGAGCGCATCCGCCTGGCGAAGAATGACCCGAAGAACCTGACCACGGGCGTGCAGGAGTCCGAGGCCGGCCTGCGCGCCGACCAGCGCCGCACTATGCACGACGCCGCCATCCTGAACGCTCAGCCCGACGAACACGGCGTGGTGTACAAGCCGCTCGACGCGGCGCACGCTGCCGCGGTGGCCGCGCTCGAGGCGCGCGCTATGGGGACGGACGCCTGGAACGAAGCGCTCGTGCTCGACGAGCTGCCGCGCCGCGATCGCGTATGGTGGGCGGCGTACGTGGACAACGAGCTTGCCGGCTACGTGGGCACGTGGGTGGTCGACGGGCAGATGCAGGTGCTGAAGATTGCGGTGGAGCCGGTGTTCCGTCGGCGCGGCATCGCGCGCGAGCTCCTGGCCCGCGCAGCGGCGGATGCGCGCGATTTGGGCGCGTCCGAAGCGACGCTCGAAGTGCGCGCGTCCAACGAAGGCGCGCAGGCGCTCTACACCGCTCTCGGATTCCAGTCGCTCGGCGTGCGCCCGCGGTACTACTCCGATCGCGAGGACGCCGTCATCATGAGCGGTCCGCTGCCGCTCGCCGCGCGCGACGTGGCGGGCATGCGGCTGCAGGAGCAGGCCATCGCGCGCGACCAGGACGCGGGCGGGACGGAGCGCGAGGCGGGGTCGCTCGAGTCCGCCTCCCGCCGCCCGCTCATCCTGGCCATCGAGTCCTCGTGCGACGAGACCGCGGCTGCCATCATCGACGGCGAGGGCGCGCTGCTCTCCGACATCGTGGCGTCGCAGATCGACTTCCACGCCCGCTTCGGCGGCGTCGTGCCCGAGATTGCCAGCCGCAAGCACATCGAGGCCATCTGCGGCGTGACGCAGGAGGCGCTCGAGGTGGCAGCGCGCCGGCTCGACGTGCCGTGCTTGCGCTGGCGCGACCTGGACGCCGTTGCCGTCACGTATGCGCCGGGCTTGGTCGGCGCGCTCGTGGTGGGCGTCGCGTTCGCGAAGGGCGCGGCGTGGGGCGCGGACGTGCCGTTCATCGGCGTGAACCACATGGAAGGGCACCTCTACGCCAATAAGATCGCCACGCCCGACATCAAGCCGCCCATGGTGGTCTCGCTCGTGTCCGGTGGGCACACCATGCTCGTGCTTGTGAAGGCGTGGGGCGACTACGAGACGCTCGGCCAGACCATCGACGACGCGGTGGGCGAGGCGTTCGACAAGGTGGCGAAGGCGCTCGGCCTGGGATACCCGGGCGGCCCGGTCATCTCGAAGCTCGCCGCGCAGGGCGACCCGAAGGCCATCGACTTCCCGCGCGCGCTGCTGCACTCGCACGATTTGCGCTTCTCGCTCTCCGGTCTGAAGACCGCCGTGACCACCTACATCAACAAGGAGCGCGCTGCCGGTCGCGAGCTCAACCTTCCGGACATCGCCGCCAGCTTCCAGGCGGCGGTCGTGGACGTGCAGGTGGCGAAGGCGAAAGCCGCCCTGCTCGAGACGGGCGCGAAGGAGTTCTGCCTGGGCGGTGGTGTGGCCGCCAACCCGGCGCTGCGCGCGGCATACGAGCGCATGTGCGAGAAGATTGGCGTGCGCCTCACCATGCCGCCGCTGTCCGCGTGCGGCGACAACGCCGGCATGATCGCGCTCGTGGCGCTCGACCGTTACCGCCAAGGGAAGTTTTTCGGCCTGGACGCCGACGCCCAGGCGCACGCGAGCCTGGACGAGCCGTACTAGGGTCCGCAGCCGCTGCCCACGAAAGCAAAAGACCCCGCCGGGGGCAACCGGGCGGGGTCTCTCCAACTTCGCAGGGGCACAGATGCGAAGTTAAGGCCGAACGTGTGTCCCGGGTTTGGGGCTCCCGGGAGAAAGGAGCACGAACGCGCCGTTCGCAAAATGATCACGTTGCGACGGACGCCATTCGTGCCTGAGCATGAAAAGAGGCGCGCCGAAACGAGCGCGCCTCTGTCTGTTTGCCTGAAAGATTTGCCTGTGTGCCAGGCTTTGCTTCGTCGGCGCCGATTGAACGGCTTTCCAGAGGTGTGTCAGATTCCAGTCCCTTGTGCCTGAGAGTTTCTGCCCCTTCGGCTCCTGGCGTTCTGCCCGCCAGGCATCTCCCGGAATCGTCGTCCAACCACTTTGCGGGTTGCATTATACGCGCATCGGGCGCAATTCGGAATAGCGCACAAAACCGACAGATTCATACCGCTCATCGAATAGCACGTATTGCCGGTAGAAATACGGGGAATACGCAAGGTCGCTAGCAGGCTGCGGTCTCCGCGGGCTTTTTCGCCACGTGGACCGCCGCGATGCCGCCGGTGCAGTTCTTCCAGGTCACGTCCGCAAAGCCGGCGTCCTCCAGCATGCGGGCGAAGGCCTGCTGGTCGGGGAAGGCCTTGATGGAGCGGCTCAGGTACACGAAGCCCTCGCGGTCGCCGGTGATAAGGCCGCCCCAGAACGGGATGAGGTGCTTGAGGTAGAAGCCGTGCAGCGCGCGCCACAGTGCGTTCGGCGGCGTGGAGAACTCCAGGCACACGAGCGATCCGCCCGGGCGCAGCACGCGGAACATCTCGGAGAGTGCCAGCTCGCGGTTCGGCATGTTGCGGATGCCGTACGCCATGGTGACGGCGTCGTAGCTGGCGTCTTCGTACGGGATGTCCTGCGCGTCGACCACTTCGAAGTCCATGGGGACGCCGCAGTTCTTGCCTTGCTCGTCCACGTGCCAGCGCGCCACGTCGAGCATTTCGGGCACGAGGTCGGTGCACTGCACGTGGTGCGGGCGCTTCAGGCGCGCCATGGTGAACGAGACGTCGCCCGTGCCGCCTGCGATATCCAGCACGTCGTCGTCATGCCCGATGGGCGCCATGTTCGCCATCGTGC
This sequence comes from uncultured Coriobacteriia bacterium, assembly GCA_949288145.1. Lineage (GTDB taxonomy): Bacteria > Actinomycetota > Coriobacteriia > Coriobacteriales > Eggerthellaceae > Aveggerthella. The sequence goes on from CASEJD010000122.1 coordinate 11,961, forward strand.
GCAGCCACGCCTTGTACGCGCCGAAGCTCGAGACGGCGTTGAAGCGCTCGTACTTCTTCGCGATGCGCGAGAAGATGTCCTTCACGCGCTCGGAGGACACCTCGGCGGGCGCCTCCATGCCGGTGGCGGTGTCGATGCTGTGCGGTTGTGCCTGCTCTGACATGGGCCTTCTTTCGTGGCGTCGATCTGTGGCGCGCATGCGAAGGCGGGCGCGCGGCCCGCCTTCGAAGCGTCGTTTCAGTATAACGGTTCTACGCGCTTACGCGTTCGCGCGCCAGGCGTCCACGAGCTCGGCTGCCGCGGCGCGCGGGTCCTCGGCGCCGCACACGGCGGAGACCACAAAGAAGCCCTCCACGCCGGTCTTCGCGAGCGCGGGGATGTCGGCCGCCTTCACACCGCCGCCCACCACGATGGGCTTGGGCGAGACGCGGTGTAGGTCGGCTAGCTCCTCCAGGCTGCGCGTGATGACGCGGCCGTCGTCGTCCATGCCGCAGTCGGGCTTCGTGGCAGTCTCGTGTAGCGGGCCGACGCCCAGGTAGTCCACCAGGCTCATGTCGGCCGTCTCGATGTAGGCGCGCATCTCGTGCGCGCGGGCGGACAGGCCCACGATGGCGTCCTCGCCCAGGTACTTCCGGCAGACTTCCACGGGCACGTCGCTTTGGCCTACGTGCACGCCGTCCACCTTGATGCCGGCGTCGCGCGCGGCGAGCGCCACGTCCAGGCGGTCGTCGATAAGCAGGGCGACCTCGTCCTGCTTGCCGGCGGAGGCGATGGCGTCGGCTGCCTCCTGCGCGCAGTCCATGAGCTCGCGCGCGCCGCACACCTTCGAGCGCACCTGCACGCACGTGAACCCGGCGTCGAGCGCCTGCCGCACCACGTCGCCCACCGGGCGGCCGAGCGTGTTCTCGGGGCCCAGCACCAGGTAGGCAGAGATGTCCAAGTTCTCGCGAATCGTCATGTTCGTCCTTTCGATAGCGGGCGAGTGCGCAGTTGCTTCGGCGCGCGTTAGGAGGCGGCCGCAAGCCGCTGCTCGCCGCGTTCCGAGGCGGCCGTGCGCTACGCGCCCAAGATCTCCTCGACCGTCTCGACCTTCTTCTCCATCATGTTCTCTCGCCCAGGGCGGATGTCGGCCTTCAGTACGACCTCGGTGCGAATGCCGCGCTCGGCCAGCACGAAAGTGGCGTGCTTCACGACGTCCATCACCTCGTCCCATTCGCCCTCAATCTCGGTGAACATGGAGTTCGTGCGGTTCGGCAGGCCGGACTCGCGGATGACGCGCACGACCTCCGCCACCTCAGGCCCCATCTCGTCGCCGATGCCGCACGGCGCGATCGCCACTGCCACGAGTGTGTTCATTTACGCCTCCTCGAGCTCGAAGGGGTTGCGCGCGATGTCCTCGGCGGACGCTTTGTACAGCTCGTCGAGGAACGCGACCTGGAAGCTGACCGGGCCGTCGACGCGGCGCTCGGCGCGCGAGCCGGCCAGGTTGTAGGCGTTCACGGCCGTGAGCGCCGCCGTGAACGGCGAAGGCGCCATCGTGGAGTAGACGGCCGCCACGCCGCCCAGGCTGCAGCCCGAGCCCGTGATCTTCGCCATGAAGTGGGAGCCGCCGTGCGAACGCGCCACCACGTGGCCGTCGGTCACGAGGTCGTCCACTCCCGAGACCGCCACGGCACCGCCCGTGTAGCGTGCGAGCGCGATGGCCGCCGCGCGCGCTTCGCCCACGCCCTGCGTCGAGTCAACGCCGCGTACGCGCGCCGTGGTGTCGTCGACGGCGACCTCCCACAGGCTGGCGAGTGCGATGATCTCGGAGGCGTTGCCGCGGATGACGGTGGGCTTGTACGGGCGGAGCTGCTGGAGCAGGCGCGTGCGCAGCGAGCCGATGCCGATGCCCACCGGGTCGAGGACCCACGGACGGCTGGCGTCGTGCAGCGTCTGCGCCGTGCGGGGCAGCGTCTCCTCGTAGACGGGGAAGAGCGTGCCCATGTTGATGTACGTGGCCCAGCCGGCCGTGGCTAGGAACTCGCCCTCGTCGGGCAGGTACACCATGGCGGCCGACCCGCCGGCGGCGATCTGCGCGTTCGCCACGAAGTTGACGGTCACCGTGTTCGTGATGGAGCCCGCCATGGGGTTCGTCTCGCGCACGTCGCGCACGGTCTGCACGATGCGCTGTTGAAGTTCGGCCTTGCTGATCATGTTCGTCCTTTCCGCTCGGCCCGGCGTGCCGAGGCTGGTCGGGCGCGGCGCTCGTTCGCGCGGCAGCGGCCTGCCTGGCATGCCGGGGCGGGGCACGGCGTATGCAAAAGGGCGCCGCCGATTTCGGCAGCGCCCTTGCAGTGCATCACGCAAGCATGCTCCCTACACCAGTGTTAACTGACAGGTTCGAAGGGTTGGGCGAGCGCCCTCTCAACCAGCCGGGCGACGGATGGCGCCGCGCGCCCCTTTCGCGCCGCCGGCATGGTGGCGCGAGGTGGGCGGCAGAGCGCGTCTACCCGGGCAGGTACCCCTGCATCTGTGCAGCCCATGATAGCGCTCATCGGCGCGCCGCGCGACGCGTTTCGAGCAACGGTGGAAGGCGAAGCGCCCGGATGGCGGTTCGGGCGTTCGAGACGGCGTCCGAATGAGGCTGAAGCCCGCTTCGGCCTCGAACGTCTCAGCGGGTTTTGCGCCTTACGCCAGGATGCGCTCGATCATACGGTCTTTCAGGCGGTTCGCCGCCTCCAGCTTCCAGGCGGGGTAGTCCATGCCAGGATCCTCGTAGGAGAAGTCCTTCAACGCTACGAGCTTCGCCCTGATGGCAGGCGTGAGGAGCGCACGGGCGATGTCCACGAAATCGGTGCCGATCTTTGGGCCGATCATGCTGACATACTCGTCGAAATCGTCGCCCTTCATCATCATGGGCAGGCACGCCATATTGTGGTCGAACAGCGGGGCCATGCGCAGCACGTCGCCCGTGGCGTTGTCCACGAGGAAGCCGTAGTTGCCGGCATGACGGTCCACATTGGCCATCACGGCGTCCATCACGACCATCTCGCGGAAGCTTTCCTCCGCGTTGTGCTCGGCGCAGAATTCCAACATGTCGCGAACGCCGAATGGCCCGTTAAAGAACCGATGAGCCGACACGAAGCCGACCTCCTCTGATGTGAAGAGAGGGCACTTGCTGGCGAGCGAGCCGTGGAATCGCACGATGCCGTAGGGCACGTGGTCGATGCGCGCTGCACGCAAAAGGTCGGCGGCCAGCGCTTCGGAGTACGGCTCGAACCCTGCATTCGCGTAGCCGGTCGACCCGCGCTTGAGGAGCGAGATCTCGCCGTCCTCGCGCACCCAGCATTTGGCGAACGAGCCGGAGGTGGCGAACTCGGGCGAGGTGGGGGAGTTGGCGCGGCCGTACATGCCGGTGCCGTCGAAGGCGATGCGCGCAATCACGTCGTCGAACGGGTTGCGGTACAGGGAGACGTCGTCCCACGTCAGCTCTTCGTCGGCCCGCTTCATCCAGAACGTGTCGGTGAGGGAGAGACACCGCGCCATGCCGATGAAGTCATGCCGTGTGGTCATGCCCAGCTCGCGCATGAGCCGTTCGATGGCAACGCGGTGCTTGGCGATTTGCCGCCCGTCGATCCAGTTGTTGATCTCGACGAACCCATATGGAACGTACGCATCGCGGCGTTCCACCTCGTCATAGAAGTAATCGTCAAGGTCTTTGCGCTCTTCGTACGTCGCCACCACGACGTCTTTGTTCATCAGTTGGTACAGCATGGCACCTCCTCTCAGCGCGTGTGTCTTAGGGCGCATTATACGGCAGGTGGGAGGCGCTTTTGCGCACTGCGCGCTGGGCAACCGCACGGTCGGGTTGGCGGGCGCGGCATGCTTGCGCGGCCGCTCGGGCAGGGCGTGCCCGTGCCTTCGCTCGCTTGCCTCACGCCGCTCGTACGTTCCGCACGGGGGTGTGCGGCTGATGCGGCCTTGAACAGGGCGGTGCATCCGGCGTACAGTCTTTTGCATGGGGAAAGGGGAATCATGATGAACCGCACCGCGTGCATGCTGCGATTGTTTAAGCGCATGGTTGTCGCAGGCGCCGCTCTGGCCGCGCTCGCCGTTCTTGCAGGCTGCGCTGCGCAGGATGCGGGGCAGGCGGAGTCCGAGAGCGCCTCGCAGATGGAGTCGACGGTCGCGCTCGAGGACGCCGTCGTCATGGACAAGGAGATGCCGGAGGCCTTGGGGGGCGAGGACGAGGCGAACGAAGCGCCTGCGAACGATGCCTCCGCGTCCAAGGCCGATGCGAGCGAAGAGCCGGGCACGTCCTCCACGTCGGACGAGGACACCCAGGCACGCGCCGACGCCGAGGCGCTCCGTGCGGAGCTGGGCATTGTCGAGGACTATCGCGCAGAATTCTCCCACGGGCCCAAGGGCGCCGAGTTCCAGCGCTACATCGTGCTGCACGACACCGAGAGCAACGCCGACCCGCAGAGCATCGTCTCGTACTGGGACGGCGCGGGCACCGGTGTGGCGGCGCATTTCGTGGTGGGCGTTGACGGCACGGTGGTGCAGTGCGTCCCGCTTGACGAGATCGCGCACCATGCCGGCTACGGCGACACGGGCCACAACAGCCTGTACGGCCTGGTGGAGGATGGGCGCGACGACATGGTGGGCTCGAGCCCCATTGGGTCGTGGGCGTCTGATTACGGCATGAACGCATACTCGGTCGGCATCGAGATGGTCCACGTCGGCGGGGCGGGCTCGTATCCGGAAGCCCAGCTCGCGGCGGTCGACAAGCTTATTGCCTACATTGACGCGTACTACGGCTTCGAGAGCACGATCATCGACCATAAGGCATGGCGCACGGGCAATTCCGACACGTCGGCCGAGTTCGCCGCGTACTTGGCGAACTACCAGAGCCGCCGTGCGCACGAGTAAAGGAGCGGACGATGTTTTGCGAGAACTGCGGCGAGAGGCTGCAACCGGGCACTGCGTTTTGCCCGAAGTGCGGCACGCGCGTTTCTGCCGACGTGCAGGCAGCGGGACGGACGGAGCGCATGCCGCACCAGCCGTCCCAGCAGGCGCCCAGCCAACAGGCAGCGCAGGGCGGCGTGCAGGCGCCGACGCCGCAGCAAGGTGGCGCATCGAGCGCCCCGGGCGCCTCTCAGGCCGCCTCGCAAGCTGGCCAGCGGACATGGCGCACGGCAGCTATCGTCGCCGTTTGCGCGGTGGTCGTGCTCGCCATCGCGGCGGTCTGCCTGTTCGTGTTCGGCGGGTCTGACGACGCCGCGCAGTCGGGCGCGACGGGCGGGCAGCCGGAGGCGAGCGCGGATGCTCCGGCAGATCAGACGAAGACCGCGCTCAGCATGTTCATCTCGCAGGTCGACAACGCGGCGTTCCCGCAGATGACCATGTACGTCCGGTTGACCGACCAGGCGGGCGCCGAGGTCTCTGGCGTGGACGCGTCCCAGTTCAGCGTGGTGGAGCTCGGCTCCGATGGGGCGGAGCACCAGGCCACCGTGAGCGAGGTGCTGCCCGTGGGCGAAGGCGACATGATGAACATCAACCTGGTGGTCGACGAGAGCGCCTCCATGTCGCGCGAGGGCAAGATCGGCAACGCGAAGGCGGCGGCGCACGCGTTCATCGACGAGATCACGGCTCTGAACACGAACAACGCCGAGGTCACCTCGTTCGACGACCATGTGTACAGCCGTCAGCCGTTCACGTCCAACGCGGTCTTGCTCGACAGCGCGGTCGACTCGCTCTCCACCAACGGCGACACGGCGCTCTATGACGCGCTGTACTGGGCGCTCCAGCGCACGAACCTGCGCAGCGGGTCGCGCGTGGTCATCGCGTTCACGGACGGCGAGGAGAACTCGAGCCGGTATTCCGAATCCGACGTCATCGAGCTGTCCCGCATGACCGGCATCCCGGTGTACCTGGTGGGCATCGGCGACGAGGTCGACGCCTCCGCGCTGCGCTCGCTGGCGTCTTCCTGCAACGGCCAGTACTTCGACGCCGCCACGGCCGACCTCGCCCAAGCGCTGCAGGGCATCTATGAGTCCATCTACGCCGACCAGCGCTCTATGTACCGCGTGGTCTACGCATCGAGTTTTGAAGGGGAGACCACGGCGTACCGTACCGTGCGCCTTGCCTGCACCGACGCGAGCGCTTTCCAGGGCACGGTCGAGGCGTCGTACATGCCCGTCGACAACGTGTCCTCCTACGAGACCAACGTCAGCATGAACGACTACGTGCTCGAGGACAGCGCTTCGCGCTACTACTCGACGAGCGAGCTGCAGGACATGTCGCTGTGGCAGCTCTACCTCGCGCGCAACGAGATCTTCGCGCGCCACGGCCGCGGGTTCAAGAACCAGGACCTGGTGGACTACTTCGCCACGCGCATGTGGTACACCGAGCGCTACACGCCGGAGCAGTTCGACGCCATGACCTCGCCGCTCAACGACTACGAGCGCAAGAACGTCGAGGCCATGTACGCCATCGAGGCGGAGCGCAACTCCCCGTACTTGGTGACGGCGGACTAGCGGTCTTTCCGGTCGCGCAGCTTCTCGAGCTTACGGGCGTCGCGCGCGCCCTGGGAGCCGCCCGCGCCCTTGAGGCCGCCGGCGTCGCGCACGGTGTGGCGCACGTCCACGCCCTGGGCACGCAGTTCGTCCTCGCGCGCCTCGCGCTCGCGCTCTTCGGCCATCATTTGCTCCAGCAAGGGGTCGCGCTCCACGGTGCGCGCGGCTTCAGAGCGGA
>CASEJD010000123.1 GCA_949288145.1 uncultured Coriobacteriia bacterium
CCCTCCGAGGCGGCCGGCGCAGCGGCGGGCTCGGCAGGGGCAGCGGGCACATCGGGCAACGTCGGGGCGGAGTCGTTCGCTTCGACCGCGCTCTCGGCATGCTCGGCAGCCGCGAGCTCGTTTGCCGCGGCCTCGCCATCGAAAGCCACAGCCGCCGAACCGCGCTCGGTCGCGTCCGTGCTTTCACCCGCGTCCTCTGCAAGCTTCGACGGCTCCTGCGCGGAACCCTCGGCCTGCGCGCCTGCTTCCTCGAGCAGCTTCACGTGCTTGCGCAGCTTCGCGTCGTAGCCCAGACGACGGTACACCACGGCCTGCGCTTCTTCCTCCAACAGCTCGATCGCGCACGCGCGCGCCACGTCGTCGGACTCCGCCAAACGGGCGCACGCGCCCTTCAGCATCTGGTTCGCCTGCGAGAGCACGCCCACCACGACGCCGGGAACCTGCTCGTCGCGGTCGGTCGCGAACTGGTTGATGCGGCGCAACGCCGAGAGCGCCGTGTCGAAGACCATGACCGCATCGTCGCAGCCATGGAACGGGCGCAGCGCGCGGTAGACGTGCCGCACCTGGCGCCCGCGAGCGCGCTGCGCCGCTTCGCCAGTATCGCCCTGGCGCGACGCGGCGAACCCGGCCAAGAACTGCTCGAGCTCGCGGCCGAACGCAGCGCGGCGCTCTTCCCACTCGTCGGAAGGAACCTCGGCGACCACGACGGCCTCGACTGACTCGTCCTCCACCACCACGTCGGTGGGAAGCGGAAAGTCTTCAGGGTCGTCCACAGACCCTTCCACCTCGAACACGCGCGGCTCCTCAGCGGGCGTCAACGCCACCGTCATATCAGCCTCGGCGGGCACCACGGGCGCTTCGAGCTCCACGACCATGGGCTCTTCCGCCTCGACAGCAAGCTCGGCATGCTCTTCTGGCTCGTCAACGCTCGCGATGGGCTCTTCCGGCTCTTCGGCGTGCATGGCAGGCTGTTCCTCCGTGCGCCCATCGATCGCGTTTGCGGACGTCTCCGCCTTGCGACGATGGCGCCTGCCGCCACGACGGCCACGACGGCGTCGCGGCTTCTCGCCTCCCTCTTCGGCGGCATCCAGGCTGGCGGCCTCTTTGGACTGGGCGGTCGCTTCGACCGCGCCGTCGGCATCCGAGGCAGCCTCCGGAGAAGCAAGGCCAGCAGCGGCAGCGTCGTCGATTGCCTTGCCGGCATCGCCACACCCTGCGGCATCGTCGCTCTCCACAGGAGCGTCGCCAAGCTTCGCGGGTTCGTCGCCCACCTCAGGAGCGGCCACGGAAGCCTCCTTGGCTGCCGTCTCGACGCGCACGTCGTCGCGCTCCTTCGAGACCGCACGCGTTTCTTCGGCGCGCTCAGAGGAAGACTGGGCGGCAGCCGGAGCATCGGCACGATCGTCGGGCGTGCTGGCAGCAGGCTGCGCCTGAGGCGCCACCTCGATATCGGCGCTCGCAGCCTCGGCCGCGCAGGCCGTCTCTCCAGCAGCAGCCTCGACGCCGGCGCTTTCCTTCGCCGCCTGCTCCTCGGCGCGACGCTGGTCGGAACGGCGCTTGGCGGTCGATTTGCCGCGACGGCGCTTGCCGCCCGAGCGCTGCTCGGCAGGCGCTTCCCCTTCGTCCTCGACGGACGGAACCGCCACGGAAGCGGGCTGCGAGGCGGCATAGCTCAGGCCGACGGGCGCGCCAGCGTGCTTGCCCTGGCGCTGCTGCTTTTCCGCTTTCTTCGCGCGCTGGCGCGGCAACGGCATGTCCGGCTCGACCGGACCAGTGGGCGCCGTCGGGCCGAAGGAGTGCACCTTCGCGTGGTCCTCGCGCGAGAGCACCACCAAGTTCGCCACGCTGTCGTCGTTGCGGTAGCCGTTGATGTGGTGGATCTCGCGCTCGTCACCGCGCTGGTAGTTCAAGAACGCCATGGCGACCAAATGCGAGCGGTAGATCTCGCGGTCGCGCAGGCGGCCGTACTTCACGACCTGGTATTTGATCTGGCAGCGGCCGTTCAGATACACGGTGTCCGCCGGCGTGCCGTCGTGCTTCTTCACCTCGCCGCGGTCGGAGACGAGGAACAGGTTGATGCCGCAGTACACCTGGCGCCACTCCTCGGCGGGCGCCTGCTCCACGAGCGCCATGGCGTCCTTCGCGCGCTCCAGATGGCCGGAGCCGTTCACGCGCCAGCCGCTGGCATGCTGCGTGATGCGGTCCTTCCCGCGCACGAACTCCACCGGCGTGAAGCCGTGGAAGTACAGCGAAAGGAGCTCGGCGAGCCCCTTGAGTCCTCTGGTCATGGTATCCCTTCGGGTATTGAGAGCGCGCCGCATGGCGCGCGAGCGTTCATCCGGCCATTGTAGCGCAGCTTTCACCCCGCTCGCCAAAGCCCTCAGTTTCTCCAGGCAGGACATGAAAAAACGCCCTGGACCGCGCAGCCCAGGGCGTTGGCAGAGCGCGCCTGCGGACGGCGCTACTTCAGAAGCGACGCGACGGCGTTCGCGTACGCCACCGGGTCGTCGATCGGCAGGCCTTCGACGATGAGCGCCTGGTTGTACAGGATGTCGGCGTACTTCCCCACCTTCTCGGCGTCGCCGGCCTCCTGCGCCTCTTTCAGCACCTGGAACACCGGGTGCTTGGGGTTGAGCTCCAGCACGCGCTCGGTCTTGAGGTCCTCGCCGCCCGGCTGCATGGAGAGGATCTTCTCCATCTCGAGCGACAGCGGGCCCTCGGCGGTCACGCACGCGGGCGCGGCAGACTCGCCGGTCAGGCGCGTGGACACCGCGACCTTCGTGACCTTCTCGCCCAGCGCCTCCTTCATGGCGCCGAACAGGCCCTCGTTCTCCTTCGTGGCGGCCTCCGCCTCAGCCTTCTCCTCCTCGGTCTCAAGGCCCAGATCGCCGCCGGCGACGTTCTTGAGCTGCTTTTCCTGGTACGTGCCCATGGCGCTCATGCAGAACTCGTCGACGTCCTGCGTGCACAGCAGCACGTCGAAGCCGCGCGAGAGCACCGACTGGACGATCGGCATCTTCGCCAAGCGCTCCGTGGAGGTGCCGGCGGCGTAGTAGATGGCGTCCTGGTCAGGCTGCGCAGCGGCCAGGTACTCGTCGAGCGTGACCATCTTCTCCTCGCGGGCGGAGTAGAACAGCAGCAGGTCGGCCAGCTCGTCCTTCTTCATGCCGTAGCTGGAGTAGATGCCGAACTTCAGGCCGCGGCCGAAGTTCTCGAAGAACGTCTCGTAGGCTTCGCGATCCTTGTCGCGCATGTCGGCCAGGTCGGACTTGATCTTCTTCTCCACCTTGTTGGCGATGGCGCGCAGCTGGCTGTTGTGCTGCAGCGTCTCACGCGAGATGTTGAGCGTGAGGTCCTGGCTGTCCACCACGCCGCGCACGAAGTTGAAGTAGTCGGGCAGCAGCTCCTCGCACTTCTCCATGATGAGCACGTTGGAGCTGTACAGGGCCAGGCCCTTCTTGAAGTCCTTGCTGTACAGGTCGTACGGAGCGCGGCTTGGCACGAACAGCAGCGCGTCGTAGGTCAGCGCGCCCTCGGCGTGGATGGAGATGGTGCGCGCCGGGTCGGCGAAGTCGTGGAAGTCCTGCTTGTAGAACTCGTTGTACTCCTCCTGCTTCACCTCGGACTTGCGGCGCTTCCAGATAGGGATCATGGAGTTGATGGTCTCGACCTCGGTGTACTGCTCGTACTCGGGCTTCCAGTCGTCGCCGGCGTCCTCCGGCTTCGGCTTCTGGCGCGACTTCGTGACCTCCATGCGCACCGGGTAGCGAACGTAGTTGCTGTACTGCTTGATAAGGTGCTGCAGGCCGTACTCGGACAGGTAGCGGTCGTAGTCCTCCTCGTCCGTGTTCTCCTTGAGCGTGATGATGACGTCGGTGCCGTGGCCGTCGCGCTCAGCCTCGGTGATGGTGTAGCCCTCGATGCCGTCGGACTCCCAGGCCCAGGCCTGCTGCTCGCCGAAGGCGCGCGAGACCACGCGCACCGAGCGGCCTACCATGAACGCGGAGTAGAAGCCCACGCCGAACTGGCCGATGATGTCCACGTCCTCGCCCTGCTTCTCGGCGTTCTCGGTCTTGAAGTCCAGGCTGTCGGAGTGCGCGATGGTGCCGAGGTTCTTGTCGAGCTCGTCCTTCGTCATGCCGATGCCGTTGTCGGAGACCGTGATGGTGCGGGTGTCCTTGTCGAAGGAGACGTTGATCTCCAGGTCGGATTTCGCGATTGGGATGTCCTGGTCGGTCAGGCTCTTGAAGTAGAGCTTGTCCACCGCGTCAGAGGCGTTGGAGATGAGCTCGCGGAGCTTCCACTCACTGAGGAACTCGTCGTAGCTGGCCTCGTCGGTGTTGTCCTTGAGGAGAAGGACGATCGTGGTGCCGCAGCTCTCGCGGTGCGCCGGGTCATCGGCGGCGACGGGCTCGATCGTGTAGCCC
>CASEJD010000124.1 GCA_949288145.1 uncultured Coriobacteriia bacterium
CACGGATTACAAATCCCTAATTCTTCGCGCAGGTAGGCCGTAGGAGGCGACCTTTGTCCACAGGGCCGGGATGGCGTCGCGCCATCCCGGCCCGTGTCGCATATTTTGACTTTTTTGCAGATTCCCCCTTGACTTCCGCCGGAAAGGTCTCTATAATATGAGACCTATGATTAAAAAAAGAATGTCGGCTCCCTACAGGGAGGTTTCGGGCAGGCTGAAGAGGCTGCTCACGGAGGGAAGGGTCATCGAGGGGTCGCTGTACCGCTCGGACCGCGGGAACACGCCCCGGCACCAGCTGTCGGACCGCGCGACGGGGAGGTTCCGCAACATCTACGTCCCGGCGGACTTCGCGGAGGACGTGGCGGCGTGGTCGGCGAACTGGGCGGAGGCGAAGCGCCTGCTGAAGGAGATGAGCGAGATCGCCCGCGCCGAGCTCGTGGAGGCGATCACGGCGAGGACGGGGCGCAGGACCGTCGCGAAGCCGGGAAGGGGCGCGCAAGGAAGCGCGTCGGGCGGCCCCCGGCGGAAATGCCCGACGGCGACGCGGCGCTCGAAGGGCTGAGCGCCTTCCTCGCCCGCTTCCGCAAGGTCCTCAACCCGCGTTTCGACGGCATCCGCAAGGCGCGGGACATGGAGAGGTGCCTCTACGAGGGGCGGACGTTCCTCTGGACCTTCATCGTCGGGCACCTGGCGCGGCTCGGGTCGCGCAACGCGATGGACGCGAACCGCAACGACCCGAAGTACGCCGACGCGATCCTGAAGCTGGCCGACCAGGGCGTCTGGCCGGAGGGGGAGCGGAAGACCGCGCCCTGCACGCTCAGCTGCTGCAACTTCCTCTCGCGGGGGTGCACGGCGGTCCTCGAGAAGGCGCTCGTGGACATCGTCTCGCACATGATCCGGCTGAAGTTCTTCGAGAACGCGCGGTTCCGCGGGCTTTTCGTCATCGCGGTCGACGGGACGAAGCAGGAGCGCATCCGCTGCTGCAGGTGGCTCGGGAACCGGGCCAACCGCTACGTCCTCGAGGCGAAGCTGGTGACGCCCTGGGGCTCGGCCTACTCGGTCATGTCCGTGCCGATCAAGCCCTGGCACGACAGGGACGATGACGAGAAGCAGGACAGCGAGTACCGCGGGTTCCTGCGCCTCGCGCCATTGCTGAAGGCCGCGTTCCCGCATCTCGGCATCTGCATACTCGGGGACGGGCTCTACGCCTGCAGGCCGGTCATGGAGCTGTGCGAGAGCTACGGCTGGGAGTACATCTTCACCTTCAAGGAGGGGCGCACGCCGACAGCCTTCGCCGAGGCGCGAGACCTGATGGAGCAGACCCCGTCGAACTCGGGGACGCTTGTCCGGCATGACGCGAAGGGGAGGCGGGCCGAGTGCGGCCGGCTCGCGTGGGCGAGGGGCGTGGAGATCGCGAAGGGCGCGGACGACTGGCACGTGTTCAACGTCGTCAGGGTGTCGGAGAACGACGCGAACGGCGCGCCCTACGAGGGGCAGTTCGCCACAAGCCTGGAGGTCGCCTGCCTGAAGGACGCGGACGACGTCTGCAAGTGGGGGCGAAGGCGCTGGGACATCGAGTCCAGCTTCCACGTGGAGAAGAACGGCGGCTACGGCCTCGAGCACAACTTCTGCAACAAGGCCCGCGTGAGCCGCAACATCTACCTCCTGATGCAGATCGCGCACAACCTCTGGCAGCTGTTCAACAGCACCTGCCTCCTGCCCCTGCAGAAGAAGCGGAAGAACCGCAACATGACCCAGCGGAAGTGGGTGGAGGTCATCCTTCAGAAGCTAGTCGCCAGGGGGATCGCCCTCGCGCTCGACGAACTGCCCCGCAGGTACGTCTCGCGCGAGTTCCTGACGCTTTGAACCGCAACGGGCGGTCGGGCGGCCCGCAGAATGCGTCCGATCTGTCCCCGTCGGCATCCCGTCGGGTGGCTTGTCATGCCCTGAACGGGCGGTGCCGCAGGGTCTCGTCGCGCAAAACCGATTGCAAATGTCCACGTCGGCTCGGCGCAGCCGAGACGCGCGGGGGAATTGTAATCCGTGGGCGACATCTTCGTCGAGACGAGCGTCTGGGAGAAGGTGAGGGGCGTGTGCGACCTCTCGATCACGCACAACGCGCCCGTGCGCATCGTGGGCGTCTCGCAGATCGGGAAGACGCACGCGCTGATGGAGTACAAGCGGCGCGCGAAGTGCACGGTGTTCTACGCCCGCGTCCCGGCCGCGCCGACGTTCCGGAACTTCCAGGACATGCTGGCGGCGGCGGTCGG
>CASEJD010000125.1 GCA_949288145.1 uncultured Coriobacteriia bacterium
ACTGCTGTCGCTCCCCTTTGTCACGGTTGGCGCCGTGGCCGTTACTGGGCCAGCAAGCCCTGCTCGCGCAGGTATGCTTCCAAATCTTCCTCCCAGGTGGGCAGCGTCTCGCCCACGATGTCGAGCATCATGCTTTCCAGCACGACGTTCTCTGCCGTTCGCTCGTCCTCGGCCGGGATGAGCACCTTTTCCGGGTCGTAGCCCGTGAGCTCGAGCAGCTTCGCGGCAAAGCCGTAGCGGCTCGTGGAGCCACGCGTCACGAAGTGGACCGTTCCCGTGGAGCCCTTCTCGATGGCGCGCAGGATGAGGTTCGCATAGAGCGCCACGCTCGTGGGGGCCGCGAACTGGTCGGTGCGCGCCTCGATCGTGCGTCCTTCGCGCGCCGCCTCGAGGATGGCGTGCATGCGGCCGCTCGTGGCGTGATAAAGCCACGAGGAGCGCACGATCAAGTGGTCGTTCGTGGTGTTGCGCACCATCATCTCGCCCGCGCGCTTCGACTTGCCATAGGGGCTGTCGGGGTCGGGGGAGTCGAACTCGTTCACCGGCTCGCCGAGTTTGGCGGGGAAGACGTCGTCAGAGGACGCCTGCACGATGAGCGCGCCCACCGTGTTGGCCGCCAGCGCGACGTTCTGCGCGCCAATGGCGTTCGTCTCGTAGGCCTTCACGCGCGTGCTGATCGTGGTTGCCTCGCGGCGGATGCCGGCGCAGTTCACCACGATGTTCGGCTGCACCTCCTCGGCGAAGGCGCGAAGACGGTCGCCCTCGGTAATGCTCAGCTCGACGTCCGTGCCGACGACGTTGTAGCCGGCCTTTTCGAACCGGTCGACCATCTCGCCGCCCAGGAAACCGCGGCAGCCAGTGATCCACACAATGCCTTTGCTGGTCATGAACCCTCCTTGCTCTGCCCAGCGACGCTAGGCTTCGATCTTCTGCTCGGCGTCGGCCTTCTTGACGGCTTCGACGGGGATGGCGGCAGCTTTCGCTTCCGGCAGGGCCTCATCAGCCTGCGCGTCCAGCAAAGCCTCGTCGTCGCTTTCCTTCCAGCCGTGGACCGTCTTGCCCTTCTTGCGGGCGATGACGAACTGGGCGGCGCCCACCACGACGATCAGGACGAAGCCCATGAGGTCCGTGGACGGGCCCGGAATCATCATACCAAGGCCGCCAAGCGCGAACAGGATGCGGAAGACGGGGTTGATGTGACGGTCGAAGAGCGTGTTCGTGAGCGCGCATTGCAGGCCCATGATGCCGATGAGCGCCGTGAACGTGTTCCAGATGACCACCGGGATGGTCGCTTCGTCACCAATGAGAAGCAGCACCGGGCTGAATGCGAAGATGTAGGGGACGACGAACTTGCCGATACCGAGCTTCGTGGCGTTGACGGCGGTCATCATCGGGCGCGACTTCGCGATGGCGCTTGCCGCGTACGCTGCCAAGGCAACCGGCGGCGTGATGTCGGCGGCGATGCCGAAGTAGAACACGAAGAAGTGCGCGCAGATGGGGTTGATGCCCAGCTGGATGAGGATGGGCGCGCACGTGGATGCCATGATGCAGTAGTTCGCCGTGGTGGGAACGCCCATGCCCAGGATGAGGCAGCAGATCATCGTGAAGACGAGGCCGACGATGATCCAGTCGCCTGCGAGCTGGACGACGATGTTGATGATGGTGGACGCCAGGCCCGTGACCGTGATGCAGCCCGCGATGAGGCCGGCCATGGCGCAGGCGACGGCGACCGGAATGGTGCTCTTGGCGCCGGCGGCGAAGGCGTCGGCCATGGTGAGCAGCGCGATCTTCACGGTCTCGACGAAGACGGAGCCGAAGGAGGCGCCCTCTTCGCGCTCGGCCCAGTTGGTGGTCAGGAAGTTGATGAAGCCCACCACGAACGCCGCAGCAATGGAGATGGCGGCGGAGACGGCCATGGTGCGCGTGCCGGTGGTGACGATCCACACGAGCAGCACGAGCGGGATGATGAGATAGCAGTTCTTCAGCAGGTAGCTGGCCTTCGGCAGCTCCTTGCGCGGGATGCCGCGCAAGCCGAGCTTCTTGGCCTCCAGGTGCACGGCGATGAAGATGCCCGCGAAGTACAGGAGCGCCGGCACGATGGCCTTCGTGGCCACTTCCATGTACGGGATGCCGATGTACTCGGCCATGAGGAAGGCCGCTGCGCCCATGATGGGCGGCATGATCTGGCCGCCCGACGAGGCCGCCGCCTCGACGGCGCCGGCGAACTCGGGCTTGTAGCCGACTTTCTTCATCATGGGGATGGTGCCCGAGCCGGTGGTCACGACGTTGCCGCCGGACGAGCCGGAGACCATGCCGCACAGGGCGGAGGCGATGACGGCGACCTTCGCCGCGCCGCCGCTCGACCAGCCGGCGACCTTGTTCGCCAGGGCGATGAAGAAGTTCGCGATGCCGGTGCGCTCAAGGAACGCGCCGAAGATGACGAACAGCACGATGTAGGTGTAGCAGACGTTGATGGGCGTGCCGATGACGCCGGAGGTGGTGTAGAACAGCTTCTGGACGACCTTGCGCAGCGACGCGTACAGGTCCGGGTTGTTCGAGTTCGACATCTGCCAATAGAACGCATAGATGACCAGGCAGCCTACCACGATGATGATGGGCAGGCCCACGCAGCGGCGGCAGAGCTCCACGAGCACGAGTATGCCGATGATGGCCAGCGCCACGTGCAGCGGCTCGATGCGCGCGCCCATCATGAGGATGTCGGTGGCGTTGAACGCGAAGTACATGAACGACCCGAAGCCTAGAAGCATGAGCACGATGTCGTACCACGGGATGTGGTTGACCTTGTGGTTCGTCTTGCGCGCCGGGTACATGATGAAGCCGATCACGATGACGAACGCGATGAAGCGCGCCAGGCGCGCTTCGGCCTGCTCCGTCGAGAGCAACGTCATGAGCAGGCAGTACACCGAGAAGACGACCATGAACGCCGTCACGACCACCTTGGGGATGCCCTCCCAGATGCGCGTGTTCGACTCCTTGTCGTACTTGCGCATGACCGCGTCGGCGTCGATTTCTTCGTCGACGTCAACGCGAGCGATGACGTCCTCGCCTTCGTAGGCGTCCTTGTCTTTCTTCCGCTTGAAAAACGCCATGCTCACCCTCCTTCTTGTCTGTCGAATTCCTCTACTGTTGGCAGGCGCTTCGGCTTCTTCCGGTGCGCCTGCGTGCTTCCCCTTGCTTATAGCGCCGCCGTGCGGTGCGGACTGTGGCGCCGTGGTTGGGCTCTCGAGCTGCGCGCTCTCTGTGCGCGCGAAGAGTCCAGCCACGGAGTCACAGGAAGGGCTGCGACGCATCTTGCGTCGCAGCCCTGTGCGTCGCCCTGTCCGCCGTGCGGGGACGGGGCGTTCGGTGCGCTAGATCTCAGCGCTTTCGACCGTGATGCCCTGCTCCTCGTAGTACTTGGCAGCACCCGGGTGGTAGGGCACGCCCTTGACGGAAGCGGCCTCTTCCAGGCTCAGCTCCTCGTACTTGGCGTGGGCCTCGGCGTTGTTCTCCTTGCCGTCGAACAGCGACTTGGTGAAGCCGTAGATGGCGTCTTCGGAGATGTAGTTGCTGGCCAGGACGACCGCGCCCACGGAGACGGTGGTGGTGTCGGACTCGAGGCCGTACACGTCGGCAGCGATGGTGGCCTTGGCGTAGTACGGGGAGGTCTCGATGAGCTTGTTCACGTGCTCGTCGTCCATGGAGACGAGGTAGGCCGTCTTGGTGGTGGACAGGTCGGTGATGGCCGTGGTCGGCGCGCCGGCGACGATGAAGGCGGCGTCGATCTTGTCGTCCTTCAGCGAGTCGGCGGAGTCGGCGAAGGACTGGTAGACCGGTTCGATGTCGTCGAGCGTCAGGTCATAGGCGCCCAGGACGTCCAGGGCGTTGAAGTACACGCCGGAGTTCGCGGCGCCCACGGAGACCGTCTTGCCGGCCAGGTCGGCGACCGTCTTGATCTCGGGGTTGCAGGTGACGATCTGCACCTGCTCCTGGTACAGGGTGGCGACGACGGAGAAGTCGGTGTACGCGCCGGTCTCCTGGAACAGGTTCGTGCCCTCGTACGCGTAGGCGGTGACGTCGGACTGGCAGAACACGATGTCGGCGTCGTCGTCCTGCAGGGCCTGGATGTTGGCCTGCGAGCCGTTGCTGGAGAGCGCGGTCACGGAAACGCCGTAGTCGCCGTTGGTGGCGTACTGGGCAAGGACGCTGCCATACGCGTAGTAGGTGCCGGACTCGCCGCCGGTCATGAAGCGCAGGTTCGTGGTCTCGCCGGACGCGTCGCCCTCGGTGTCGCCCGCGCCTTCGGAGCCGCCGGAGCTGCAGCCGAACATGCCGAGCGCCAGCACGCCCGCGAACACGAAGGCAAGCAGTGACTTCATCTTCTTCATACATCATCCCTTTCTCTTCGGGTGCGCCTTCCCTCCCGGAAGGCATCCATGGGCCGTCCGTAAAATCGTGGACGTGTTGTGAACCCCATGGCGTGCTTGCGCGTATTCTAGACACATTCGCTGTGTAAAAGAAGAGAAAATGTCAACTTTTACAAATTGAATCGGTGAATTCACAATCAAAATCGGTCATATGGCGGTGTAGAGTGGGGATGAAGCGAGCGAGGCGACGGTCATCGTGCGCCGGTCGCACGGCAGGTCGCGCGCGCTCGCCGGGCAGCGCGCAGGGTGGTGCGACCACGGCGATGGAGCCGTCGTGCGCCGCCTGTCGTGATTCGCCATTGCGGGGAATGCGCGCTATGCTGGGCGGTGGCGATTTTCGCAGGCTGTGAGGCTCGAGCAGGGGGAGGCAACGCGTTGATCGAATCGTGGGATTGGCTCATTCAGCTCATCGAGGCGGGTTCGTTCACCCGTGCGTCCGAGCGACTCCACATTTCCCAGCAGACGCTCAGCTCGCGCGTGGCGTCGCTTGAGAAGGAGCTGGGCACGAAGCTTGTGGTGCGCAGCTCGCCGCTCTCGCTCACGCGCGCCGGCGAAGCGTTCCTTTCGTACGCCTACGAGCAGAAAGAGGCGCTGTCCGTCATGCTGCGGCGTATCGGCGAGACCACGGCGGGCGGCACGGGCCAGCTCAAGGTGGGCGCCTCGCATGTGAGGAGCCGCGTGCTCATGCCGCTGGTGATCAGGCAGTTCCGCCGCAGCATGCCCGGCGTGAGCGTGAAACTCATCGAGGGCACGAACGAAGAGCTCGTGGATTTGGCGGAGCAAGGCGGGGCGGACCTGGTCATCGCGCGGTTCAGCGGCGACCATCCGGGCGTCATCGTGCGTCCGCTGTTCCAGGAAGAGGTCGTGTTCGCCATTTCCTCGAAGCTTCTGGAGGAGGTCACCGGCCTGGATGCATCTGAGGCGGCTGCCCGCGCAGAGCGCGAAGGGCTCGGCATGTTGAAAGACTGCCCGTTGCTCGTGACCTCGCTCGATGACATCACGGGGCGCGTGGCGCGCAGCGAACTGCGCACGGCGCACGTGACCCCGAACGTGGCGGTGCAGTCGGAGAGCATGATGACCTTGCTCTCGATGTGCTCGGTGGGGTTGGGCGGCGTGTTCTGCCCCACGCACATCCTGGACGCCGAGGCCGGCGCGCACGACCTCGTGCGTATTCGCCTGTCGGACGCCGCGCGCTACGAGATCTCCATCGGGCGCCAGAAAGGCGCGGAGCCCTGGACGGCGGCGCAGCTGTTCGAGGACATCGCTGGCGCACTGTACGGCGACGAGCGCGCCGCGCGCTGAGCGCGCATCTTTCCGAAGGGCGCGCCGAACGAGCAAACCTTCCCGAGCGGAGCGCGGTGCTGTGTGAAGGGCTCGCTTCCTTTCATTTCCAGGGTAGTCTTGCGCTGGGCGTTGAGAGGGCTATAGTCGTCTGCGGCGTTCTGTCGGCGTGCGAGAGGGAGGTGCCATGGGATTGCCGCTCAGCCAGGTGCTCTTTTGCGCGGTGTTCCTGTTCGCCTACACGGTGCAGGCCATCGCGGGGTTCGCGGGCAACGTGTTTGTTATGCCAGTGGGCGTGCACCTGTTCGGCATGGGGTTTAGCGTCTCGGTGCTGAACGCGCTCGGCTTCTTCTCGTGCGGCATGCTGGCGCTCATGAACATCCGCTCGGTCGATTGGCGGGAGTTCGGGCGCATCATCGCGGTGATGGTCGTGTTCCTGTTCGTGGGTATGTGGTTGAACTCCGTCATCCCGCTGCCGGTGCTCATGAAGATCTTCGGCGTGGTGGTCATGGCCATCGGTCTGAAGTTCCTGCTGCGTCCGCGCCAGAAGTTCATGCCCGGGTGGGCGCTGTTCCTGGTATTGGCGCTGGCTGGTTTGATCCAGGGCATGTTCGTGTCCGGCGGGCCGTTTCTGGTGGTGTACGCCATGCAGCGCATCAAGGACAAGGACGCATTCCGCTCCACGCTGTCCATGGTATGGGCGGTGCTGAACTTCCTGTACGCCGCCTTGTCGTTCTCGCAGGGGCATTTCACGGGCGACGTGTGGCTCATGATCGCCGTGTGCATCCCGTTGTCGCTCGTGGCCACGTTCCTAGGCAACCGCATCTCGAAGCGCATCAGCCGCGACGCGTTCATGAAGCTCACGTACGTCATGCTCGTTGTGGTGGGCGCGCTCCTGGTGCTGACGTAGGAGGCGGGCGATTCGGCAGGGCAAGCGCGGACGCGTCCGCTCGTCGCTCGGGGTGCGGAAGGGGCTCCTGACGCGACTTGATTATGCGGTTGAGCGCGGTCGTCCTGCTTTCGGCGCGGCGGCCTTGCGCGCGTTGATGCTCCATACATAGACGTAGTTGTCGCGCCCGCGTTTCTTGCTCGCAAGCTGTCCGCTCAGAATCATCTGGCGGACGCGGGCGTTCGAAACACCGAGCATGGATGCGGCTTGCTTCGAGGGAACGAGCATGGTGTCGACGTTCGCTTCCACGGACACGGCGGCGAGCAGGTTGCCCGGCGCGACGTTTGCGTTCCAGGTCGGCTTTGGCAGGGCGGCGCGACGTCGCTCTACGTAGTCGACCACGAGAAGTTCGAGCACTTCGGCGGCCATGTCGACCGCGTCATCGATGGTGTCTCCGTCGGTGTAGCCTTCGGGGAAGTCGACGAACTGCACGCTGTAGCCCCCAAGTTCGTTCGGGGTGAGCAAGGCGGGGTACGTGTAGCGCATAGAGCGGTCCTTTCACGTGCGTTCGCGTTACCAGCCGGCATCGCGTTTGATCTTTTCCCAGGTGCCCTTTGCGAGCTCCAGTCGATGGTAGGGGAGGATGATCATCCTGCCGTCCTTGACGAGCTTGCGATGAGACCCTTTGCCCCCTACGTCCGTCCAGCCTTCCCGTAGAAGACGGCGGTAGATTTCAGGCGGCTTTGGCGGCATGGCGCCTCCTAAAATATAACGCAAAAGTAATAGCGAATGAAACTGCTTCTTTCGCGTCATGGTGCCAAACGGACCTTGCTGGGATGCGCGCCGTATCTTGACGGCAATCTGACAAAACCTTGCAGGAACCTTGCATGAGGCGGACTGGCTTGAAGTAAGCCGCCCGTCGATCGCGCCCGCTCCTGCGCTCAGCGCGCAGAAGGGACTCCTGGCCGTGCCGTAACGCGCCGGTCATGGCGGTCGGGGTATCATGCGGGGAAACATGACGAAAGGACGGAAGCATGGTGAACGAGAAGATGCACGCGCTGGGGGTGGAGCCCTCGGCGATTCGCGAGCTGTTCGCGTACGGCCTGGCGCGCAAGTCGGAGATTGGTGAAGAGAACGTGTTCGACTTCAGCCTGGGCAACCCGAGCGTTCCGGCGCCGGATGCCGTGCGCACCGCCGCGCAGGAGCTCTTGGCGCTGCCGGCAGCATCATTGCACGGGTATTCGCCCGCGCAGGGCGTGCCGAGCGTCCGCGCTGCTGTGGCTGCGTCGCTCAGCCGCCGGTTCGGCACGGAGTATTCCGCCGACGACCTGTACATGACCTGCGGTGCCGCCGCGTCGCTCGACATCACGTTCCATGCGCTCGTCGTCTCCGAGGGCGACGAGGTGATCGTCGTCTCGCCGTACTTCCCGGAGTACAAGATTTGGATCGAGAAGACCGGCGCACGTTGCGTGGAGGTGCCGGCGCGCGAGGAGGACTTCCAGCCCGACATCGAGGCGCTGCGCGCGGCCATCACGGAGCACACGCGCGCAGTGGTGGTGAACTCGCCGAACAACCCGGTCGGCACGGTCTATTCGCGCGAGAGCCTGGAGGCGCTGGCAGCGCTGCTCGAAGAGCGCTCGGCGGCGTACGGTGCGCCCATCTACCTGGTGAGCGACGAGCCGTACCGTGAGATCGCCTACGCGGGCGTCGAAGTGCCATGGGTGCCCAGCATTTACGCGAACACCATCGTGTGCTACTCCTACTCGAAGTCGCTCTCGCTGCCGGGCGAGCGCATCGGCTGGATCCTCGTGCCGCCGGCGGCGGCCGACGCGCGCGACGTGTACGCCGCGGTGTGCGGCGCAGGCCGTGCGCTCGGGTTCGTGTGCGCGCCGGTGCTGTTCCAACGCGTTATCGAAGCGTGCGTGGACGAGCCGAGCGACGTGGCCGCCTATGCCGAGAACCGCACGCTGCTGTGCGAAGGCCTCTCGAGGCTGGG
The DNA here is from genome assembly GCA_949288145.1 of uncultured Coriobacteriia bacterium. Lineage (GTDB taxonomy): Bacteria > Actinomycetota > Coriobacteriia > Coriobacteriales > Eggerthellaceae > Aveggerthella. The sequence goes on from CASEJD010000125.1 coordinate 8,594, forward strand.
TTACGAGTACATCGAGCCGCAGGGCGCATTCTACCTGTGGGTGCGCGCGCTGGAGCCGGACGCCCAGGCGTTTGCCGAGCGCGCGAAGGCGCACGAGCTCTTGCTCGTGCCGTCCGACAGCTTCGGCGTGAAGGGCTGGGTGCGCATCGGCTACTGCGTCGCGCGCGACGTCATCGAGCGCTCCATGCCGGCCTTCGAAGCCCTGGCGCAGGAGTACGCGGAATAGGACGTCATCGTCTGTCGTTCTACGGCTGACAGTTGACAGCAGCCGTTGCTCGAAGCTGCTATGCCCGCTCATTATTTTGGCCCCTCGAACACACGCTTTTTCGCGAAATTCCGTGTGTTTGAGGGGCCAAATTTTTTGCCGGGAAGAGGGGGCGGTGCCGGAACGGTACAGGGTAGGGCAGGGGCGATGCCGGAGCCGTGCGGGACAGTGCCGGCTTAGCGACCTGCTTGCTGCAGGAGCAGCTCGAGGCGGGTGTCGCGCAGGCTGCAGTGCTCGCACATGATGCAGGAAACGCCCTGCTCGTCGCAGGGGACGCGCGCGTCGAGCAGGGCGCGGTCGGCGCCTTGGCGCACCAGGTAGTCGCCCACCAGGGCGCGCGCTGCTTCGGCGGCGAAATATGCCGTGTAGCTCTTGCCCGACGGCACGCCGTCCAGCTCGCGAGCCACGTCCTCGTTCGTGATGGCCAGCGCCTCGTCAAACGTCTTGCCCTCAAGCATCATGCTCACCATGGATGCGCACGCGGTCATGGCCAGGCAGCCGCGCGACTTGAAGCCCACGCGCATGAACGTCTCCGTCTCAGGGTCGACGACGGCGAACAGGCGCAGCGCCACCTCGCCGCGCTTCGAGCGGCCCACCATGCTCTGCGCGTTGAAGCCTTCCGGTGCGCCGCTGTTCTTGAAGTTCGCCACGACGGAGAGCAGCGTGTCGGAGTATCCTTCCACGCCCACTTCCGTTGCCATCTGGTACACGTCCTCCGTGCGGATGACCGCACGATCCTGCACGTCGCGGTAGACGTTGCGTCCCTCTCCCATGATGCTCCTTATCTCGTCCGCCCGCGCGGGGCGGAGGTTGTCTTCAATCGTGACGACGAGCCTGCCCGCACGAGGCGTGCCCGTCTTCGTAGGTGGTACCACGCCGCCCGCGAGGGGCGGCCGCGTTGGTGGCGGGATGTCTACACGTTCCGGTAGCGCTCGACCGACGCCCATTCCGCCAGCGACTCAGCGTACGCGCGGCTGAGGTGGTCGGTCGAGAAGAAGTAGCGCTCGCCATTGGACGCGAGCGCTACTTCCACGTCCGGGTAGTCGCCGGACTCGTGCGCTTCCTGCCAAGCAGCCTCGATACGCGCGTCGTCGAAGCGGAACGGATCGTTCTTGAGCGAATCCGCCGGCATGGGGCGCGGGTACGTGCGCGACTCCTCGCGCGCCAGCGTGACAAGCGTCACTGCGTCGTTCTGTTCGGCCGCCATGAACGCCCAGTTGGCAAAGGTGTCGGTCATTTCGGTGGAGTCGTACAGGTAGTACGTCAAGCGACCTTGCAGCAGCTTGATGCCCGAGAAATCGAGTTCCTCGCGCGGACCCTCTCCCGGGGCGTACGGCACGAAGGCAGGCTCGCCATCAACGAGCTGCACCATGCCGCGCACGCCGTCCACCGTGAGCTCGAACGGCTCGAACGCGTCGTCGCCCTCGTCGTCGTACAGGGCTGTAGCAGGCGCCGGGATGCTGCTCTCGCTGTCCACTTGGGCGGGCGCAGTGGCGGCACCGTGCATAGATGCCGCGGCCGGCATCGCGGCGACGGGCGAAGCCACCGACCCCGAAACCGCCCCGGAGTCAGCATCGCCTGCAGCGCGCTCCTGCGCTCCCGTGGCGTCGGCCTCGCTGTCCGCCCCTTCGCCCGCTTCCTGCGCGCGCTCCGCAGCGGCGCGGGCTTCGTCCTCGGCGCGAGCAACTGGGTCGAACGCGCGTGGGATGCCCACAGCGCGCGTGGCGGTGCGGTACACGGGCGCCGGCTCGGGTGCGGCGTGCGCGGCACGCTCGACCTCTTCGGCGAAGTGCGCTTGCAGGCGGTCGTACACGAGCATCTCCAGGTCCTCGGACGTCAGGTGTGCGGGCACCAAGCCCAGGGTCTCCCATCGATCCGGCTGGACCAGCCTGCCGTCGGCGGACTCGGCACGCACGTCCTTCACCACGGCTACGAGCGCCTCATGCTCGATGCGCTCGCGACGCGCGCTCTCTTCGGGATCGAGCTCGCTCGCATCGTCTGCCGACGTCTCGACTTCGTTTGCAGACTCGCCGTCCGCAGGCGCCTCGACGTCGCCGGCGGATGCGCTGTCCGAGCGCGTCTCGGCAGCGTCGGCGGACGCGTCGCCCATCTTGCCGGCGCCGTGCTCGATGGCATCCGCGCCCATGATGACGGGCTCGTCGCCCTCGAGCTTCAATCCCTCTTCCAATGCATCATAATCCGCGTCTGTCCGGTTCACCGCAGTCCCCCTTGCTCGCTTGTTGTTCCACCGTATCATCCCGAATGAAAGTTCGGCGCGCGTCCCCTTTTTCAGGGTAATTCGCAATTTGCCTGCGGTTTTTGCGGCACGAGCACCCCGGAACCGCTAGACTATCCCCTCTAGAGGGGATAATTGCACGCCCGCACGCTGCCCGCATAGGGCGCACGGGCGCTTACAGGAGGAATAGCACATGCTCGAAGCTGAGCAGAATACGGGGGTGCCCGCGTCTTCGGCGCGCACTACGAGCGGCGCTCCGGCAGAGCACGCCACCAGTGCATCGGAAAGCGCATCTGAAAGCGTGCTCGATAATTCGAACGAAGCGCCTGCCGAGCTCGAGGTGGACCCGCACGAGGAAGGCCGTCTCGTCAAAGAGGACTCCTCTGCGGTGCGCAGCTTCCCTGAGTTCGTCCAGTTCTTCAAGCCGATCATTCCGTGCATGTTGGGCCTCATGTGCGCGCGTTCGGGCCTGATCGTCGGGTCGTACGGCAGCTATGCGCGCACCGACGAGAACTTGTTCACTGACGGCAGCATGCTCGTGACGCTTGCCATCATGTTCTTCGGCTGGCTGTTCATCGTCCGCGCGAAGTCGTACGTGGGAAAAAGCCGTGTGAACGTGCTCTTCCATCTCGCGATTGTCGGCGAGGCGATTTCACTGTTCGGACTGACGGCGTGCGCAGCGCTCGTCCCGAACGGCGTGCCGTGCCGTTTCGCGGCAAGCTGCCTGCTCACGCTGTGCTCGTCGCTCGCCATGATCTGCTGGCTGCGTCGTGCCCGCGGGGCGAGCAACGCCACGGCGGTCGTCTACGCGTTCGGGACGCTGGCGGTGAGCGAAATCCTGCTCTACGTATACTCATGGATTCCGGCGGAGGTGGCGTACGTCATCGCGGGCGTCATGGTGCTCGCGCAGTTCCCGTGCCTGCGCTCCGCGCGTCGCCAGCTGCGCCCGTGCGACCTTGAGCCGCCCGTCAGTCCTGCGGGTTTCTTCGGCATGTCGGGGACGATTCTGTCCAGCAGGAAGTACCTGACCGCCACAGCCATCGGCATCGGCCTGCTCTCCTTCGTCATCGGACTGCTGCGCGGCTATCCCACCGGCGAGTCCATTCCGTTCACCCACCCGACGCGCGCGTTGTACGCGCTGCTGGCCATCGCCCTCTGTGCATGGTTCATCCAGCGCGCCGTGGCGGGCAAGCGCCAGATCATGACGGTGTTCGTCTGGGTGATTATGCAGTCGCTGTGCATGCTCGCACTGCTGACGTACTCGCTGTTCCCGGGGCATTTGGAGTTCGGAGCCGTCTTCGCCACGACGCTCAATGCCCTGCTCGTGGGCTTCATGTGGTACGTCATCATCGCGTTCGAGAGCACCGGTTGGCGCGACGCGTTCTACTACGCGTTCGCGGGCTGGTTCGTGTGCTGGGGCTGCCGGTCCATCGCGCGCGTCATCGTCCTCTCGGCGCTGCCGTTCAACCTTGACACGCTGTTCGTGGAGACGCTCATCGGTTGCGCGCTCGTTATCTCGGTGCAGACGATTTTCGTGCAGTTCATCCGCGTGACGAACCACGAGAACCGCGAGTTGGCGAAGAGCTTCGAGGCCCTTCGCCAAACCGACGTACGCTTGCTGGAGCAGGCGCAGGAGGAGCTGCGCGCCATCCAGCAGGCTGAAACGGAGAACGAGTCGACGATCGCCAAGCTCATGGGCCTCGACGGCAACCAATCCTACGCGGACATCCGCTATGCCACCATGGAGCATAACGCGCGCGAGCTGGGCAAGCAGTTCCTGCTCTCGGATCGCGAGGTGGAGGTGGTCGCCCTGTACGCGCTCGGCTTCACGCAGAAACGCGTGGCCGAGGAGCTCTACATCTCGCAGAGCACCGCGCATGCCCACATCAAGCGCATCTACCAGAAGACGGGCCTGCACTCGCGCCAGGAGCTGCTGGACTACCTGGAGCAGTACACCTCGTAGCGGCCGTTCCTCGAGGCAGCCGGCTGGGCTGGCTCGACCGACAGGGTTGGCTCGACCGGCCGGACGGACTACGCCAGCTCGCAGTCCACGTTGCCCGCGCGGTCCGCATAGCCCGCGTCGCCAGCCGCGCCAGCTTGACCCGCGAAAAACTTTGCTCCTCAAACACACGGTATTTCGCGAAAAAGTGTGTGTTTGGGGAGTCAAATATATTGCATCGCGAAAAACGGCTATCACGTCACGAAGAGCGACTCTCGCGTCACGAAAAAACGGCTATCACGTCATGAAAGCGGGGTAAGGCGGTTTCCTGCAATCGTGCACCGAGGCGGATTATTTTGTCGCCGCACAAGCTGCTTTGAACTGGGATAATCTCTCCCATCACCATCTGCCTGCAAAGGCTCGTCACTGCGGACGGTGGCAGTTGGTCTTTGCGGCGCGTGCAGGGAGCGATGCTTATGAGCACGTTGAACGACCAGCACTTCTTCTTTGCTCTTCGGAGCGCAGAACGCAGGCGCCTCTGCTTCGTGCCGCCCGATGCCCGCTCTCGAGAATACCTGCGCCGCTGCGTGAAGCGCGGCAGCGTTGTACGGCCGTTTCGCGGCATGTACGCGACCGCTTCGTGCTGGAGCGGCTTGAAGCCTTCCGAGCAGGCTCTTCGCGTGTTGCGAACGCTCCAGGTCATGCATCCCGAATGGACGTTCTGCTCGTCTTCGGCCGCGCTTGCTTTCGGGCTTCCGGCATCGCACGACGACCTTTCGTGTGTCCATATCGTCTCTCAGGGAGGGCATGGCGGTGCATTCGGCGACGTTCGAAGGCATCGTATTTCCGCGGAAGACGCCGTGGTTGTCCAGGGTATTCGCGTCACACCGCTTGAGAGAACGGCGTTCGATTACATGCGGGAGTCGTCGTTTGGGCAGGCGCTCGCTGTTGCTGATGCTACCTTACGCATGAGCGGCCTTTCTTCCAGCCAGTTGGCGGCGCGGTTTCGATTGTTCGGCTGCCATAAGCACGGGGGCAAACACGCGGTCAGGACGGCGCACTATGCCGACAAACGGAGCGAAAGCGGTGGCGAGTCCATTGCGCGCGCTGTCATGATTACGAACGGAATCGCTGTGCCCGAGCTGCAAGTGCCACTGACGGACCCTTTGAATCCCCGGCGAACATTCCGAGTCGACTACCTTTGGACGACTGCCGACGGGACCTCTGTCATCGGGGAATTCGACGGCATGCAGAAATACGACGACGGCAGTTTCGGGGCGGGGCATTCTGGCGCCCGCGAGCTCGCCCGCGAGCGGCACCGAGAAGCGGCGCTCTCGCTGTACGGGATGCCCATCGTGCGGTTCTCGTACCGTGACGTCATGGATTCTGAACGGTTCACGTCCTTGCTCAAACGGTACGGCATTCCCCAGAGCGACGAGATTGCGCGCGCGGAGAAGCGGCTTGCCGATTCGAATTCAACGACCGCTCAGATATTCATGGTTATCTGACTCGTTCAAGGCCCGTGCTGCATGCTTGTGAGCCAATCGTGCTACATATTGCAGCGAAATGTGTACCGAATGTACATTCGACCGAATTTGGCCCTCGTTACACACGGAACTGCGCAAAAAAGTGTGTGCTTTGAGGGCGAAATTATTTCGTCACGGATGGGCGGCGGAGCAGGCGGACGGTCGGCGGCCGGGCGG
>CASEJD010000126.1 GCA_949288145.1 uncultured Coriobacteriia bacterium
ACATGCCGGCCGGCGAGCACGCCGCCGCCCCGGCGGCTGCCGCTCCCGTCGCGGACAGCGCGCTGCCGGCGGGCCTGTACCTGGTTGCCACGCACGTGTGCCCGAACTGCCACCGCGCCGAGGACCTGCTCGACGAGGCGGGCGTGCCCTACGAGCTGCTCTTCGCGGAAGAGAACCAGGAGCTCATGGAGCGCTACGGGCTCATGCAGGCGCCCACGCTCCTGCGCGCTGCCGGCGACGGCACCGTCCAGGTGACAGCCGGCGCCCCGGCGGTGTTCAAGGAGATCGCCGGGTTGCAGGCGGCGGCGCGCTAAGCGCTGCTGACAGGGCGCGCTCGCATGCGCTAGACTGGCGATCTGTCGACTGGAATTCGACGCCGTGCCGCGCGGGATGACGCGCGGCACGGCGTTTTTTCGCATGAAAGGGGAATGCCGAATGCAGCTTGCGGCGCCGCAACGACTCCTGGGACCGCGCTCGTTCTTGACATGCGCGCTCGCAGTGGAGCTGCTCATCATCATGTCCATCGACATGTACGTGCCAGCGCTGCCCAGCATGCAGCGTGAGTTCGGCGTCACGGAAGCGTACCTGAACCTCACGATGTTCGCGTTCTTCGCCGTGGGCGCCGTGGGCGTGGTGTTCGCCGGTCCGCTGAGCGACCGCTTGGGTCGCAAGCCGGTCTTCGTGTTCGGCTCTGTGCTGTTCACCGTGTCCTCGCTGGGCTGCATGCTCGCGCCGAGCGTGGAGGTGCTCGTGCTCTTCCGTATGGGCGAGGCGCTCGGGTACGGCGCGGTCACCACGGTGGAGACGGCCATCGTGAAGGACGCGTTCGCCGGGCCGGATTTGAAGACGGCCATGACCTGCCTGCAGTCGTTCATCCTCATCGGGCCGGCGGCGGCGCCGTTCTTGGGCACGTTCGTGCTGGCGCACGGTGGCTGGCGCGGCATCTTCGCGGCGCTTGTCGCTTTCGGCGTGGCGGCGACCGTGCTGTCGCTGCTCATCTCCGAGACGCTGCCGCGCGAGGAGCGCGCGGGCTGCGAGAGCGTGGGCGCCGCGCTCGCGTCCACGCTGCGCGGCGTGCGCTTGCTCGCGCGCGAGAAGGGCTTCCTGCCCATGGTGGGCATCCTGGGCGTGGCGAGCGTGCCGTACTTCGCGTTCATCGCCGTCATCTCGTACGTGCTGCTCGACCACTTCGCCGTGAGCTACGGGTACTACAACGTGCTCTACCTGCTGTTCTGCCTGGTCACCATCGCTGCGCCGTACGTGTACGCCGCAGCGTCCAAGCGCGTGCACGGCTCCACGGTGCTGAAGGCGTGCATTGGGCTCACGGCAGTCTCGGGCGTGCTGCTTTGGCTCTTCGGGCTGGCGGGCCCGCTCGTGTTCCTGGCGGCGTTCGTGCCGGCGACGCTGGCGGAAGGCGTCATCCGCCCCATGTCCTACGTGGTGCTGCTCGACCAGCCGAACGACCGCGTGGGCGCGGCATCCTCGTTCTCGCACTTCTCGTACAACGCGTTCACCGCCGTGGCGACGGTCATCGCCACGCTGCCGTGGACGAACTTCGTGTTCGGCCTGGCCGTCATCACGGGCGCGTCCGCCGTGGCGATGGCTGCCGCCTACGCCGTGGGGCTGCGCGGCCGCAAGCTGGACGGCGGCCACTACGACTCCGGCGAGGAAGCGTAAGGGCGTGCCGTGCTTCGCGCGCCGCAGCGTACATCGGTGAGTTTTTGCCATTTTTGCGGGCAGGCGGGCTGAGCCGTCGTAGAATGTCGCTCGCAGTGATGAGGAGGTGGGCATGCCAGGTTTGTACTTCGATGCGCTGGTGCGCATGGTGATCGAGCATTCGAAGGCGAGCACCTGGCGCCTTGCCGTGCGCGAATGGGACGTGATCGGCTGCGAAGAGGACCCGGCGCGCCGCCGGAGGTGCATCTGCGGCCACGAGAGCCCCGTGCTGCGCTTCACCATCAAGAACCGTGTGACCGACAGCGTGCTCTCACCCGTGAGCGCCGAATGCCTCCAGCGTTTCGGCAGGGAGGGCATCTCCGACGACGTGGACTGCTGGCGCCGTTCGTTCGCGCTCATGCACCTGGTCGAGCGCATGGAGGGCGCGCCTGCGCAGTCTGTCGACATGCGCCTGCTCGACGCGAAGCTGCTCCGCTTCCTGTACGACCGCGGCGCGTTCCGTCCCACAGGTACTGACGGCTTCCGCTCGTATAACGACTACGCGTTCCTCGTTGACATGCTGGGGCGCAGTTATATCTCGTCGGACGAGCAAGCGCGCGTGGACGCCATCGTGCGCGACCAGATCCACCCGTTCCTGAAGGCGTTCGCGAGCGCGGTCGCGCTGCGCCGCGAGCCGGCAGGGGAGGGCGGTCCGAATGCGCCGAAGGCGCGAACGGCCCCATTCCGCCGAATTTCTCGCTGGAGTCGCGCGCGAAATTCGGTAAAGTAACATGTGTGCCCGCACCGTCGCCTCCAATTGCAAAACTCCATGCGACGGCGCGGGCACGCTTATGGTGTCAAGCGGGCGCTGCCCGACTGCTTTCCCGTGTCGCTGACAGACGCGCGGCGTTGTGCGAAAATATTCGTGATACTCACTTTTCGCACGTAAGGTTTTGCGCACATGCCGGCACGATTCAACGTTCGGGCGGCCGATCAGGCCGCCGTTTCCGTCTTGCAGCAGGAGCTCGGCCTGCCGCGGTTCATCGCAACGACGCTCGCCGCGCGCGGCGTGACCACGCCGCAGGCAGCGCGAGAGTTCTTGTCGCCCTCACTCGAGCGCGATTGGCTCGACCCGTACATCATCCCGGGGCTCGCCAGCGTGGTGGACGCGCTGGAGGAGGCCGTCCGCGCGGGCAAGCACATCCTCGTGTTCGGCGACTTCGACCTTGACGGCATCTCGTCCACGGCGGTCATGACGCGCGCGCTGCGGCGGTTCGGCGCGGCGCAGGTCACGCCGTTCATCCCGCTGCGCTTCGAAGAGGGCTACGCGCTCACGCCGCCGGCCATGGAGCGCGCCAAAGGCTTCGATCCCGATGTCATCGTGACGGTGGACTGCGGCATTTCGTGCAAGGCGGAGGTGGCGCAGCTGGTGGCGGACGGCATCGACGTCATCGTGACCGACCATCACGAGCCGTCCGACCTCGTGCCGGAGGGCGTGCCGGTGTGCGACCCGAAGATCGGCGACTGCCCCAGCTCCATCCTTGCCGGCGTGGGCGTGGCGCTCAAGGTCGTCCAGGCGCTCGGCGCGCGTTTCGGCACGCCGCACGCGTGGCGCGACTACACGGACCTCGCCACGCTCGGCACGGTGGCAGACCTCATGCCCATGCTGGCGGGCAACCGCGCGCTCGTGGCCGATGGCGTCGCGCGCATGAACGAGGCGCCGCGCCCGTGCATTGCCGCGCTGCTCGCGCAGGCGGGCGCCGCGGACCGCCCGGTGGCGGCGCACAACCTGAGCTTCTCCATCATCCCGCGCTTGAATGCCGCCGGCCGCATGGGCGACGCGCAGCTGGCGCTCGACTTGTTGCTGACCGACGACTTCGAAGAGGCCAGCGCCAAGGCGGCAGAGCTCGAGGCCGTCAACGACAAGCGCCGCGCCATCGAGGCCGAGCTCGCCGAGCTCGCGCGCGACCAGGCGGCGAAGACCTACCACGGCCAGCGCGCGCTCGTCGTGGCGGGCGAAGGATGGCACGAGGGCGTGAAGGGCATCGTGGCCAGCCGCCTCGTGAACGCCTACGGCGTCCCGACGCTCCTGTTCACCATCGACGGCGACGAAGCGCGCGGCTCGGGCCGCAGCGTGGGCCAGGTGAACCTGTTCAAGGCCGTGGAAAGCTGCGCGGATTTGCTCACGCGCTTCGGCGGGCACGAGGCCGCCGTGGGCGTGACGCTGCCGGCGGACCGCCTGCCCGCGTTCACGGAGCGCCTGTGCGCTTACATGGACGGCCTGTCCACGGAGTGCTTCCACCCGCGCGTCGACATCGACGCGTGCGTGTCGCTCGACGAGCTCACGCTCGAGACGGTGGCGCAGCTCGACGAGCTCGCGCCCTTCGGTCAAGAGAACCCCACGCCGCGCTACCTGGCGCGTGACGTCATGCTCGCGAACTGCCGCGCCGTCGGCGCCGACAAGAACCATTTCTCGTGCGCGCTCACCGACGGGCGCACGTCGGTGTCGGCCATCATGTTCCATTGCTCGGACATCGCGAGCCTCATGCACTGCGGCTGCGTCGTGAACGCCGCCTTCGAAGTGCAGATCGACGAATGGCGCGGGCGCCGTTCGATCAAGGCCATGCTCTCGTCGCTCGCGCCGGCCGAGCCGTGCGCGGCGCTCGAGGCGTGCCTGAACGCCGACTCCCGCGGGTTCGTGGCGGACCTGTACGCCACGAGCGACGCGGAGCTGTGCGCCGACTGCACGGAGGACGCTCAGGCGGTCGAGGAGTTCGAAGCCTCGCTCGACCAGAACCGCGCCGCATGGGAGCGCGCCGCCCAGGAGGACCCGGCGGGCCTGCGCGAGGCTATCGTCCGTGCGTTCATCGGCGACGCGCCGCTGCACGATTCGCAGCGCGAGGTGCTCGAAGCGCTCGACCGCGGCGAGTCCACGCTCGCCGTCATGGCCACAGGCCGCGGCAAGTCGCTCACGTTCCAGGTGCATGCCGCCTGTAGCGCCCTGCGCGACGGCCGCGCGAGCGTGTTCGTCTACCCGCTGCGCGCGCTCATCGGCGACCAGGCATTCCACCTGTCCCAGGCGCTCAAGCCCTTCGGCGTGCGCGCTTCGGTGCTCACGGGCGAGTCCACGCCGGAAGAGCGCCGCGCCACCGTGCAGGGGCTGGCGGACGGCTCGGTGGACATCGTGCTCACCACGCCGGAGTTCCTGCACCACCATGCCGCCAAGCTGGCGGAATGCGGGCACATCGGCTTCGTCGTCGTGGACGAGGCGCACCACATTGGCCAGGCGAAGGCGGGCAACCGTCCGGCGTACGCCCAGCTGGGGCAGGCTATCGAGCGCCTGGACACTCCGGTGGTGCTCGCGCTCACGGCCACGGCCGGCACTGACGTCGCCCGCAAGATCACGGCGGCGCTGCGCATCTCGCGCGTGGTGCTCGACGACGCCTCCCGCCCGAACCTCACCGTTGAGGACGAGCGCAACCTGAAGAAGCGCGAAAGCTACCTGGCGAACCTCGTGGCGAGCGGCCAGAAGACGGTCGTCTACGTGAACTCGCGCGAGCAGTCCATCGCGCTCGCGCGCGCCCTGCGCAAGCAGGTGCCGCAGATGGCCTCGCTCATCGGCTTCTACAACGCGGGGCTCACGCGCGCCGAGCGCGTGCGCGTGGAGGAGCTCTTCCGCACCGACGCGCTGTGCACGCTCGTGTCCACCTCGGCGTTCGGCGAGGGCGTGAACATCCCGAACATCCGCAACGTGGTGCTCTATCACCTGCCGTTCAACGAGATCGATTTCAACCAGATCCGCGGCCGCCCGGGCCGCGACGGCCAGCCCGCGCGCATCCACCTGCTGTTCGGGCGCGAGGACGCCACCGTGAACGCGCGCGTGCTCGACGCCGCCACGCCCGACCACGACCGCATGGCGCAGGTCTACCGCGAGATTCGCCGCATGCAGCGCGAGCGTGGTGACGGCGTCTTCGCCGTCACCGACGAGGAGCTCGCCGCCGCTGCCAGCAACCACCCGGCACAGCCGCAGTTGCAGCCGGCGTCCGCCGCGTGCGGAATCGCCGTCTTCCGCGAGCTGGGCCTTGTGGAGACGCGCACCGTCACGGTGGCGGGCGTGCCCACTCGCAGCGTCCGGCTGCTCGATACCGGGTCGAAGGTGGAGTTGACGGACAGCGTGCGGTATCGTGAGGGTTTGGACGAACGAGAGATATTCAACGCGTTCCGTGACTGGGCCTTGAAGGTCCCGCGCGAGACGCTGCAAGCACGATTGTGCCGGCCGATCCTGCCGGAGAGCGAAGGAGGGGATCGCTCATGAGCGGACAAGCGAATGAGACCACTGCCCGGGCCACGGACGACCGCCCCATGGCGGCAGTCTCCGAGCAGGGCGCGCCCGCGCATGACGACGTGCGCGACAACGTCCACGAAGGCGACAGCCTGGTCAAGACCTACGTGAGCACCGCTGCCGACGAGATGCTCGGCGAGGCGCTCGAGGCGCCCGAGTCCGATGGGCCGCAGGAGCCGCAGCTCGGCCGCCCGCGCGCGCAGGCCATGAGCTTCTCCTCGAAGGCGAAGGACGACAGCTACTATGCGGGCGGCAACGTCACGCCCGAGTCGCGCTTCCGCGAGCTGCAGCGCCTGACGAGTGCGTACTTGCAGCACGACGACGAGATGCTCCTGCAGAAGGCCTTCGACTTCGCCTCTGCCGCGCACAAGGGGCAGTGCCGCAAGAGCGGCGAGCCGTTCGTGGCGCATCCGGTGGAGGTGGCCATCATCCTCTCCGACCTCAAGATGGACGTCGAGACGCTGTGCGCCGCGCTGCTGCACGACACGGTGGAGGACACTGACACCACCGCCGAGCAGCTGGCGGAGGAGTTCAGCCCCGCCATCTCGCAGCTGGTCGAAGGCGTCACGAAGATCACCCAGATCGAGGTCGAGAGTCTTTCTGACGAGCAGGCCCAGACCATCCGCAAGATGTTCGTCGCCATGAGCAAGGACATCCGCGTCATCGTCATCAAGCTGGCCGACCGCCTGCACAACATGCGCACGCTGGCCGCCCTGCGAGAGGACCGTCGCATCTTCAAGAGCCGCGAGACGCTGGAGATCTACGCGCCCATCGCGCACCGCTTGGGCATCAGCTCCATCAAGTGGGAGCTCGAGGATTTGAGTTTCTACTACTTGGAGCCGAACAAGTTCAAGCAGGTCTCGCGCATGGTCTCCGAAAGCCGCGAGGAGCGCGAGACGTACCTGGCCGGCATCATCGAGACGCTGCGCGGCGAGATGAGCAAGGTGGGCATCCAGGCGCAGATCATGGGCCGCCCGAAGCACCTGTACTCCATCTACCAGAAGATGACGCGCCGCGGCAAAGGCTTCTCCGAGATTTACGACCTCATCGCCGTGCGCCTCATCGTGAAGTCGGTGCGCGATTGCTACTCCGCCCTCGGCGCGGTGCACACGCTGTGGCACCCCATGCCCGGGCGGTTCAAAGACTACATCGCCATGCCGAAGTTCAACATGTACCAGAGCCTCCACACCACGGTCATCGGCCCGGCGGGCCGCCCGCTCGAGGTGCAGATCCGCACCGAGGAGATGCACCGCATGAGCGAGTACGGCGTGGCGGCGCACTGGCGCTACAAGGAGAAGAACGCGAAGGCCGACGCGAGCCTTGACCAGCAGCTCGCCTGGCTGCGCGAGATGGTGGACTGGCAGGACGAGACGCAGGACTCGCGCGAGTTCCTGAAGTCGCTCAAGGTGGACCTGGCGCCGACCGAGGTGTTCGTGTTCACGCCGAAGGGCGAGGTCATGAGCCTGCGCACCGGCTCCACGCCCGTGGACTTCGCCTACAACATCCACACCGAGGTGGGCAACCACTGCGTGGGCGCGAAGGTCAACGGCGCCATCGTGCCGCTGTCCTACGAGCTGCAGAACGGCGACCGCGTGGAGATCCTCACGCAGAAGAGCGCCACGCCCTCGCGCGACTGGCTCAAGCTCGTGAAGACGCCCTCGGCGCGCAGCAAGATCCGCTCGTACTTCTCGAAGGTCTCCCGCAGCGACGATCTGGCTGCCGGGCGCGACATCCTGGGCCGCGAGATGCGCAAGCACGGCTTCGGCATCGCGAACGCCAACAGCGTGCGCGCGCTCAAGCAGGTGGCCGAGCACCTGGGCTACAAGGACCCGGACGACATGCTCGTGAACATCGGCGCGGGCAAGGAGAGCGCCCTGCACGTGGGCAACCGCCTGCTGAAGATCCTCGATCCCAGCCGTCAGGACGAAGAGCACGGCGACATGCCGAAGATGTCGCTCACGGGCAAGATGCCGCCCATGCTCACGAACGTGCGCAAGACGAAGAAGGCCGAGACGCACAACAGCTCCGGCGTGGTGGTGAAGGGCCTCGACAACGCGCTCGTGCGCCTGTCGCGCTGCTGCAACCCCGTGCCGGGCGACGAGATCATCGGCTTCATCACGCGCGGCCGCGGCGTGTCGGTGCACCGCAAGGACTGCCCGAACGCCGCCGACCTCATGGAGCATCCCGAGCGCATGATCCCTGTGGAGTGGGAAGGCCATCCCACGGGCGCCACCACGTACAAGGTAGAGGTGTTCATCGAGGCGCTCGACCGCATGAACCTGCTGCTCGACGTGGCGCGCGTGCTCTCGGAGTGCGGCGCGAACGTGCTCTCGAGCTCCACGACGGCGCACCGCGACGGCATGTCGGAGCTGAAGTTCCTGTTCCAGGTCTCCGACATCACCACCATCGACAGCATCCTCGCGAAGTTCCGCTCGGTCGAGGGCGTCTTCGAGGCGCGCCGCATGATGCCGGGCGAGGGCGTCGGCAGGACGAAGAAGCAGTAGCGCGAAGGCGCCGGCCCTGCTGCCGGCGCCTTGCGCATGACGGCGAACGGACGCGACGAGCGGCATGCCCGCCTCGCGTCCGTCGTGTTCGAGCAGACGAAAGGAGCCGCCGCATGGCGCGCACGTTCACGACGCAGCAGGGGTGCGTTCCCATCAAGGGGATCATCCTGGGGCCCATCGACAACAACACCTACCTCATCTCCGACGGGAAGGGCGCCCTGCTGGTCGACCCGTCGAGCGACGCGCAGGCCATCCTGCGCTTCCAGGACGACGTGAAGGTGGACGCCATCGTGCTCACGCACCGTCATCACGACCATGTGGACGCCGCTGCCGCCGTGCGCGAGGCCACGGGCGCCGAGGTGATCGCCTCCGATGTGGACGCGCCGCGCATCGAGGCTCCGCGCCCGTCCGACGGTGGCTTCGCGCCCTGCCCGATCGACCGCCGCGTGAAGGATGGCGACGTGGTCGCCGTGGGCGGCATGCGCTGGAAGGTCATCATGACGCCAGGCCATACTCCGGGCAGCATGTGCCTGTTCTTGGACGCCGAAGACACGGACCACCCCGAGAAGGCGCCGGTGCTCATCGCGGGCGACACGCTGTTCTTCGGCAGCATCGGGCGCACGGACTTCGAAGGCGGCGACATCAACGCCATGCGCCGCAGCCTGCGCCGCTTGCAAACGCTGCCGGACGAGACCGTGGTCCTGCCCGGCCACGGGAACATGACCACTATCGGCGCCGAACAGCGCCGCGTGTTCGCGTTCTACCTGTAAGCGTTCGGACCGAGCGCTCCTAGAGCGTGCGGCCCCGTCGTCCGGAAGGTCGGCGGGGCCGCCGTGCATTCGCAGCGAGAGCTCGACACGCGGCCGTGCTGCGCGCGCCATCGCAACGCCTTGCGCGCACGCTGCGTCGTGCGCACACTCCGGGAGGGCGCCGCGGCCGGGCC
>CASEJD010000127.1 GCA_949288145.1 uncultured Coriobacteriia bacterium
AGGTGCCGGCGAACGCCTCCGCGCTCGCATCGAGCGTGGCGGACAGGTCGCGCACGGACGCCGCGAGCTCGTCCGCCAGTCCGCTCGCGGGCGCGGCGCCGTCAGTCGCAGTGCTCGCAATGTCTTTCACCTGAGCTTGCGCCGAGGTCATGAGGTTCGCCGACCCGTCCGCCAGGTTCCGCGACGAGTCCGCGAGCGTTGCGAACGAGTCGAGCACGTTCGCCGCCTGCGACATCTGGCCGGCGGTGTCGTCCAGATGGCCCGACAGCACGGCGATCGCCCCCGAGGCGTCGGCGTCGTCCACCGTGCGCGACAGCGCCTCGGCAAGGGTGAGCGAGACCTCGGAGAGGGTCTGCGCGAACGCCTCGTTCACCTGGTAGGAGATGGTGTCGGCGCCTTGGTCGGTGATCTTCGGCGCGATGGCGTTCTTCTTGCCGTTCGAGTAGTACACGATCTGCGCCTTCTCGGCGCCGTCGGCGTAGAAGGTCAGCATGTCCTGGCTGAACTGCTCGGGGATGACCACCGCCGCGTAGTACGCGCCGGAGCGCGCGCCTTCCACGGCGTCCTCCTCGCTCGTGAAGACCCAGCCGATCTGGTCGTTCGCGCGCAGGGTGGAGACCACCTGGTCGCCCACGTTCACGCGCAGCGGCACGAGGTCGCTTTCGTAGCCTGCGTCGGAGTTCGCCACCGCCACCTTCAGGTTCCCGGTGTTGTCGAAGACGTTCCAGCAGGCCAGGATGTTGTACCAGGAGAACAGCGAGGGCAGTACCACCAGCCCGATGGTGATGATGATGCTGATGGCGTTCGCGAACAAGCGGGGGAGCTCAGCGCGGAAGAGGGTCCAGACGTTACGCACGGTCATCACCCCCCTTCCGGGTTCTTGCGTCCGTCGTGCGCGGCGCCCTCCGTTGTGGGGTCGCCGGACGCGGCGCCTTCCGTCGTCGGTTCGCACGCGACTTCCCGGGCGCCCGCTTCATCCTGCGCGCCGTCGGGCGCCGGCGTGGCGTGCGACCCGTGCTCCCCGGCGCGGACGAGGTCGTTGCGGTGCGCGTACAGGCCGATGAGCTGCTCGTCCGGCGCGCCCTCGAACGCGGCCTGGCGCTCCAGCCCGTAGCGGGCGCTCTCGACCGCCACCAGGAACGCCGCTATCAGGGCGAACCATACGAGCGCCGCCGTCAGCAGCGTCACCTTCTCCGCCGGCGTCAGTGCGAACAGGAGCCCCAGGCCCACAGGCACCGCGATGCCGGTGACGATCGCCCCGCGCATCAAGCGGGGGTACCAGCGGGCGAACCGTTCGGTGCGCGCTTCCAGCCGGGCGCGGTACCGGTCCTTCTCCGAAAGCGCGCTCAAGATTTGCCCGAGACGGAAGGGGCGCGCCGGCAGCTCCACGGCCTCGCCGTTGTAGATGCCGCCTTCGCGGACCTGCCGCGCGGTCATGCGGTTTGCGTTCGCCAGCAGGGGGCGCAGCGCGAGTCCGGCGGCGCATGCGCCGACGAAGAACAGACAAAGCATGGCGATGTCCCGGGCGTAGTGCAGCCCGTACAGCCCGCAGATAGCCTCGCGCATGGCGCCGATGCCGTAGGTGAAGGGGAAGAGGGGCGAGACCGCCTGGAAGAACGACGAGGTCATCTCCACCGGGTAGAGGCCGGTCGCTCCGGGGATCTGCGCGAACACCAGCACGACGCACAGTCCCTTGCCCACGTGCTGGAGCGAGACGGAGAGCGCGTAGATGATGCCCAGATACGACAGCGACGCCACCGCCGCGGCGAAGAACAGCGCCGGCGCGTTGGCGGGCGCCACGCCGATGACGAGCAGGCCGGCACAGCAGATCACGGCCTGCAGCACGGCCAGCACGGCAAAGAACGAGAGTCGCGCGATGTAGCGCTGGGCGAGCGTGAGCCCAGGCACGCCTTCGTCGTCGACCTCCTGCTTCATGACCACGAGCAGCATGAACGCGCCGATCCAGAACGTGAGGTTCATGAACAGCGGCGCCATCGCGGCGCCGTAGGATTCCACCGGGTACAGCTGCTCGGTCGCCACCTTCGTGGGCGAGCCGATGAACGAGGCGACCTGCTGGGCGTCCAGCCCGCCTTCGCCGAAGAGCTTCGACAGGGCGCTCGACCCTTCCAGCGCCGAGAGATCGGTGCGGACGGTCTCGAAGTCGTCCTCGAGCCCCGCAAGCAGGGCGTCGGCCTGGCCGATGGTGTCCACGGCGGCGTTCAGCGTCCCGTCGAGCTCGTCCAGCAGGAGCGCCGCTTGGTCGGCGAGCGACTGCTGGCTGGCAAGGGCGCCCGACAGCGAGGCGGCGGTCGAGGCGATGTCTGCCAAGTCCTGGCTCACGGCGGGAACGGTGCTGCCGAACAGCCCCGCCGTGTACGAGGAAAGCCCGCTGGTCGCCTGCTGCACCGCGTCGTCGAGCGGGGCGAGCGCGTCGGAGGCGGCCTGGTTCGCCGCGCCTGCCTGGTCGTTCAGGGACGTGAGGCCGTCCAGCTTCTCCTGCAGCACCGCGTTGTGCTCGGACAGCGAAGCGGCAGCGGACGCGAGGCCTTCCTTGGCGGCGTCGCCCTCGGGCAGCGCGTCGCTCGCGGACTGCAGCATGCTGGCGAGCGCGGCACCCTCGTCGAGGGCCGCCTGCGCGCGGGAGAGGGCGGCGGCAGCGTTGCCGTTGACGGCGCCGAGCTCGTCCAGGACGGGTTGGAGCGCCTGGTTCGCCTCGTCGGAGGCCTGTGCGACCTCCTGCAGGCTGGAGCTTGCGAGCGGCGCGGCGGCGGCCGAGAACTCCGAGAGCTTCTGCTGCGCCTGCAGCGCGCCGGCGGACACGTCGTCGAGCAGGTCGGTCGCCGCGGTGATCTGGTCGTCCGCG
>CASEJD010000128.1 GCA_949288145.1 uncultured Coriobacteriia bacterium
CGCGGTGCTCGACCCGGCGCGCGTGGTGTGGCTGCTCGACGAGCCGACGGCGCACCTCGACATCGAGACCGAGATGGAGCTCAAAGAGCGCATGCTGCCGCTCATGGAAGGACGCCTCGTCATCCTGGCGACGCACCGGCTGCACTGGCTGGACGCCATGGACCAGGTCGTCGTTTTAGAGGACGGCAGCGCCGAAGCGCCGGAGAGCGGCGCGCTCGAGCGGTTCGTGAAGAGCGTGCGAGGGGGTGAGCGCGCATGAGGAGCGAGAAGCGCACAAGCGCCTGGAAGGGCGACCGCTGGGTCAAGCCGTTCTTCCGCCAGTACAAGAGAACGCTCGCGCTAGCGCTCGGGCTGGGCATTGTGGCGGCGTTCTTCGCTGCGGCGCTCATGTTCACGTCGGGCTACCTTATCGGCGGCTCGGCGCTTATGCCCGCTTCCATCCTGCTGCTGAACCTGCCGCTCATGTTCGTGCGCATCTTCGGCGTGGGCAAGCCGGTGTTGCAGTACTTCGAGCGCCTGGCCAGCCACGACTGGGTGCTGCGCATGACCTCTGCCCTGCGCCTGAAGCTGTGGGGCGCGCTCGAGCGCGACGCCGTGTTCTTCCATAGCGCGCACCGCATGGGCGATGCGCTCGGCCTGCTGTCCGAAGACATCGGCCACATCCAGAACCTGTATCTGCGCACGGTGTTCCCCACGGTCGTCGCGTGGGCGCTTTCGCTCGTCGTGGTGGCTATCTTCGGCGCGCTCACGCCGTGGGCGGGCGCGGCCATGCTGCTCGTGCTCGGCGTGGACGTCGTGCTCGTGCCGCTGTGGTCCCTGCTGGTCAACGGAGCGCGCCAGACGAAGCGCAAACAGCTGAAGAGCCGCCTGTACGCCGAGCTGGCTGACAACGTGCTCGGCGTGGACGACTGGGTGTTCTCCGGCCGCGCCGACGATTTCCTGGCGCGTCACGCGAGCGCTCAGGCGGAGCTGCGCGCACTGGAAGCAGCGGGCCACGCGTTCGACCGTAAGCGAGATATGGTCGTGCAGGCGCTGTTCACGCTGGGGGCGCTCGTGGTGGTGGCGTGGGCGGCCAGCGCGTTCGGACCGCACGGCACGGGCGTGCTCGATGGCTCGGCGAACTGGATGCTCGCTTTCGTGCTGGGGTACTTTCCCTTGCTTGACGTGTTCGCTCCGCTGCCCGTGGCCGCGGTGGAGGTGCGCGCGCACGAGGACTCTCTGCGCCGCCTGAACGAGCTACCTGCCGAGGACGGCGAAGCGGCGCTTCGCCGCGTGCAGTACGAGCTGGCAGCCGAGGAAGCGGGGGGGAGCGTGGCCGAAGCTGCCAAGCCGGTCGATGCCGCGGTTGGGGCTGTCGCCGCGGCCGCGGACGACGCCGTCGCGGCAGCAGGCTCAGCTGCAACCGACGCAGGTACCGCCGACGCTGCCGCATCCAATGCCGACGCCCCCGCCGATTCCGCTTCGCCTTGCCCCACGCCTCCTTTCGAGCTGCGCGTGGACGACGTGGTCTTCGCCTACCCGGGCACCGAGCGCCGCGTGATCGACGGCTTGACCCTGCGCATCGAGTCCGGCCAGCATGTGGCCGTCCTGGGTCGCAGCGGCTCGGGCAAGAGCACGCTCGCCTCCCTCATCCGCGGCGACCTGCGCCCGAACGAGGGCAGCGTCACGCTCGGTGGCGTGCCCACGGCTGAGCTGGGCGATGCGGCGGCGCGGTACTTCGGCGTCATCCAACAGCGGACGTACCTGTTCAACACCACGCTGCGCGAGAACCTGCGCGTGGGCAACCCGCATGCCTCTGACGAGGACATCGCCCGCGTGCTCGAGCGCGTGGGGCTCGGCCCGCTGCTCGCGCGGCTGCCTGAAGGCCTGGACACGCTGGTGGACGAAGAGGGCCTGCGCTTCTCGGGCGGCGAGCGCCACCGCATCGCGCTCGTGCGCGTGCTGCTGCAGGACGCGCCGGTCGTCATCCTGGACGAGCCCACGGTGGGCCTTGACCCGCGCACCGAGCGCGCGGTGTTGGACACGTTCCTCGAGGCGCTGGCGGACAAGACGCTCATCATGATCACGCACCACCTCCCCGGCGTCGCGGGCATGGATCGCGTCGTCTTCCTGGAGGACGGCCGCGTGAAACGCGACGGCGCCGTGCTCATGGATGCGCCGCCCGCTCAACTGGCGCAGGAAAGCCCGCACTACCGCCGACTGCTCGCGTTCGACCAGGGCGCGCGCTCGGTTTCGTAACGGCTGCGTGACAAGCGGGCCGCGTGGTTAACGGCTTGCCGCCAGATGGGCCCTTCGCCCGCACAAGCGCGCGCAAACCTGGTACCTTCGGGGCCAAGAAGCCATCTGGCAAGTCGAGGAGGACACCATGGACGATCCCAAGAGCACGCAGTCTCAGCAGCCTCAGGACGAAACCACGAAGCAGGGCGCCATGCCCGAAGGGTTCCAGCCGTACGCCGCGCCGCAGGCTGACGACGCCGCGCAGCAGCCGGGCGCCGAACAGCAGCCAGCTGCCGCGCAGCAGCCTGGTGCCGAGCAGTTCCAGCCGTACGCGCAGCAGCCGGGCGCGCAGACGCCCCCGCCAGGCTTCGTGCCGCCGGTGCCCCCGGTTCAGCCGGGCGGCTACTACGGCCAGCCGGACGTGTACGGCTACGGCCAGCCGAAGCCTTCGTCGGGCAAGGCCATCGCCGCGCTCGTGTGTGGCATCCTGGCCATCCTGTTCAGCTGGACCATCCTGTTCGGCGTCGGCCTGGGCATCGCCGCCCTCATCCTGGCAGGCTCGGCCGCCAAAGAGACGGGCAAGGACGGCAAGACCACGGGCGGCAGGATCTGCGGCATCGTGGGCATTGCGTTCTCCGTCCTCACGCTCATCGCCGTCATCGCCCTTGGTGCTCTCATCGGCGCCGCGTACAACGAGAGCCGCCAGGCGGACCATGGCAGCTACTCGTACTCGCAGGAAGACGGCTGGCAGCGCCTTGACGACGGTAGCGGCTCCGCGGGCGGCGGCGTGGACTCTTCCACGTTGGATGCCACCGAGCAAGAGGTCAACGACCTGGCCGTGGCCGAGCTGGACAAGCTGGTCGCCCAGGATCCCGCCATGGTCCAGGAGCTGGCGCTCGAGCTCGACGACGAGATGCGCGATAGCACCGAGTACCTCGTCGGCGGCCACGGTATCTCGCTCGCTGACGCCGGTATCGATTCCACGGCGCTTGCTCAGTGGATGCTCGAGGGCATGACCTACTCGATCGACACTGTGTACCCCTACACGAACGGCGACGATGCGGACGTGCTCGCTACTATCACCATGCGCGACGTCACGCTGTTCAGCGATATGTACTACGAGAAGCTGAGCGCAGCCATCGGCACGGCGAACGGCCTGACCACCGAGCAGGTGACGTCCGCGGTGAACGCCGCCGTGACCGGCGCCATGGCGGAAGCTGCGGACTACACTGACGTGTCGTACTACCTCGAGTTCGAGAACAAGGGCGGCACCTGGACACCAGACGAGCACTGGTACGACGATTTGGTGGAGCACACGTTCGACTACTAAGGACGCGGTGCGCTAGGCCTGCTGCGCGAACCGCTTTGCAGGCCGGCGAACGTGACATGCGCGAGGGCGCAACCACGCAGGACGCCCGGGGCATCCCGGGCGTCCTGCGTGCTAGCATGAAAGGGCGTCGTCGGCGCAGTGGGCGCCGCGGCGCTCGAGTGACAGAGGAGCATCCATGAACTACGCAGAACTGCAGAACGCCATCAAAGAAGCCCTCAAAGCGCACGACAAGCCGCGCCTGTCCATCCTGCGCCAGGTCCACGGTGAGGTGAAGAACATCGAGGTCAACGAACGTCGCGAGGTCACGGAGCAGGACGTCAACGACATGCTCAAGCGCGTGATCAAGCAGACGAAGGAGACGCTCGACGGCTCCATCAAGGCCGGCAACAACCAGGAGCGCACAGACCTGCTGACCGAGCAGGTGGCCATCCTGGAGGAATGCCTGCCGAAGCAGGTCTCCGGTGACGAGCTCGTCGCCCTGGTGGAGGCCACCATCGCCGAACTTGGCGCTACCACGAAGCGCGACATGGGCAAGGTCATGGGCGCGCTCACCCAGAAGACCGGCGGCAACTTCGACAAGGCCGCCGCCGCGAAGGAAGTCGGCGCTCGCCTGCAGTAAGGCAGCCCGCCCGCGCACAGACCCTCACATATTCCTCGCTTTTCGCGTGCTAAACGAGGAAAAGGTGAGGGTTTGCACGGTGCCGACCGAATGATCTGGCCGAACGTTAACGGGCAGGCACGTCTGTCGATGCGCTTGCCCCCACGTGACCCCTCCCTCGAACTTGCGAACGAAGGCGTGGGGGGGGGGTATCATGGACGAGCCTTGTTTCCGAACCTCGTAAGGAGGACACGTGCGCGAACTGCCAACCCAGCAGCTCAACCCGAAAGTGAAGAACGTCTGGCGCATCAACGATGCCTTGTGGCTGACCGTCGCGTTTCTGTGCTGCTTCATTCCCTTCGCATGCGTTCGAGCGTTCGAGCCGTCCGCGGCAGGGTGGAGCACCATCGTGCTCATCGTGCTCGCGGCGGTCTACGTGGTGTCGCTTGTTGTGTTTTTGGCGGTGCTGCCGCCCATTCGCTACATGCGTTGGCGCTACGAGCTCTCCGAGGACTACCTGGACATCGCGCGCGGTATCGTGTGGCGCAAGCGCTTCATCATCCCGTTCATTCGCGTGCAGAACACCGACACGCGCCAAGGGCCCATCCTGCGCGCGTTCGGGCTCTCCAGCGTGACCGTGGCCACCGCCGCCGGCGAGCATGAAATCCCTGGGCTGGAAAGCCACGTGGCCGACGCCGTGCGCGATCGCGCGGCCGAGCTTGCCCGTATCGCGCAAGAGGACGTGTAGGCCATGGAGCGGAACAACGAGCCTTCGCACGTTCCCGCGCCCGGAGCGGGTGATGCCGGAGTGTCCACGGAGCCTTTCGCGGAGCCTGCCGCTCCGGTGTCCGGGGGCTCCTTTGCAGAGTCGTCCATCCCAACGCCCGCGGCGCCGGCGAGCGAGACCGGGGTGCCCGCGACGGTTGAACCGGAGCGCCATTTCGTGCACCACAGTTACATCTGGCTTGGGTCGCTCCGCGCGATCGGTGCCTTCCTGGTCGCGATCGTCGTGGGCTTGGCGAGCAGCGTGCCGGGCATCCTGCTCGAGATTCGTTCCGTAGGGACGGGCGGCCTGTTCGGCGTGCTTGCCGTGACGGGAGCGGTGCTCGGCGGCATCGTGCTGCTGGGCGCGCTCGTCGTCGTGGGGCACGTGTGGGGCTATCGCCACCTGTACTACGAGATCGGCGAAGAAGAGTTCAGCCTCTATTCCGGCATCTTCAACAAGAAGCGCATGCACGTGCCGTACCAGCGCGTGCAGTCCGTGAACCACACCGCCACGCTGCTGCAGCGCCTGGCGGGCGTGTGCACCGTGAAGGTGGAGACCGCCGGTGGCGCCGCGAACGAGGGCGCCACGGTGCCCTACGTCACAAACGCCGACGCCGAGACGCTACGCCTGGAGCTGTTCGCCCGCAAACAAGCCGTTTTGGCGGGCCGGCCCATCCCGGCGAACGTCTCTGCCGCGAGCGTCCTTGCCGCGGCGCGGCAGGGCGCCGTGCCGGGCGCTAGCGTCCCCGCGGGCGCCTCGGCGGACATGGGCGGAGTCGCGACTCAGCCGGGCGTCACGGCAGGCACCAGCATGCCGGCGTCGAATGGCATGCTGCAGGCAGACGGCGCGCGCAACGTGCTCGACGGCGCCGATGAGATCCTGCAGGACGTCCGCGGCGTGTGGGGCGGCATGGAGGTCGACACCGGCCAAGTTACCTACGAGCACGGGCTTTCGAACCGCGAGCTTGTGCTCACGGGCCTGACGAGCGGCACGAGCTTCGTGCTCATCGTCATCGGCTTGGTGGGCACGCTCTCGCAGGTGGCGGGCTTCGCCTTCGAGCTGCTCGGCAGCCGGGCGTCGGATGCCGCCAACGCCGCGTTCGCGGCGAGCGCGAGCTTGCCGATCGGCACCGTCATCGCGGGCATCGCGACGTTCTTGGCCGTCGTCGCTGTGCTGTGGGCGCTGTCCGCCCTGGGTTCCTGCCTGACGTACGGCGGGTTCCGCGCGCGTCGCCGCGACAGCCGCATCGAAGTGGAGCACGGCCTGCTTTCGCGCAAGTTCCACGGCGTCGACGTGGACCGCGTGCAGTCCGTCATCATCCGCCAGGGGCTTATTCGCCGTCTCATGGGCTACTGCGAGGTCTCGCTCGGCAAGATCGACTCGGTCGGCCAGAGCGGCGACGACCAAGAAGCCAACGCCCTCAAGACCGGCCTGGTGGTGCACCCGTTCGTGAAGATGGACCGCGTGCCCGAGATCCTGGCGGGGCTGGTGCCGGAGTTCGCGGACGCGCCCACCGAAACGCGCCCGGTCGCGCGCGTGGCGCTGCGCCGTGCGCTCATTCGTCGCTGCACGTGGGCGGGCTCGGGCCTATGGGTCGCCGCGTTCACGGCGGTAGTGCAGGTGAGCTTCATGCTCGCCATGCAGCAGCTGCCGAACATGCAGGCCGACGTCGCGCCCTACCTGGGCGTCGTGAACCTGGTGTTCGCTGTCCTGTACGCGCTCGCGGTGCTGTGCATTGTCCTTGACGCCGTGGGCGCCGTGTTGTGGTTCCGCGAGTCGAGTTTTGCGTTCAATCGCCACTTCATGACCATCACGAACGGCGGCTTCTCTCGCGAGAGCGTGCTGCTGCCGCGCCGCAAGATCCAGTTCGGCACCGTGAAGAGCAACCCGTTCCAGCGCGCGGCCCGCGTGCGCACCGTGCTCGTGACCACCGCGGCGGGCGTGGGCACCACGCTGTCCCTCGTGGACGCGGGACAAGCGGACGCCGAAGCCTGGCTCGACTGGGTCCGCCCCGGCGGCAACCGGTAGCCGGGGTGCGCTCGCATTCCCGACTCTATTGCGCTAGCTCGGCGGGAAGCTCCATCTCTTCGTACACAAGCCCGCGCTCGGTGCGGAGCGCTTCGAAGAAGCCTTCGCAATCCACGGTGCGCACGAGCGTGCTCTCGAAATCGCGCTGATTGCGCGTGATCAGGAAGTCCGCTTTGAGCTGCAGCGCCGCCTCGAACAACAGCGCGTCTTCGGGGTCGGCCCACGAAGTGACGAGTATCTGGTCGATATCCCGATCGGTTACCTGGTAGACGTTCACGAACGTGCGAACGCCGCGCAGCCGTTCAAGCGTCGAAGGGATCAAAGCGGGCTTGCCGCCTTCGGAAAGAATATAGATCAGGTCCGTGAACTGCGATGTGGTGACCCAAAGGTCGAATTCTCCCGCTCTCCCGCCAATCATGAGCAGGCGAGCGGGCCGATAGAATGGCTCGCGCTCGTTCAGGAAGTCAATGAGGATGTTCGTATCAAGGACGACCTTCGTGCACGCCATGCTACATCAGCCACCGTGCGCGCAGGCGCTCCGTTCGGATCTCGGCTTTGGTCATGCTGTCGAACCGCGACGTGCGAGGCGTGGACAAGGAATCGACGAACCGAGCGGCGTTTTCCCAGGCGTGCGCATTCTGAGACGGTGACGTGCCGTCTAGGAAGCGGGCGCTGTCCTCTTCGATAATGCGGTCGTACAGGCGATTGATGGCTTGCGATGCGTTCAGGCCCTCGCGTGCCAGCACACGTCCGACCGCCCGCTTCTTCTCGTCGCCCATGCGGGCGGTGACCATGGCCTCTCCGTGCATGGCGTCCTCCATCCTCACGTTCTCGGCTCATAGGCATAGTGTACAACACATTTTGTACAACATTGAGAAATAGCCGGAGCTTTCCGGTTTTTCGCGCCCGCCGCCTGGTCGACCGTCGACATGTCCCTATGTGCTAAAGTGTGCCCCATGAACACTTCCAGCACATCCGACCCAGTCGGCCGAAGTCGGCGCCGCGCGCCGAAGCCGCCGCGTGCATGGACGCCCTCGCAGTTCAAGCCGCGCGACGCGCATGCGGCGCGCGCAGTTTCCGAAGAGCCGGCTGGCACGCCGGCGAACACCGTCCGCCGCAAGCGCAACGTGCGGGAGTACACGCTCGGCGAAGAGGTCGCGAACTCCGTCACCCACGGCATCGGCGCCCTGCTCGCCATTGCGGCGCTGCCCATCCTTATCGTGACGGCCGTCTCGCACGGCGGCGGCGTGCGCCTGCTCGCTGCGCTCGTCTACGGCATCGCCATGCTGCTCGAGTACCTCATGTCGACGCTCTACCACGCCATTGCCGCCGACAAGGCGAAACGCGTGTTCAAAGTGCTCGACCACAGTTTCATCTACCTGTTCATCGCCGGTACGTACACACCGTTCTGCCTGGTCACGCTGGCTGACTCCGGCGGCTTGCTCCTCGGCGCCATCGTGTGGGCGCTCGCGCTCGCGGGCGTGGCGTGCGAGGCGTTCTGGGTCTTTCGCCCGCGCTGGATTTCTGCCGTGCTGTACCTGGCGCTCGGGTGGTGCGTTGTGTGGTTCCTCCCGTCGCTTGTGGCGGCGCTGTCCGGTCCGGGCTTGGCGCTGCTCGTGGCGGGCGGTGTGTGCTATACGCTCGGGTGCGTGTTCTATGTGCTGAAGCAGGTGCGCTACATGCACTCCGTGTTCCATGTGCTGGTGCTGGCAGGCAGCGTCTGCCATTTCCTGGCGGTCGTGCTGTACGTGATCTAGCCAGGGGCGAAGGGGAAACGAAGGAAGGGATAGAGCATGGACGGCTTGAATGTCTTGGTGCTCGTCGTGGCGGCGGTGCTCGCTATCGTCGTGATCGCGTTGGTCGTGCTGATCGTGCGGACCGAAGCGGGCAAGCGGTTTTCGCGCGATTTGGGCGCCGAGCTGTTCCACCGCGAGTCAGGCGTCTCGGAGGACGAGATCAAGGACATGGTTGCCGAGAACGAGGAGCTCGCCGAGGACGAGAAGCGCATGATCCACGAGATCATCGACATGGGCGACACCTCGGCGCACGAGATCATGACGCCGCGCGCCGACATGATCACTGTCGAGGACGTCGAGACGGTGCGCCAGGCCATCGACCGCATGCGCGGTACGGGCTACTCGCGCCTGCCCGTCTACCACGAGGACCACGACTATATCTGTGGCATCGTGAAGTATAAAGACCTGCTCACGCCCCTGCTTGAGGGTCGCGAGGACGAGTCCGCCGGCCAGTTCGCCCACGAAGCGTTCTTCGTGCCGGCCAGCAAGGACATCCTGCCGCTGCTTTCCGAGATGCAAACGAATAGGCAACAGATGGCCATCGTTGTGGACGAGTACGGCGGCACCGATGGTTTAATTACCGTCGAAGACATCGTGGAGGAGATCGTTGGCGAGATCGTCGACGAGACCGACCTGGAAGACGCCGAGGTCGTGCAAATCTCCGAGAACGAATGGCGCGTCCAAGGCAGCCTGTCGTGCGAGGACGCGGCAGAGCTGGGCTGGCCGGTCGAGGAGTCTGACGACTACGACACCCTTGCCGGGTGGCTGCTTGCCGCGATGGACTACGTGCCCCAGCTGGGCGACGTGCACGAGCAGGGCGGGTACCGCTTCGTGGTCAGGGGCATGCGTCGTCGGCGCATTTCCATCGTGGGCGTCGTCCGCTTGGAAGAGCCGGCGCCTGCAGAACAGGATGCGAAAGAATAGCGCAGCGTGCGGAAGGGAGGGCGCGTGGTCGGAGCCAAGACGCTGTACCGCTCCCGGTGCGCCGTCCTGGGCGGCGTCTGCGCTGGCCTGGCCGAATACTTCGCGCTTGATACCGTGGTCGTGCGCGCGCTCGTCGTGGCGCTCGCCGTCGTGACGGCGGGGTTCGCCGCCATCGTGTACGTGGCGCTGTGGCTCATCCTCCCGCAAGCCCCCCAGCAAGATTCCGTGGTCGACGTGTCGCCCGAGTCCGTTCATTCCGAAGCGCGCGGCTGCACGGTCGACGCGTGCGCAGCAACGCGCTCCACGTTCGTGTCGCCGGGTGTTTCGTCCGGCATCGGGCACATTCCTCCCACGCCTCCGCGCGGCGCGCGTGCGGCCGCCGTTCCGCCATCCGCGGCGCAGGCGGCACCAG
>CASEJD010000129.1 GCA_949288145.1 uncultured Coriobacteriia bacterium
CTCTTCGGCCACGCGGCGGACGGCCTCTTCCTCGCGCGAGCGCTCCGCCTGCGCGGCGCGCTGCTCGGCGGCCTCCAGGTACTCGCGGTGCATGCGCACGGCGTAGCCGGCCAGCGCCGCCGCGATGAGGTACGTCACGTTCTGCAGGCGGAAGAACAAGGCAACGCCCGTGCTCTCCACCGGGATGGACGAGAAGAACATGGCTGCCGCGCCGATGGCCGCCGCGATGGCCGTCTCGGTGCGCGGGCGCAGGCAGCCCACCGTGAACAGCGCGACCATGGGGCCGGCGAGCGACATGGAGTAGCCGCGGAACTCGCCCTGCACGCCCAGGAACGTCACGACCGTGAACAGGTAGACGAGCCACGGGGACACGCGCCGCAGCACGAGCGGCAGCGTGGTCAGCGCTAGCGAGAGGAACACCGGCAGCGGCGGCACCGCGGTCACGTAGCCCACCATGCTGCGGAACATCTCGTCGCGCACCACGAGCGTGGAGGACGCCAAGAACGCCTGCGCGCAGCAGAACGCGAACGCGCACACGGCCACGAGGACGTCGAATCCCCATTTGCGCGCCGTCAGGCTTTTGTTCTGTACAAGGATGCTTTCCATGGGCCCATACTACCCGCCTGCGAGCGCGCCGGCCATACGCCCCCAGGCGTATTTCGGCCGAAGAATAGAGGAGGGACGGTGGGGATGGAACGCCCTACGAGCCGTCGCGGAGGGCTTTGAGCTTTCGCAGGACGTCGGGGGACAGGCGCTCGGCCACGGTGTTCTTCACGGAGACAGCGGGCGAGTCGTCCTGGCGGACCTCCTCCACCATCATCTCGATCTCGTGCGAGAAGCCGTCGGCGCTCATGCGGTCCACGCCGCCGCCGAACACGGTGTCCTGGATGGTGGCGTCGCTCGTGACCACGATGGTCTCGACACCGCGCTCGCGCGCGTCGTGTGCGAGCTTTTCGATGACCTTGTCGGCCGACTGCCCGGCGGGCGAGAACATGATGCGCACGCCGCCGATGACGTCGGGCTCGCCGGTGGAGAGTGCGTTGTCCTTGCCGTCGTACACGATGACCGCGCGCGTGCCGCGCCCGGCGTAGCTCACCACGTCGTTGATGAGCGCTTCGCGGGCGCGGTTGAACGCGTCGTGCGTGTAGTCCGGACCGGCGATGGTCCGGTACCGGCTGCCCGACCGCAGGACGTTGTATCCGTCCACGATCAGGAGTTTCTTTCGCTGCTTCGCCACAGCGCGGCCTTTACGCCTGGGACGCCGCAGAGCCGCGGCGCACGGGCGCCGGCGTGTTCTGACGGAGGAACTCGTACATGCACGCAGTGGCGGCCTGCGCCACGTTGAGCGAGCCCACCTGGCCTTCCACCGGCAGCTTCACCAGGAAGTCGCAGCTTTCCATGGTCAGGCGCGCCAGGCCTTCGCCCTCGTTGCCCATGACGAGCGCGATCTTGCCCTTCAGGTTGGTGTCCCAGATGACGTCACGGGCGTGCTCGGAGGCGCCGGCCACCCAGAAGCCCTCTTTCTTGAGGGAGTCCATGGTCTGCGCGATGTTCGAGACGAGGGCCACCGGAACGTGGGCGATGGCGCCAGCGGACGTTTTGTACGTGGCGGTGGACACGCGGGCCGAACGCTTGCTGGGAATGATGACGCCCGCAGCGCCCACGACCTCGGCCGAGCGCACGATGGCGCCCAGGTTGCCGGCGTCGGTGATGTGGTCGAGCACCACGACAAGCGCGGCGCCGTCATGATCGGCCGCGCGGCGGTTGGCCGCCTTCAGGATGTCGGCAATCTTCGCGTACTGGTACGGGATGGCCTTCGCGATGACGCCCTGGTGGTTCTCGACCTGCGAGATGCCGTCCATGACCTTGCGCGATGCCAGCTTCACCGGGACGTTCGCGTTGCGCGCCTTGCGGCGGATGTCCTCGGTCAGGCCGTCCTTGCGCAGGTTGTCGGCCATCATGACGTACTCCATGGGCACGCCGGAGCGCAGCGCCTCGACGACCGGGCGCTTGCCCTCGATGAAAGTGTTCTCGTTCTTCTCGCTCATGTCTCCCCACTGTTCTTGCGGGCGCGCGCTGCGCCCGCGCGGTCCAACGCCGCTGAAAGGGCCGCTACGCGGCGGGCGTCCGATGTGGCCGCAGGGCGGCCGGATAATGCGCGCCTTATTCTAGCCGTTCGCCCGCGCCGAGACGCTCACCACCCCGCGCGTCCTCGCAAAGCACAGATGCGGGTAGGTGCAACGCCAGCTGCGAATGTTAGTCGCGCTTGTCGCGCGCGAACTCGCCCAAGGCCGCCACGTCCTCCTCGCGCACGCCGCTTCCGACAGCCACGCCATCGTCCGATGCCGCGTCGTTCGCGCGCTCGCCCGCGGAGCCTTCGTCACCCGCGCTCGCGCGCTTCATGTGGAAGATGCCGCGGAAGCGACGACGATTGCGCTTGCTGGAACCGTGCAGGAATATGGCCTTCACCGTGCGCGAGAGCACGGGCGTGAGGTCGGTCGGGGTGCTCGTGCGCCAGTCGAAGTAGACGCTCCAGTAACGCAGGGCCACGACCGTGAACACGCACAACAGCGACGCCGCCAGGCTCGGCGAGCCCACGTAGACGGCGACCACGTACATGAGCGCACCGCCCAGGCTGGCCACCGCGTAGAAGTTGCTCTCCTTGAACACGCCCGGGACCTCGCCCACGCACACGTCGCGGATGGCGCCGCCACCCACGCCCGTGATGGCGCCCAGCAGCACGGCGTACACGAACCCGACGTCGCACGAGACCGCCTTGCTGGCGCCCGCCAGCGCGAAGAGGCCCACGGAAAGCGCGTCGGCGAAGAAGACCGTGGCGTCCAGATGTTTGAACACGCCTTGGAAAAAGAACACGAACGCGCAGATAGCGGCCGCGATGAGCACCAAATCAGCGTGCTGCATGAAATAGAAGCCGTGGCCGTCCAGCAGGATATCGCGCACCACGCCGCCGCCGTAGCCGGTCATAAGGCCGAGCGTGACAGCGCCCACGATGTCGAGGTTGCGGTCGCACGCGAACAGCGCGCCCGTGATGCCGCCCACGATGACGGACAGATAGTCGTACGTGGTCTGCGACGAGAGGAAATCGATGACGACCCAAACGTCCATGGCGGGCCTCTCCCCTTTCTTCCTGCGCGGGCTGCCGCCGACTTGCGCGCGTGTGACAAAGGGTCACGTCTAACGTCACATTACGCACGAACACGTGCGTAGTGCGGGTTCCGTTGCCATGCGGCCGCTGGAATGCCCCACCCGCATGTGACGTTAGACGTGACCCTTTGTCGCACTTTGTCACACTTATTGCGCGCATATGCCGCCGTGCATGGTACCAAATGCGCGCGGGGTTGTGTGTGGTTCTCGTGCTCCTTTTCCCGCCTCCACAAGGCCACTTCGCAGCGGGGGTCATACTACATGGTTTGTTTGAAGACTCGGAGCGCAATCGAAAGAAGACACCGCCCTATGACCACGTTCGAAGAACTCGGCCTCACCGCCAGCCGCCTGGCCGCCGTCAAGCAGCTTGGCTACGAAGAGCCCACGCCCGTCCAGGAGCAGGCCATCCCGCTCGTGCTGGACGGCCGGGACATCGTGGCCACCGCGCAGACCGGCACCGGCAAGACTGCCGCATTCGGCCTGCCCATCCTGCAGCGCGTGAAGCCCAACCGCAAGCAGAAGGCGCCCGCGGCGCTCATCGTCACGCCCACGCGCGAGCTGGCCGAGCAGATCGAGCACTTCTTCACCACGTCCGCCCAGGCCACGCGCCATCGCATCCTCACGGTGTTCGGCGGCGTCGCCTACGCCCGCCAGCTGCGCAAACTGCGCGATGGCGTGGACGTGTGCGTGGCCACGCCCGGCCGCCTGATCGACCTCATGGAGCGCGGCGCGTGCGACCTTTCGCACGTGGCCGTCCTGGTGTTGGACGAGGCCGACCGCATGCTCGACATGGGCTTTTGGCCCGACGTGGAGAAGATCATCGCGGCCACGCCCGCCGAAGGCCGCCAGACCATGCTGTTCTCCGCGACCATCGATCGCCAGGTGGCCGACACCGTGAAGAACTCGCTCAAAGACCCCGCGTTCGTGGAGATCGCGCACCGCGGCGACACGGCCGAGACCATCGAGCAGCACGTCATCCGCATCCCGCACCGCAAGAAGCCGGAACTGCTGCGCTGCGTGCTCGAGCGCCGCGGCTGCATGCGCACCATCGTCTTCGTGCGCACCAAGGGCGCGTGCGACGACGTGGCGCGCGACCTGCGCCAGAAGGGCTTCCGGTCCGAGCCCATCCACTCGAACCTTTCGCAGGCGAAGCGCCGCCAGGCGCTGCAGCGCTTCAAGGAGGACCGCATCGGCGTGCTCGTGGCCACCGATGTGCTGGCACGCGGCATTGACGTCTCGGACGTGGAGCACATCATCAACTACGACCTGCCCGACGTGCCCGACGACTACATCCACCGCATCGGCCGCACCGGCCGCGCCGGCAAGTCCGGCGACGCGCTGTCGTTCGTGAGCCCGAAGGGCGAGCGCAACCTGAAGTCCATTGAACGCCTCATCGGTGAGAAGATTCCCGTCCTGACCTTGGACGACATTCTGAGCCTGCCCGTACTGGAGCAGCCGCAGTACAACGACGCGCCCGAAGAGCGTCCGCGCGACAAGCACCGCGGCGGCAGCCGCTCCGGCGCCGACCGCCAGCACGCGCGCCGCACCGCCAAAAAGGCCGCACCCAGCGAGCGCAAAGCCGGCGGCCACGGCAAGAAGCCGCTGCACCCCGAGCACCCGGCCGAGCGCCGAATCCGCGAGAAGGAAGCGAAGGCCGCCAAGGTGGCGCGCCGCGCGAAGAACCGTGCGAAAGACGGCGCGACCAGTGGCAAGAAGGGTGGCACGAAGGGCTCGACGGCGCGCGGGTCGTTCGGC
>CASEJD010000130.1 GCA_949288145.1 uncultured Coriobacteriia bacterium
ATGCCCTCGCCGGCTTCGTCGGCGATCTGGGCGGCAAGGTTCGGCAGCGTGGTCACCACCATGGTGGGCACGCCCGCCTCGCGCATCTCGCGCGCCACGCGGCCGCACGATTCGTCCAGACCTGCCACGACCACCGCAAGGTCCGCGTCGGGAACCGGGGCCACGGCCATGGTCGGGAAGTACGAGATGCTCACGCGCGCGTTCGGCGCCGTGGACGAGAACGACGCGCGCACGAACGCCTGCGCGTCCTGCGGGGCGCTCTCGTCGATGTAGACGGCCGCGAACACGGGCGTCTGGCGCGCCGCGTCGATGTCGGTCGCCTCGTCGAAGATGGCCTTGATGTCAACTGGGATCTGCATGCGCGCGTCCTTTCGTCAAAGTGCACGGCCGAGCATACCGCGAAACCGCGCACGCCGCCAACGCGGCCGCGCAAAGCGTCATCAATTCGTGGAAGCGCACGCCAGCGCGCGTAGCGGAGTGACGCTTTACGGCCGGCCGTTGTGGGCCCAGACCGAGCCGATGAGCCCGAGCAGCATGAAGTTCACGAGCATGAACGAGGTGCCGTAGCTCATGAACGGCAGCGGCACGCCCGTGATGGGCATGAGGCCGATGTCCATGCCCACGTTCTCCAGGATCTGGAACGTCCACATGCCCACGACGCCCATGACAAGGAACGTGCCGAACAGGTCGCTCGACGAGCGGGCGATGCGGCAGCAGATGAGCAGCAGCGCCAGGTACAGCACGAGCAGCGCGAGCGCGCCCACGAAGCCGAACTCCTCCGCCACCACGCAGAAGATGAAGTCCGTCTGCGCCTCCGGCAGGTAGCCGAGCGAGCTTTGCGTGGCATTCATCCAGCCCTTGCCGAAAAAGCCGCCCGAGCCGATGGCGATCATGGCCTGCTGCAGGTTCCAGCCCTCGTCGCTCGACAGGCTGTCCTGGTTCATGAACACGAGCAGGCGGTCGCGCTGGTACTGCTTGAGGATGAGGTACTCCTGCGAGCCGGTGATCGTGACGTAAATCTGGTCGACGGCGAACACGAGCGCCACCGCGGCGACGCACGCGCCGAGCGTGATGAGCAGGTACTTCAGGCGCGCGCCGCCCACCACGAGCACCACTGCGCCAATGAACAGGTACACGAGGCCCGTGCCCAGGTCGGGCTGCAGCAAGATGGCCACGAAGGGCGCGAGGATGTAGCCCAGCGCACGCAGGTACTCGCGCGGGTCGTCCAGCCTGCCGCCGTAGCGTGCGAGCACGCTCGCGTCGAGCATGATGATCGTGATCTTCGCGAACTCGCCAGGTTGGATCTGGATGCCCACGTTGATCCAACAGCGCGCGCCCATGCCGGCGTCGGTGCCCAACCCGGGCACGAGCGGCGAGAGGATGAGCACGAGCGAGAGGACGAACAGGGGCATCGTCATGTTCGAGACCATGCGGTAGTCCACGCGCCACAGCACCACCATGGCCACGATGCCCGCCGCCACGCCCATGAGCTGGCGCGAGAAGGTATACTCGGTGCTCGTGGCGACGGCGGAGTACACCACTGCCAGGCCGTAGCACACAAGCAGCGTCACGACCGCAATGAGCGGCAGGTGCAGGGACTTGAACCTGCGCGGGCGCGCAGCGCGGGAGGCCCCGGCGTCCGGCGTGCGCAGCGACGAGATCTGGTTGAGCTGTTCTGCCATGCTTCTCCTCCCTTCGCTACGCCGTGATCACAGCCGGTTCGGTGTCAAGCGTGCCGTCGAGCGCCTTGAGCGCCGCGTCCATGAGCTTCACGGCAGCGGGCGCCGCCGTGGACGAGCCGCCCTTGCCCTCTTCGATCACGCACGCGATGGCGTACTTCGGCTCCTCGTAGGGCGCGTAGCACGCGAACAGCGCGAAATCCTCTTTGCCGTCGACCTCGGCCGTGCCCGTCTTCGCCGCGGCGGAGATGCCCACCTCGGACCACAGGGCGCTCACGGCCTCCTCTTCGGTGGCGACGCCATGGAGCGCGTCGCGCATGTAGGCGTAATACTGCTCCTCGATATTCGGCACGCCGGTCTCCTCCGTCTGGGCGGAGAGCACCACGTTGCCCTCGGAGTTGCGCGCTTCTTTGAAGATGTGCGGCTTCAGCAGCTTGCCCGTGGCGACACCACCGTAGGCCACCGCCAGCTGCATCGGGGTGACGAGCACGTTGCCCTGGCCGATGACCATGTTCGAACTGTCGCCCGGCAGCCAGGCCTGCTCTTCCGGCGCGTCGGTGTAGTACTCGCGCTTCCACTGGGGCGTGGGCACGCGGCCGACGCGCTCGCCGGCCAGGTCGACGCCCGTCTCCTTGCCGAAGCCGAACTCCTTGATGACGTTCTGCATGGCGTCCTCACCTACCGTGTTGCGGTTCTCGTAGAAGCTCTTCGCGATCTCGTAGAAGACGGTGTCGCACGAGACGACGACGCCCTGCCGCAAATCGAGCGTGCCGTGGCCGTTGAGGTCCCAACAGTGCTGCGGGTACTCGGAGCCGAAGCCCGTCCACTCGCCCGTGCAGGTCCAGTATGAGTCCGCCGTGGCGAAGCCGTACTCAAGGCCCGCTAGGCCCGTGAACGCCTTGTAGGTGGAGCCGGCGGCGTACTCGCCCGCAATGACGCGGTCGTTCAGCGGATGATACTCGTTGTCGTTGTACGCGGCGTAGCGCTCTTCGGAGATGCCGTGCACGAAGTCGGCCGGGTCGTACGTGGGGTAGCTCGACATGGCGATGATCTCGCCGTTCGTCACGTCAATGCACACGATGGCTGCCGCCGTGCCCGAGCCCGAGCCGATCGAGCCGTTCGGGGCGATGGCCTCCTTGAGGATCTGGTCGGCAGCGGTCTGCACCTTCGCGTCGATGGTGAGGTACACGTCGTTGCCCTTCGAGGGGGCGATCTCGCTCACGACCTGGCGCACGTTGCCCTCGGCGTCTGCCACGAGCTGGCGCTGGCCATGGTCGCCGGCGAGCAGGTTCTCGTAGGCCTGCTCCACGCCCGTCTTGCCCACCATGTCGCCCATCTCGAGGTCGCGCCCTTCGGCAACGTTCTCCAGGTCCAATTCAGAGACTGTCTGCACGTAGCCGAGCGCGTGCGCCGCGAGCGAGCCGTACGGGTACACGCGGTCGGTGCGGTTCTCGGTGGTGACGCCAGGGAACGCGTCCTGATGCTCCGAGATGAAGGCCACCTGGCGCAAGTCGACGTCGGAGGCGATGACGCGCTGGCTTTGCACGCCGCCCGTCGTGTCCTGCGCTCGCTGGCGCACGACGCCGTACGGCAGACCGAGCAGGGCCGACAAGCGCAGCAGCACGTCGCGGTCGGAAGCGACCTCGGCGTCCGCCAGCACGGTCAGGGACGAGCGGTTCGAGACGAGCGCCACGCCGTTGCGGTCGTAGATGATGCCGCGCGGAGCGGGCGTGCGCACGATGGTGTACTGGTTCTCGTCAGCCTGGCGGCGGTACTGCTCGCCCTGCAGGATCTGCAGGCTCCAGAGCTTCGCGGTCAGCGAGCCGAACACTACGGCGAAGAGCACGAACACGGCCATAAAGCGACTGCGCAGGCTTTCAGCGGGCGCGGCGCCGGGAGCGCCGCCCTCTTGCACGTGCGTCGGACGCGCGCCCTGGGCGGTCTTGGGCGCCTCGGCGGAGACGCCGACCGTCTTGATGGCGGCGTAGCGCAGGCTGCTTTTCGCATGCTGCTCGGTGCGCGAGGAGCGGACGTTGAAGAACACGATGACGCCGGCGACGAGCACGACGAGCGTGATCAGGCCGGCGATGATAGCCAACAGCATGAGGCATGCCTCCTAGCGGAACCGCGGCGTGGCGGTGTGCACGTCGGAGATGACCTCGGTCGCCAGGAAATGGCGGGCGATGGGATACAGGACAAGGCCTGCCACCGTGCTGTAGAGCGCGCACGGCAGCGCGCGGTAGATCATGGCGTCAAGCACGGAGTCGGCCATGCCCAAGCCCAGCAGGAACGCGGCGTACAAAAGCTCCAGCAGGAAGTCCGCCGCCACGAACAGCGCGAGCGGCACGAAGACCGTGTCGTTGTTCAGCAGGGCGAACGCGCGGGAGACGACGAAGGACACCAGGATGAGCAGGAACGGCATGGCGCCGACCGGCCCGTAGCCGAACAGGTCGTAAAGCAGGCCGAGCACGAACGCGAGCACGTACAGCGACGTGCCCGGACGCAGCATAGCCACGATGAGCACGTAGGCGACCATGAAGTTGGGCATGGCCGAGAACAGCGCGATGTTCGGCGCGACCGCGATCTGCAGCAGCGTCACGATGACGGCGCCGATGACGACGGGAAGAAGCGCGCTCCTCATTATTCATCGCCCCCTTCGTCGTCGGATGACGCATCGTCCGAGCTCGAGCTGGAGCTGGACGAGCTCGAGCTGCTGGAGCTGGAATCGCTCGAGCTGCTCGAAGTGCCGGAGGAAGACGACGAGTTGGAGCTCGAGGCGGAATCGTTCGCGCTCGCGCCAGAGGACGCGCCCTCGTCGGCGGCGCTCGCGTTGCCCACGGCCGTGACGACGAGCACTTCCTCAAAGGAGTCGGCGTCGGCGTTCGGGCTTACCACGATGACCGGCGAGGTGTCGCCGGCCTGCTGCTCCACGCTCACGACCTCGCCCACGACAAGGCCACGGAAGAAGCTGCCGCCCAGGCCGCTCGTCACGATGACGTCGCCTGCCTTGACCTCGGCGGTGGACTCGAGGTCCTCGAGGTAGAGCAGGCCTTCGAGCGAGCCGCGCACGATGCCCTCGGCACGGCTGGACTGCACGAGCACGGCGATGCCGGACTGCTGGTCCGTGAGCAAGCGCACGTCGCAGGTGTGTGGCGTGGCGGAGATGACCTGGCCCACCAGGCCCGTGCCAGACATGACGGGCAGGCCGGCGGAGATGCCGTCAGCGGTGCCCTTGTCGAGCGTGACGACGTCGTTCCACGAATCGCTGGAGCGTCCCACAACGCGCGCGGCAACCGAGGTGAGCGCGTACTGGTCTTTGATGTCTAGCAGGCCCTGCAGGCGCTGGGCTTCCTGACGGTACTCCTCGAGCTGGCCCACCAGGCCGCGCAGCTGCCCGTTCTGCTCGCGCAGGCCGGAGAGCGTGGAGGCGTCGGCCGTGAGGTCCTCGATGGCGGTGCCCACGGAATCGCTTGCGGAGGAGACGGACGAGCCCGCCATGCCGACCGGGGCAGCAACGGCCGAGAAGGCGTTCTGCACCGCATGGACCGGGCCGCCTTCGCCCTCGCGGGCATAGGCGGTCACGAGCGCCAGCGACACCACCAAAAGGATGACGGCGACCAGCGGTCCGCGCAGGATCGCAGCATTGTCATGGAATTTCAGAGCCATAGGCCGGACCTGGCGCTACTTCGAGCGCATGAGGGTCTGCTTCAGGGCCGTCGGAGTCTCGAGCACCTTCAGGCAGCCCACGACCACGTTCGTGAGCGCCGTTTCGCTGACCCACACCGGAATCTCGAGCTTCTGCGTGAGGTAGCGGTCGAGGCCGGAAAGCAGGCCGCCGCCGCCCGTGAGCAGGATGCCGTTCGAGATGATGTCGGAAGCGAGGTCCGGGTTCGTCTTCTTGAAGGTCTCCTTGATGTGGACGACCATCTCGTCGATGGGCGCCTGCAGCGCCGCGCGAACGTCCTCGGACTGGATGGTGACCTCTTTAGGCTGTTCGGTGATGACGTCCTGGCCGGAGATGATCATGTCGCGCTCGCGCCCGTCCTCGAAAGGCAGGATGGAGCCGATCTTGATTTTGATGATCTCCGCCGTGCGCTCGCCGATCTTGATGCCCAGCAGGTCGCGCAGGTGCATGGCGATGGCCTCGTCCATGCGGTTGCCCGCCAGGCGCAGCGACGAGGACGTCACGATGCCGCCGAGGGAGATGACGGCGACCTCGGTGGTGCCGCCACCGATGTCAACGACCATAGAGCCGGTCGGCTCGGTGACGGGCAGGTCGGCGCCCATGGCAGCTGCCATGGGTTCTTCGATCAGATACGCCTGGCGCGCGCCGGCCTGGATGGTGGCCTCGAACACGGCGCGCTTCTCGACGGACGTGGCACCGCAGGGGATGCACACGACGATGCGGGGCTTGGGCTGCCACGGGTACTTGCGCGTGGCAGCTTTGTTGATGAACGCGGAGAGCATGGCCTCCGTGACGTCGTAGTC
This sequence comes from uncultured Coriobacteriia bacterium, assembly GCA_949288145.1. Classification (GTDB taxonomy): domain Bacteria; phylum Actinomycetota; class Coriobacteriia; order Coriobacteriales; family Eggerthellaceae; genus Aveggerthella. The sequence goes on from CASEJD010000130.1 coordinate 6,168, forward strand.
CGCGATGACGCCGTCGTGCAGCGGATGCTCCGCCGAGAACGCGTCAGGCGTGTGGTTGATCATGTTCTTCGCTTCGTGGCCCACGGCGAGCACGCGGTGCGTGTTCTTCTCGATGGCGACAACGGACGGCTCGTTGATGACGATGCCCTCGCCCTTGATGGCGACCAGCGTGTTCGCAGTGCCCAGGTCGATCGCCATGTCCGAGGACATGTTGCTCGAGAACGAAGAGAATATATCCAAAAACGACATTGAGGCTGACCCCTTGCAGTTCGTCAAAGCGCTATTACACAACCTGGCATTCTAGCACAGCGGGTTTGCGCCCGGCGAAACTCCATATCACGCTAGGCTTCCTTTTGCATCTTCTCCATGAGCTCCGCGATGCGGTCGGAGTACACGGCGTCGGTGATGCCGGCCTCCTTGAGGTCCACGATGGGAGCGTCGTTCCACAGGGCCTCGAGGCGGTAGTAGTCGCGCGCCTCGGGCTGGAACACGTGCACCACGAAGTCGCCGTAATCGAGCAGCGACCACGATCCGTCCTTCGTGTACTCGCGGTGCAGCGGCTTGCGGTGGCCGTCGATGCGGACGGCGTCCTCGACCGCTTCCACGATGGCGTCGACCTGGCGGCTGTTCGCCGCGGTGGCGATGACGAAGTACTCGCTCACCGAGACGAGGACGCCCACCTGCTGGATCATGATGTCGGTGGCCTTCTTGTCGTCTGCCGCCTTCGCGGCGATGAGCGCGCACTCGCGCGCGTCAAGCCCCTGCTGCTGGTCCTGCTTCTCTTCGGTCACGTACGCTCCTTCGGTTCGAGCCCGCTTCGCGGGCGATGAGTCATCCTTCGCGCGGGCGCATGAGCCCGGCGTTCTGCGGCACGCCGTGGAACGGCGGCGCTAGTTCTCCAATTTCGGGTCGGGTGAAGAGGATAGCCGACCTTTCTGGGCGCCCGGCTGCCGGACGGAGTAATGATTCCAAATCTCCACCATGTCCGGATGCAGCATCCGGTTGTTCTCAACGAGGTTCGCGAAGATTGCCTTGAACGCCGTGAAGAACAAATCTTCGAGCGAGCCCTTCCCCACTGCCTCGCGCACCGGCTCCACGTCCTTGAACGTGCGGTTCGGCTCGATGAGGTCGGCCGTGAACACGATCATGTCGAGGTCGGTCATGCCAATGGCGCCAGAGGTGTGGCGGGCGACCGCCTGGAACACGTCCTCCCCTAACTCCGGGAACTCGCGGCGCAGCACCTCGGCGCCCGTGGGGCCGTGCAAAAGCCACGGCATGGACTCCACGATGGTCGGGTCGATGTCCACGCCGAGCTCGACGACGCGATCGCGCGCCGCCTGGCCGACGTATCGCTTGTCCCAGTCGTGCACGAGCCCCGCCATGCGCGCCTGCTCGGGGTTCGGGTAGCCGTAGACCCGCGCGAGCATGCGGGCGGTCTTCGCCACACCCTTCGAGTGCTTGAAGCGGCGCTCGCTCACGCGCTCCTTCAGGAGCGCCTTCATGCGCCGGTAGTTCTCTTTACCGAACGGGTCGGACGCCGAATCGCTCGAAGGGCGGGAAGCGGTCGTCGACCGATCATCCGCGCGCGCCGTCGCTTCGGCCGCCTCGCGCTCAGCGCGCGCTTGCGCGCCGTCCTTGATCTCGATGATCATGCGACCTCGCCTTGCCTTTCGTCATTTCGGTACAGCCCGTGCGATTCGATGTAGCGGATCACGGACCCCTTCGTCAGATAGCGGACGGTGCGGCCCGCCGCCACGCGCGCCCGCAGGTCGCTCGACGAGATGGCCATGCCCGTCACCTCGAGGAACGTCACCTGGAAGTCGGAGCGATCGCGCAGCGTTTGCCGCGTCTCTTCCGAGATGGGCCACCCCGGGCGCGTCACCGCCACGAGCTTCGCCAAATGGGCAATCTGCGCGCTGTCGCGCCATTTCACGATGGAGCCCACCGCGTCGGCGCCCGTGATGAACCACAGTTCCACGTTGTCCGGATAGTGCGCGCGCAGCTGGCGCAGCGTGTCCGCCGTATACGTGTCGCCTTCGCGGTCCACCTCGATGCTGCTCACATCGAAGGCGGGATTGCCCGCCACGGCAAGCCGACACATCTCAAGGCGCTGCGCGGCGGGCGTGACCTGTTGGTTCTTCTTGTAGACGGGCACGCCCGCCGGGATGAACACGACGCCGTCAAGCCCCAGCTCGTCGCGCGCCTGCTCGGCGCACGCAAGGTGCCCGATGTGCACCGGGTCGAACGTGCCGCCCATGATGCCGAGGCGGTACGTGCGCGCAGGGTCGTCCAAACCCAGGCGGTCGAAGCGCGCGCACACGACGGGGCGTGCCGTGCCGCGCGCTTCGCCTTCAGCCTGGGCGCCCTGCCCTTCGAGCGCGCTCATTACGGGCGCACCTGGCCCACGCCGCGGACGACGTACTTGTAGGACGTGAGCGCGTCGGCCGCGAAGGGGCCGCGCGCGTGCAGCTTCTGGGTGGAGATGCCGATCTCGGCGCCCAGGCCGAACTGGCCGCCGTCGGTGAAGCGCGTGGAGGCGTTCACGTAGACCGCCGCGGAATCAACCGCCGCCAGGAAGCGCTCGCCCGCTGCCGCGTCCTCGGCCACGATAGCGTCGGAATGGTGCGTGCCGTAGCGGTTGATGTGCGCGATCGCCTCGTCCAGGCCGTCGACCGCCTTGACGCTGATCTCGAGCGCCAGGTACTCCGTGCCCCAGTCGTCTTCCGTCGCGTCCACGAACTGCTCGAGCACGCCCGCCTGCTCGGCGCACGCGCGCGCGACGGCGTCGCCATGGACGAGCACGCCAGCGGAGGCGAGGTCCGCGAGCATCTCGGGCAGGAACTCGGAGGCAACGGCGCGGTCCACGAGCAGGGACTCGCACGCGTTGCACACGCCCGTGCGCTGGGTCTTCGCGTTCATGACGATGGCGCGCGCCTTGGGGAGGTCGGCCGTCTCGTGCACGTAGACGTGGCAGTTGCCGGTGCCCGTCTCGATGACCGGCACCGTGGCGTTCTCGACGCACCGGCGGATGAGGCCGGCGCCACCGCGCGGGATGAGCAGATCGACCACGCCATGCAGGCGCATGAGCGCGTCGGCGGAGGCGCGGTCCGCGCTCTCGACGATGCAGATGGCGTCCTTCGGCAGGCCGGCGCCCTCCGCCGCGTCAGCAAGGACGCGCGCGATGGCGACGCTCGAGCGCAGGGCCGACGAGCCGCTGCGCAGGACGCAGGCGTTGCCGGTCTTGACGCAGATGCCCGCGGCGTCCGCCGTGACGTTCGGGCGCGCCTCGTAGACCATGGCCACCACGCCGAACGGCACGGTCACGCGCTGGACGCGCAGGCCGTTGTCGAGCGTGCGGTCCTCCAGCACGCGCCCGAGCGAGTCGGGCAGCCCTGCCAGCTCCTCGAGCGCCGACGCCATGCCCTCCACGCGCTCCTGCGTGAGCAGCAGGCGGTCGAGCAGGGACGCGGACATGCCGTCCGCGCGGGCAGCATCCATGTCCTCGGCGTTGGCGGCCAGAACCTCTCCCGCGCGCTCGCGCAGCGCCGCCGCCATGGCGCGCAGCGCGGCGTTGCGCTGGTCGAACGACGCCATGCCCAGCTCCGTCGAAGCGGCCTTCGCCGCCTCTGCCAGACGCCGGACTTCCATCTCCACGCTGTCGGTCATTGCAACCCCTTTCAATTCGCAGTGCAGACTGCCCGACGGCAGCTTTATTCGAAGACCACCAGCTCGTCGCGGTGCACGATGGGCTTGTGCGCCAGGTTCGCGAGCAGCTTGTTCGCGTCGACCTCGGACTGGGCCCTGCCGCGGGCAAGGCTCACCTCGTCGCTCGAGCCCGCCACCAGGCCGCGGGCGAACACGTGGTCCGTCGTGTCCTTCAGGTCCACGACGTCGCCCGCGTCGAAAGACCCCTCCACGCGCACGATGCCCACCGGCAGAAGGGACGAGCCCTTCCCGATGAGCGCGCGCTTGGCGCCGTCGTCCACCACGAGCGCGCCGCGCGCGGCGTCGCCCAAGGCGATCCACAGCTTGCGCGGCGTGATCTCGTGCGCTTTCCGCTGCGCCACGAAGCGCGTGCCCACGGACTCGCCGGCTGCGAGATCAATCAGCGCGTTCGGGCGACGCCCATGGCAGACAACAAGCGGGATGCCCGCCACCATGAGCACGCGGGCTGCCTTGATCTTCGTGATCATGCCGCCCGAGCCCACCTTCGAGCCCGCGCCGCCGGCGCTGGCCATGATGGCCTCGGAGACGAAGTCCACCTCGCGCAGCAGCTGGGCGTCCGGGTCGGTCTGGGGGTTCGAGGTGTAGAGGCCCTCGATGTCCGAGAAGATGACGCAGAGGTCGGCCTTGATAAGGCACGCGACCAACGCGGCGAGCGTGTCGTTGTCGCCGAAGCGAATCTCTTCGACCGAGACGGTGTCGTTCTCGTTGACGATGGGCACGACGTCCAGGCTCACCAGGCGCTCGAGCGTGTCGCGCGCGTGCAAGTACGCATGGCGGTTCGCCGTGTCGTGGCGCGTGAGCAGGATGACCGAGGTCTGGATGTCGCGCGCGCCGAAGATCTCGGCGTACGCGGTGGAGAGCACGCTCTGCCCGACGGACGCCGCCGCCTGCAGCGTGGGCATGTCGGTCGGGCGCTCCCTGATGCGGAGCTCCTTCAGCCCGCACGCGATGGCGCCCGACGAGACGATCACCGGGCGCCACCCGGCGTCGCGCAGGTGCTCCACCTGCTTCGCGAGCGCTTTCAGGTACGAGCGGTCGAGCGCGCCGTTCTCGTCGATGAGCGTGGACGAGCCGATCTTCACGACCACCGTCTTCGCCGCCTCCATGCGGCCTCCTCTCACTTAACTACCGCGCCCCGGCCCTGCCGGAGCGAAGCGCGAAGCACGGCTTCGCGCTCGGCGGGCGTCGGGCGCAGCGCGCGCCGTGCTCGACGCCCGTGACTGTTAGTCCTCGTCGAGGCCAGCGAACGGGTCCTCGGCGTAGTTTGATGACTCGAACTCGAACGCGACGCCCACGATGCGGACCTCGTCGCCGTCGCGGCAGCCCGCGTCCTCCAGCGCGCGCTCCACGCCCAGGCGCTTCAGGCGGTGCTGCAGGAACGTGATGGCCTCTTCGTTGTTCCAGTCGGTCTGGACGACCATGCGCTCCACCTGCACGCCCTCCACGCGGAAGACGCCGTCGGAGAGCTGACGAACGCGGAAGCGGCGCTCGCGCTCGGCGCGCTTGTGCTCCCACACGTGCTCGTACTGGGCGGTCGCCTCTTCGGCGACGCGCGCCTCCTCGCGCAGCTCGTGCACCTTCTGGCCGACGGCCGCCACCAGCGAGTCTAGGCCCTTGCCGGTGAGCGCGCTCACTTGGTAGAGCTTCGGGTCGATGGGGCTCGGCGCGAACTCGTTGCCGCCCGCAGCCTCGATGGAGTCGCGGCGCACCTCTTCGGCCAGGCGCTTGATGGCGTCCTCCGTGCCGGGGGCGTCCACCTTGTTCGCCACGACGATGCGCGGACGCTCCGCGAGCTCCGCCGCGTGCAGCTCCAGCTCGCGGTTGATGATGCGGTAGTCCTCCACCGGGTCGCGGCCTTCCCAGCCGCCCGTCATGTCCACGATGTGCACGATGAGGGCCGTGCGCTCGATATGACGCAGGAACTCGTGGCCCAGGCCGCGGCCTTCGTGCGCGCCCTCGATGAGGCCCGGCACGTCCGCCACGACGAAGTCGTACTCCTCACCGCGCACGACGCCGAGGTTCGGCACGAGCGTGGTGAACGGGTAGTCGGCGATCTTCGGTTTGGCGGCGCTGATGCGCGCGATGGTGGACGACTTGCCAGCGGAGGGCATGCCCACAAGCGCTGCGTCGGCCATGAGCTTCATCTCGAGCTCGACCCAGCCGTCGGAGGCGGGCTCGCCCAGCTCGGCGAACGCGGGAGCGCGGCGCACGGGCGTCACGAAGTGCGTGTTGCCGCGACCGCCCATGCCGCCGCGCGCAACCGTGACGGTCTCGCCGTCGTGCGTGAGGTCTGCGATGAGCTCGCCCACCTCTTTCGTCTCGTCGTCGTACTCGCGCACCACGGTGCCCACCGGCACCTTGAGCACGAGGTCCTCGCCGTTGGCGCCATGCCTGCGCGAGCCCTGGCCGTGCGTGCCGCGCTGCGCCTTGAAGTGATGGCGGAAGCGGTAGTCGATCAGCGACGAGACGCCCTGGTCGGCCTGCAGCACGACGTTGCCGCCGTGGCCGCCGTCGCCGCCGTCGGGCCCGCCTTTGGGCACGTGGGCCTCGCGACGGAACGACATGCAGCCCGCGCCGCCGTCGCCGCCTTTGACGTAAATGCGTACTTTGTCTACGAACATGTTGGCCTTTCGGTCGAATCTTCGCCTGCATTATCCCACGGAGAGCGCGCTCTGGGCGGCGCTTGTCCGCAGAATGCAAAAAGCCCTCCGTGCGTGAGCGCGGAGGGCTTCGCAAGCGTTGTGCGTGTGTTTACGCCTCGGTCGGACGGACGTGGACGTAGCGGCGCACGCCCTTGGTGCGGCGCGTGCTCTTCACGAACTCCACGGTGCCGTCGCACAGGGCGAACAGCGTGTCGTCCTTGCCGCGGCCGACGTTCTCGCCCGGGTGGAAGTGAGTGCCGCGCTGGCGAACGATGATGTTGCCGGCGATGACGGCCTGGCCACCGAACTTCTTCACGCCCAGTCGCTGTGCGTGGGAATCGCGGCCGTTACGGCTGGAACCGAGACCTTTTTTGTGTGCCATCTGAATCCCTCCTCAGAGTTACTGGGCGTCCGCCACGGCGGAGCCGACGCTGTCGATGCGGACGCGCGTCAGGTACTGACGGTGACCGCGCATCTTCTTGTAGTTCTTGCGCTTCTTGAACTTGAACACGAGCTGCTTCTCGCCGCGGAACTGCTCGATGACCGTGGCCTCGACCTTCGTCTTGGCGGCCTCGGCCGGGTCGGCCACGACCTTGTCGCCGTCGACGACGCAGATGGCCTCAAGCTCGACCTTCGCGCCCTCCTCGACGGGCAGCTTCTCGATGTTCAGCTTGTCGCCCGGGGCAACCTTGTACTGCTTGCCGCCGGTCTTCACGATTGCGTACATGAGTGTCTCCTTGTAGTCTACGCAAGGCGATAACTTCGACGTGGCCATCGCAAGTCCTGCACGCGACAGGTCCGTATGCACGGCCGACGTGTATCATCGCACTCTTCCTACGCTGCACCCCGTATGGGCGCAACCTCATGCATGATACCAGCTTTTTCCCAGAGTGCAAGCGTGTGTGCAGCGTGTGGAGCGGCACGTTGCGCATGCGCTCGACGACTCTTTGAGGCAGCTCGCCCCTTAATGCGCCTCCGCCCAGTTCGCACCCCAGCTCACGTCGGCGATGAGCGGCACCTTGAGCTCGGCGGTGTTCTCCATGACCTCCTTCGCGAGCGCGGCGACGGCCTCAACCTCGTCCGCGGGGACGGAGAAGTCCAGCTCGTCGTGCACCTGTAGCAGCAGCTTCGCCTTGAAGCCGCCTTCTGCCAAGCGACGGTCGACCTCGGTCATGGCGAGCTTGATGATGTCGGCGGCGCTGCCCTGCATGGGGTGGTTCATTGCCGTGCGCTCGCCGAACGCGCGCGTGTTCGCGTTCGGCGAGCGCAGCTCGGGGATATGGCGCTTGCGGCCGAACATCGTGATGGCGAAGCCGTCGCGCTTGGCCTGCGCCACCGTCTCGTCCAGGTAGGTGCGCACGCCCGGGTACGCCTCGAAGTAGCGGTCAATCATCTCCTTCGCCTCGCCGAACGGGATGTCGAGGCTCTGCGCCAGGCCGAACGCCTGCTGGCCGTACACGATGCCGAAGTTCACGGCCTTCGCGCGGCTGCGCAGCTCCGGCGTGATCTCCTCCACCGGCAGCCCGAACACGCGCGAGGCGGTCTTTGCGTGGAAGTCCTCGCCCGAGCAGAACGCCTCGATGAGCCCCTCGTCGCCGGACAGGTGCGCCAACAGGCGCAGCTCGATCTGCGAGTAGTCCGCCGAGAGGAAGACCTCGCCCTCCGCGAGCGGCACGAAGCACGCGCGAATCTGGCGCCCGAAGTCCGTGCGGACTGGGATGTTCTGCAGGTTCGGATCGGACGACGAGAGGCGGCCGGTGGTGGTGACCGTCTCGTTGAACGTGGTGTGGACGCGGCCGTCCTCGCCGCGCAGGCGCGGTAGCGCGTCGATGTAAGTGGACTTGATCTTCGCGAGCTCGCGGTAGCGCAGGACCAGACCCGGCAGCTCGTGCTCTTTGGCGAGCTCCTTGAGCACCGAGGCGTCGGTGGAGTAGCCGCGCTGGTTCTTCTTCTTGGGTTTGAGGCCGATGACCTCGAACAGGATGTGTCCGAGCTGCTTGGGCGAGTCGACGTTGAAGTCCTCCCCCGCCAGCTCCACAATCTGCGTCCGCAGCGCGTCGACCGAGGCGCCGGTCTCATGGCCGAGCTCTGCCAGGCGGTCCGCGTCGATGGCGGCGCCGGTGCGCTCGATGACGGCGAGCACCGCCACGAGCGGCACGTCGATGCGCTCGTAGGCGTCGAGCGTCCCGTCCTCCTCGAGCG
>CASEJD010000131.1 GCA_949288145.1 uncultured Coriobacteriia bacterium
CCGCTCGCCTGTCGACCGCCGTGCGGTGCGCCACCGCTGCGACGCCCGTTGCCGCGGCCGCCGCTTTCCCCCTCCTGCGGCTTCGGTGGATGCGGGCGCACGAGGCACTTCGGCCCGAAGCCAATCAGGTCCGTCCGGTGCGCGCGGCGCAGCGCCTCCACCACCAGGTCGTAGTTCGCCGGGTTGCGGTACTGGATGAGCGCGCGCTGCAGCGCCTTCTCGTGGCCGCTTTTTGGCACGTAGACCTTCTCCATGGTGCGCGGGTCCACGCCGGTGTAGTACATGACGGTCGAGAGCGTGGAGGGCGTCGGGTAGAAGTCCTGCACCTGCTCGGGGTTGTAACCCAGATCGCGGCAGTACTCCGCGAGCTCCACCGCCTCGCGCAGTCCGGAGCCCGGATGCGAGGACATGAGGTACGGCACGAGGTACTGGTCCTTTCCCAGCCGCTCGTTCATGCGCGCGTACGCTTCGCGGAACCGCTCGTAGACAGCGTGCTCCGGCTTGCCCATGCGCGAAAGGACCGTGTCGGAGACGTGCTCGGGCGCCACCTTGAGCTGACCGCTCACGTGGTGTTCGCACAGCTCGCGCAGAAATTCGTCGCTCGGATCCGCCAGCAGGTAGTCGAAGCGGATGCCCGAGCGCACGAACACCTTCTTCACGCCCGGCAGCGCGCGCAGCTTGCGCAGCAGCGCCACGTAGTCGCTCTCTTCGGCGTCAAGCTGGCGGCACGGCTTCGGGAACAGGCAGCTCTTGTGCGGGCACGCGCCGCTCTTGAGCTGCTTTGCGCACGCCGGATGGCGGAAGTTCGCCGTGGGACCGCCCACGTCGTGGATGTAGCCCTTGAAGTCCGGCTCTTCTATGAGCTGGCGCGCCTCCTCCAGCAGCGACTCATGGCTGCGCGCCTGCACGATGCGCCCCTGATGGAACGTGAGCGCGCAGAACGAGCACTCGCCGAAGCAGCCGCGGTTGCTCGTCAGGCTGAACTTCACCTCGCGGATGGCGGGCACGCCGCCTGCCTCCTCGTAGCTCGGATGGTACGTGCGCACGTACGGCAGCCGGTAGACGGCGTCCAACTCCTCGGTGGACAGCGGCGCCGCGGGCGGGTTCTGCACCACGTAGACGCCGTGCGGGTACGCCTCCACCAACCGCTTGCCGGTGAACGGGTCGCTGTTGCGGTACTGCACGGCGAAGCTGCGCGCGTAGGCCAGCTTGTCCTGCTGCAACTCCTCGAAGGCCGGCAGCTCCACCGCGTCGTAGACGTGCTCGAGCGAGCGCGTGCGGTACACCGTGCCGTCCACGTAGGTGATGTCCTCCACCGGGATTCCGGCGGCAAGCGCGTCGGCGATCTGCACAATCGAGCGCTCTCCCATACCGTACGAGACCAGGTCGGCGCCCGAGTCCAGCAAGATGGAGCGCTTGAGCCCGTCCGACCAGTAGTCGTAGTGCGCCAAGCGGCGCAAGCTGGCCTCGATGCCGCCCAGGATGATGGGCACGTCCTTGAACGCGCGGCGCACCAGGTTGCCGTAGACCACGGCGGCATGGTTCGGGCGCAGGCCCATCTGCCCGCCCGGCGAGTACGCGTCCACCCGACGGCGCTTCTTCGCCACCGTGTAGTGGTTCACCATGGAGTCCATGTTGCCGGCGGACACCAAAAAGCCCAGGCGCGGCCTGCCGAAGACGGTCACACTCTCCGGGTCGTTCCAATCAGGCTGCGCAATCACGCCGACCCGATAGCCGTTCGCCTCGAGCACGCGCGTGATGATCGCGGCGCCGAACGACGGATGGTCCACGTACGCGTCGCCCGACACGTACGCGAAATCGACCGCGTCCCAGCCGCGCTCGAGCATCTCTTCCCGCGTGGTCGGCAAAAACCCGTCTGCCATGGCGCACCGTCTGCGCAGGCCCTCCGCCCGCGCCCTTCCCGCCCCGCGCGCGGGGCTTCGCGTTTCGTGCGGACTATCTTACACGCACCGCGACCGCGAAGGCCGGTGTAGCACGGAAGGAGCAGACGACAAGCACCTTGCGCTCGATTGTTACGTTCGCCGAAATATTGCACCGCTCCCCTTTACAGAACGCGAAGGCTGCATAGAATCAACATGCGCTTCGCGTGGGCGACCGTGCGAAGCATCCCTGATGACGCGCCCTGGATCGCGGGGGCTTCCCCGCGCGAGACTGGGCGTCGATGGGGTCTCTGGAGAATCCCGGGCAAACCGGGTGCCGAAGGGGCAAGGCTGCCACCGCGCGTACGCGGCAGCGGGCAGCCGAAACTCTCAGGCAAAAGGACAGAGCGAAACGGCCGAATTACAGACCGCACTCTACCTCTTCCCGCATCGCGGGTTTCCAAGACCCTTTTCGTATTCAGGGTCGTCATGGAAGGCACCGGAAGGAAGAGGTAACCGTTGGACATTTTCGCCACCATCAACGACGTCATTCTCGCCATTGACGGCGTCATCTGGGGTCCGCCCCTGATCGCCCTCATTCTTGTCGGCGGCATCTTCCTGACCATTCGCCTGCATGGCATGCAGTTCCGCCGTCTGCCCATCGCCATGCGCTACGCCTTCAGTAACGAGAAGGACGGCGAGGGCGAGCTCTCCAGCTTCGCGGCGCTGTGCACCGCCATGTCCGCCACGGTGGGCACCGGTAACATCGTCGGCATCGCCACGGCAGTCGTGACCGGCGGCCCGGGCGCCCTGTTCTGGATGTGGCTGGCAGCGCTGTTCGGCATGGCCACCAAGTTCTCCGAGGGCCTGCTCGCCGTGAAGTTCCGCACCATGGACAAGAGCGGCCACGTGCTCGGTGGCCCGTTCTACTACATCGAGAACGGCATGGGCCCGAAGTGGAAGTGGCTCGCGAAGCTCTTCGCGTTCTTCGGCATGTGCGTCGGCCTCTTCGGCATCGGCACGTTCACCCAGGTCAACTCCATCTCGAGCGCCGTCTCCGGCTTCTTCGACCCGAACATGGAGCACACCGTGAGCCTGTTCGGCGGTGACTATTCCATCGCCGTGGTCATCGGCGGCCTCGTGACCGCCGTGCTGGCCGGCCTCGTCATCATCGGCGGCATCAAGCGCATCGCCTCCGTTGCCGAGCGCGTCGTGCCCGCCATGGTCGTGCTGTTCCTGGCGTTCTCTTGCCTGCTCATCCTCTTCAACATCACGAAGATCCCGACCGCCCTCGTGACCATCGTCTCCTCCGCCTTTGGCCTGCAGGCGTTCGGCGGCGGCATGTTCGGCGCCATCCTCATCGCCATGCAGATGGGCCTTGCGCGCGGCATCTTCGCCAACGAGGCCGGCCTGGGCTCCGCCCCCATCGCCGCTGCCGCCGCGCAGACCAAGGAGCCGGCGCGCCAGGGCCTCGTGTCCATGACGCAGACCTTCATCGACTCCATGATCATCTGCTCCATGACGGGCCTGGCCCTCGTGCTCACCGGCACGTACAACATCGGCCTCGAGGGCGCCGCGGTGACCACGCACGCTTTCCAGGCTGGCCTGCCCTTCCTGCCGCCCGAGGTGGTGTCCTTCGTGCTCATGATCAGCCTGGCGCTGTTCGGCTTCACCACCATCCTTGGTTGGGACTACTACGGCGAGCGCTGCCTCGAGTACTTCAGCGGCCGCAGCAAGCGCGCCGTCATGATCTACCGCTGGCTGTACATCTTCTGCTTGTTCATCGGCCCGTACATGACCGTCTCCGCCGTGTGGACCATCGCCGACATCTTCAACGCCTGCATGGCGGTGCCGAACATGATCGCGCTGTTCGCGCTCTCCGGCGTCACCGCCAAGGAGCTGCGCGACTACTTCAAGCGCCTCGATGCTGCCAACGGCGACGAGGAGAAGATGGCCCCGCGCCCCGACGACACGGCGGACTGGAAGTCCCCGAAGCCCCAAGGCGCCTTCGGCACCGTTGGCGCCGCCGCGAACTTCCCCTGCGAGGAGTAACGCGGCGCTGGCGCCTGGAAGGCAGTCGAGTTGTGGATGCCCGTGCGAGCTCTTGGACGCCGCATGAACCGCGAAGACGACCGGGCTCACGAATGACTCTGCACGTCGTGGATGCAGCGCAAGCTCGCGGATGCTGCCCCCTCTCGCACGCTGACCCCAAGCGCCTGCACATTGCCTCTCCACGCGCGGCAGCCTGGTCCCTCCCTCCGCCGCGCGCCCAGCGCATCGCCCCGCCTCCCTGCCCTGCCCGGCAGCGGACGCGGGGCTTTTTTGCGTTGGGCCGAATCCTCCTGCTCGCGCGCGCTCACTCACCCGCTTTAAGGACGCTCACTCACTCGATCTCAGGCACCGCATGACCGTTGCACCTCAAATCGAGGTTTTCGACCATAATGTCCGTTCGCTGCGCTCGATGCGACCATTATTTCCACCCACGTGAAAGCGCCGTTGTTAACGAACAACCCTGACCTGGTGCTTTACGAATTGGGCAGTCGAAATGGCGCGTGGGCGAGCTCCTCCGGAATTCTCCAAGGCGTATTCGACGGAAATTGTTGCCAGAAACCTGGAATCCCGTTGCAGGTTTGGCACTTTTCTCCGAGCGCGTGCGCAAGCAACCACCGAGGGCGCTCCCGACATCCCGCACGCGCAACGAAGGCTCCCCGGAGGGAGCCTTCGTTCGTTGCAGGGTATGTCGTGGGGGGCTTACGCCACCGAAGGAATGCTGGCCCTAAATAGCCCACTCAGCGCTTTCGGTCTGCAGGCGCACCATGCGGGCGAACAGGCCGTCGCGCGCCAGGAGCTCTTGCGGACTGCCCTGCTCGGCCACGCGGCCTTCGTCGAGCACGACCACTTTGTCGGCCGCCATGACAGTGCGCATGCGATGGGCGATGACGATCACCGTGCGTCCCGCGAGCAAACGGCTGAGCGCACCTTGCACCTCGGTCTCGCTCTCCACGTCGAGCGACGCCGTCGCCTCGTCCAAAAGCACGATCGGCGCGTCCTTCAGAAGCGCTCGGGCGATGGAGATACGCTGGCGCTCACCGCCGGAGAGGCGCGCGCCGTTCTCGCCGACCATGGTGGCGTAGCCTTCCGGCATGCGGCTCACGAACCCATCGCAGTTCGCGGCGCGCGCGGCGGCGAGCACCTCATTGTCGGTCGCTCCGCGCCGCCCGAGGCGGACGTTGCCCGCCACGGTGTCATCGAAGAGCACCACGTCCTGGAACACCACCGAGAAGTCGCGCAGCAACACCTCGGGGTCGACCGTGGCCACGTCCACGCCACCAACCGTCACGCGCCCCTCGGTCGCGTCCCAAAGCCTTGCCGCCAGACGCGCGCAGGTGGACTTTCCCGAACCGCTCGGACCCACGAGAGCGGTGACCTCGCCTTCCTTGGCCGTGAACGTCACGCCGTCGAGCACCTTCGGCCCGCCCTTGCCGTACGAGAAACCCACGTTCTCGAAGGCCACGTCATGGCCACACGGCTCGAACGTCGCCGCACCTTCCGCCAGCGGCTCATCGTAGAATGCCTTCATGCGAGCGGCCGAGGTCTTCGCCGAGAACAGCTCCGCGACGAGCATGAGGCACTGGTCGAACGGCGCGTAGATGCGCGACGCCACGAGCAGGAAGCAGAACAACGTCATGAAGCCGCACGACCCGTCGAGCACCAGCATCGAGCCTGCGAGGATGGTGGTGGCGATGCCCAGCCGCAGCACGATCTGCGCGCCGTTCACGCAGACGCCGCACGCGATCTCGGACTTCGCCGCCTGGCGCTCCGCCGCGTCGATGTCGGCGCGGATATGCTCGAGGTAGCGCTCCTCCTGGTTGGTCGCGCGCACCTCTCGCACGCACTCGAGCGCCTCCTGGATATCTTCGGAGATGGCGAGCCCCTTCATGCGCGTCTCGTGCATCATGGGCTGAAGCGCACGGCGCGCGCCGAACAGCAGCCCGAGCGCCACCGGCGCGCTCCACAGCGCCGCGATCGCAAGCCGCCAGTCGAACGCCAAAAGCCCCACCGCCGCCACGCCGAGCATGATGTAGGCGCCGTAGAGCTCAGGCAGCACATGGCTGTAGGCATGCTCGATGGTCTTCACATCTCCCATGATGGTCTCGGTGAGGTCGGCCAGATCGCGCCTGCCGAAAAACGACAGCGGAAGCTTCCGCAGGCGCTCCGCCAGCCCGATGCGCAAACGACCGCTCTCCTTGTAGATGACGCCGTACTGGTAGTAGTAGGCGAAGTACTCGGTGGCGAACAGGACAACGGCGAACACGACGAGGCCGATGGCGTACGGCACGATATCCGGCAACACCGCCCCGCCCGTCAGATGGTCCATGAACGCGCCCATCGCCAGGAAGAGCGCACCCACGCCCGCGAACACCGCAAGGTTGGACACAGCGGTCCAGACGGCTCCCAGCTTGACGTTGCGCACGCCCTCGTCGGTAAGCCCGTACTTCTCTTTAATGGACATCTAGGCCACCTCCTCGGACGTGATCTTCCAGCTGACAGCCTGCTCGTAGTCGGCCCACATGCGGGCGTACAGGCCGCCTGCCGCCACGAGCTCGTCATGGGATCCCCGCTCTGCCACGCGCCCACCGTCGAGCACCACGATTAGGTCGGCGTTGCGCACGGTCGACAGGCGGTGCGCCACCATGAGCACGGTCCGCCCATGCGCGAGCTCGGAGAACGCGCGCTGGATCTTAGCTTCATTCTCGGGGTCGGCGAATGCCGTGGCCTCGTCGAGCACCACCACGTCGGCGCGCTTCAAGATGGCGCGCGCCAGCATGAGCCGCTGCACCTCGCCGCCAGAAAGGTGGGCACCCTCTGCCCCGTACACGGTGTCGACGCCCTGGGGCAGTTTCTCGACGATGTCGTCGCACTGGGCGGCATGGAGCGCCGCGAGCACCTCCTCGCGCGTCGCGTCGGGCCGCGCCGCGCGCACGTTCTCGAGGACACTCTGCCTGAACAGACGGTTCGCCTGGAACACGAACGCCACGCGGTCCATGAGGTCGTGCGGATCCATGTCGCGCACGTCGACCCCACCGAAGAGCACGTGACCCTCGTCAACGTCCCAGAACCGTGGCACAAGGGATGCCGCCGTGGTCTTGCCGCCGCCGGAAGGCCCCACGAGCGCCACCGTGGAGCCCGCGGGCACCTCGAAGCTCACGTGGCTGAGCGCGGGCGACTCAGCCCCCTCATAGGTGAAGCTCACGTCCTCGAATGCGACGGAGTTGCTCTGGGGCGCCTTCGGGCTCGCCGGCGCCTCAATCACGGGGGCCGCGAGCACCTCTTCGACACGCGACACAGCGTCGGCAGCCGACTGGAACGCCTCGGACATGAACATCACGCGCGTCATGGCCGTGGGGATGACCGCCGAGAAGATGGCGTAGAACGCGAAGTTCGCCAGGAACGTCCCGAAATCCCCCTCGCCCGGCGCCAGCAGGATGGCAACGGGCACGAGGAACACCGCCACGCCGTTGATGACGGTAAGCGAGAGCGACTGCGGCGTCTGGCACCATTTCACGGCGTAGTCCTGCGCAAGGCGCGTGAACTCTTGAATAGCGTCATGAAATGCCCTGAACGAGTACACCGTCTGCTGGAACACCTTCACCACAGGGATGCCGCGCACGTACTCGGTACCCGTCTTGTTCATCTTGACGAGCGACTCCATGTACTTCGTCATGAAGTCCATGCCGCGTCCGCCCATCATGTAGAACATGCAGGCGAGCGAGAGGATGACGGGCACGAGGCACGCAAGCCCGAGCCGCCAGTCGAACGCAAAGAACAGCACGAGCATGCCGACGATCATGGCGATCGAGCCGGCCGTGTCGGGCAGCTTGTGCGCGAGCAGGCCTTCCGTCTCCGCCGCACAGCCGTCGACCACGCGGCGCAGCGCACCTGAAGCGTGCGTGTCGAAGTAGCCGAGCGATGCGCGCATCAGGTGCTCGGTCGCCCGCTTGCGCATATTCGCCGCGCAGCGGAACGCTGCCAGGTGCGTGCACATGAGCCCAGCAAAGTACAGCAGGATGGACGCTGCCGAGAAGCCGAGCGCCCACCATCCGTAGGCCGCGATACCTGTCGCCGCGCTCCAGTCGGGCGCGACTGCGATGAGGTCGCGCGCCACGAGCCAGATGCACACGTACGGGCCGAACCCCACGACCATCGAAAGCGCCGAGAGCGCGCAGCCCAGGTACGTGAGCGCCTTGCGCGGCCCGGCGAATTCGAGCAGCCGCGCGACGGCACCGCGCTTACGCGGGGATGTCTCCCCATTCTGTTCCATGAAATCCTCCGATCTTTGAAACCGCGCCACCCCACCTCAAGATGACGGGGCGTTCGCTTGATAGTTATATTTAGTTAACTTATCATTGTGAGCGAGAGGCAGCTCCCCGGCCATGAAACCGAGGACGCTCTCGAAACGAACCTGGACGGTCTCGAAACTCACGTCAGGGAGGAGGTCGCATGGACGCGCTGCGATCGGGCATGCCGCAGCATCTGCGGACGTTCGTCGAGCCGCAGGTGGAGCAGCTCTCCTTATGCATGGAGCCCATTCGCTGCGGGTTGTACGGGACACTGCCCAAATCGCTCGGAGAAGGATTCCTCTGGACCGTCCCGCTCGGCGACGACTGCCTCGTGAGCATGCACTCGCTGCGCCTGAAAAAGCCCCTCGTGCTCGAGGAGCGACCGACCGACTTCTCTTGCATCTTCTCGGGATCGCGCGCGACGTTCCTCTCGCTGCCGGGCGCAAAAGCGTCCTCAACAGCTGAAATGGAAAACCTCGCGGCGTTCTCGCAGACAGGCGGCACGACGCGTTGCCTCATGCAGGCGAACGTACTCTACGAATCGACGAGCATCACCTACACCCCGGACTATTTCGACAGGCTGGCGAAAGCATTCCCGAGCGACTTCAAGAATGCGGACGAGACGATGCGCTCCTTCGACCCCGCAAACCCTCCCGCCGAGATGCGGTTCATCCTGCGCTCGTTCTCGCCGGAGCGCGCGGAGCTACCCGGCGCAGCGCCCTACTTCCATGCCAAGGCACTCGAAGCGCTGTCCGCGCTCTTTGCGCGCCCCAACACAGCCGAACCAAGAGCGCAGCAGGCAGACCGCGCGCTCGTCGAACGGGCCGAAGGCCTCATATCGGCGCATTTCGCCGAGCCCCTCACCGCCCAGTCCATCGCAACCGAGCTGTACGTGAGCCGCTCCAAGCTCTGCGAGGCGTTCCGACGCGTACGCGGCAGGGGCGTGGCCGAACGCCTGCGGGAGGAGCGAATGAAGGCAGCCCGCCAGCTGCTCGCGAGCGGCGCGGCGAACGTCGCCGAAGTCGCACGGACAGTCGGCTACGCACGCTCATCGTCATTCGACGAGGCGTTTCGACGAGAGTTCGGTTGCTCCCCTACCGAGTGGCGTCAGGATGCTGCGAGGCAATAGCCCTGAATGATAAGCGAACAGCGCTGCCCGAAAGAGGCGCGGCTTTTTGGAGCATGCGCGGCCGTTCGGAGTTGCGCGCCTTCTTGGTTCCGTCACAATGGAGCACAGTTTCACAAAGCTAACTGTTCAGACGGAACACGCAGACGCCCGCAGCGTCCTGCGGGAAAGGGCCCGACATGGCACACAACAGCACCGCACCCTCCGCCGCCGCGAAAACGGGCGACAGGCTCGGCGGCAAGGATCTCATCAACATTGGCATCTTCACGGCGATCTACTTCGTCGTCGTGTTCGCGGTGGCGTGCCTCGGGTTCATCCCCATCCTTATGGCGGCAATCTGCGGCATCATCCCGCTTATCGCAGGGATTCCCTACATGCTCTTCCTCACACGCGCCCGCAAGTTCGGCATGATCACGATTTTGGGACTGCTCACCGGCATCATCATGTTCATCACCGGCATGGGATACTTCTCCATCGCCACCGGCCTTATCTGCGGGCTTATCGCCGACCTCATCTGGAAGTCGGGCGGGTACGCTTCCGCATCGCGCGCCGTCCTGTCGCACGGTGTGTTCAGCTGCTGGATCATCGGCAACTTCCTGCCGTTCCTCATTACGGCCGACACGTACCTGCCCACCGTCCGCGCGCAGTACGGCGACGCCTACGTCGACGAGCTCATGACCTACCTGCAGCCGGAGATGTACCCGGTGCTGCTGATCGCCTGCTTCGTCACGGGCATCATCGGCGGCTTCATCGGGCGCGCCATCCTGAAGAAGCACTTCGAGCGCGCGGGCATCGCGTAGCTCCGCGAAAGGAGGGGCGGGCGCCCATGGAGTTTCTGCAGTCAGGCGCCGGAGTGCGCACGGTGAGGCTCGATCCGCGCACGAAGATCGTGCTGCTATTCGCCGTGTCGACGGTGCTTCTACTCGGCGGCAACGGGCCGGCGATGTTCGCGGTGCGCACCACGATGCTCCTGTTCCCGTTCGCGCTGCTCGCAGTGTCGGTGCGCGTGCGCGTCGCCGTGCTCATGCTCGCGGCGTACCTCGGCACCTACGCGCTCGCCGTCTTCGCCGCGCCCGCGCTCTCCGGCGTTGCAAACGCGTTCGTTGTGGCGAGCGCGACCGTCGTGTCGCGCTTCGTGCCCACGCTCGCACTCGCGTATTTCGTGTTCGCCACGACGACGGTGTCCGAATTCATGGCGGCGATGGCACGCATGCGCATGCCCGACTGGATCACCATCCCACTGTCCGTGCTGTTCCGCTTCTTCCCCACCCTGGGAGAGGAAGCGCGCGCGATCGGAGCCGCCATGCGCATGCGCGGGATCTCGCCCTTAAGGAACGGCGTCACCTACGTCGAATGCGCCCTCGTCCCGCTCATGAGCTGCGCCGTGTCAATCGGCGAGGACCTGTCCGCCGCCGCGCTCGCCCGCGGGCTCGGCGGCCCCGCGAAGAGGACGAACGTCTGCGCCATCGGGTTCGGAGCGCTCGACATCGCTGTGATAGCCGTGTCAGCCGCCGCGACGGCGCTGCTCGCCGCGAGCCTCACCTTCCCTGGAGCAATCGCATGAACGGCGGCGTTCGCGAAGGCGCGCCCGTGCTCCTCATGGACAACGTGTCGTTCTTCTACGCGGGCGAGCGCAGCGGCGCGGGCGTCGCGGGCATCTCGCTTTCGCTTTGCGCCGGCGAGCTCGCGCTTCTGTGCGGGCGCTCCGGCTGCGGCAAGACCACCGTCACGCGCCTCGCGAACGGGCTCGCCCCGCATTTCTACGAGGGGACAGTTGCCGGGAGCGTGCGCGTATGCGGGCTCGACGTGGCACGCGCGGAGCTCTGGGAGACCGCGCGGCTCGTCGGAAGCGTGTTCCAGAACCCGAAAAGCCAGTTCTACAACGTCGACGTTCGCGGCGAGGTCGCGTTCGGATGCGAGAACCTGGGGTTCGACCCCGCCGACATCGAGCGGCGGGTGGACGACGCAGTGCGGGAGTTCGACCTCGCGCCCCTGCTCGACGCAAGCATCTTTTCGCTTTCGGGCGGGCAGAAGCAGCGCGTGGCCTGCGCGAGCGCCACGGCGACGTCGCCTCGGCTCGTCGTGCTCGACGAGCCGTCGTCCAATCTCGACTTCGAGACGATCGCCCGACTCCGCGCGGCGATCGTACGCTGGAAGGAATCAGGGGCGGCGGTGCTTGTCGCCGAGCACCGGATACACTATCTCGACGGCCTTGCCGACCAGGTGATCTACCTCGATGAAGGACGCATCGCACATCGGTGGAGCGGCGAGGAGTTCGCGCGCCTCGACGACGCCGAGCGCGTGCGGCTCGGCCTGCGGGCACGTAGCGTCGCCGACGCGCTCCGATTCCCCGAGCGCTCGCGGCTCGCGCCCGACGTCCCGAGTCGCTCCGATGACGGACGCGCCGGTCAGACGCCGCGCAAGGCGGCGAAGCCTGAAAAGCCCCCGATTCGCTTCGAGAAACTGACGGCGGACTATCGAAAGAACGGCGCATTCGAACGTGCCCTCGACGTGCCGTCGCTCGAGCTACCGCAGGCAAGCGTCACCGCGCTTGTCGGCCCGTGCGGCGCCGGCAAGTCCACGTTCGCCGAAGCGGTCTGCGGCCTCAACCGGTGCGAAGGCACGATGGAGATCGACGGCGAGCGCTTGGGAAAGCGCGACCGGCGGCGGCGATGCTTCATGGTCATGCAGAACGTGAACCACCAGCTGTTCGCGGAAAGCGTGCTCGACGAGGTGCTGCTCGGCATGACGGGCGACGATCGCGGTCAGCGCGCGCTTAGCATCCTGCGCGACCTCGATCTCGACGAGCTCGCGCAGGCCCACCCCCTCTCGCTGTCGGGCGGGCAGCGCCAGCGCGTCGCAATCGCCCAAGCGCTCGCCACCGACCGGCCCCTCATCGTCTACGACGAGCCCACGAGCGGCCTCGACCTCGCGCATATGCGACAGGTCGCCGAAACCATCCGCGGCGTGCGCGCCCGCGACGCGACGCAAATCGTCATCACACACGATCCGGAGTTCGTGCTCTCATGCTGCACGCACGTCGCGATGATGGAGAACGGGCGCATCGCCGACACCTTCCCGCTCTGCGAAGAGACTGCCAACCGTCTTGCCGATCTCTTCCTCGCGTACGATCGCCCATAGCCCTCGCTCCGACCAGCAGAAAGGACGCGCCCGTGACCGTGTTCGACATCCTCGCCAAGCGAAATGCCGACAAACTGCGCGCCGTCGGCGCGGACGGCGCGTCCGTGCGCTACCACCTGCGCATGAACGGCGGCGTCGTGGGCGTCATCGACACGTTCGAGCTGTTCGACGGCGTGTCCCTCATGTTCAACAGCATCCCTCGGGGAACGGCCGAATGGGGCGATGTCGAGCCCCGCGAGCTGCAGATTGACTGGTGCCTACGCGGGCGGTTCGAACTCGAGACCGCGAACGGACGGACGATCCGCCTGAGCGAGGGCGAGTTCGCCTTCCACGACGAGCGCGTGAGCAAGCGCGTCATGTCGTTTCCCGCGCCGCTGTACACGGGCCTCACGCTCAGGATCGATCGGTCGGCCGGAGCGGCGTCGCTCGCCCGCGCCCTTCCCGAATGCGATGTCGACCTCGACGGAATCGCGCGCAGACTCACCGGAGAAAGCGGGTGTGCGATCTACACACCCGACCCTTCGATGCGCGCGCTCCTCGAATCGTTCTGGGGCGTCGATGAGCGCGCGCCCCTCGCGCGGCTGCGTCTCAAGGCGCTCGAGCTCGTCACCCTCGTCGCCACAACGCCGCACTTCTCCCCGCGCACCGAAAGCTACCAGCGAAAAAGCGCAATCGAATCGCTCGAGCGCGGTATGAGGCTTCTGGAATCGGATTTCGCGCAAGACGTGACACTGCGCGATGCGGCAGGCGCGGCGCACATGAGCGTGTCGTCCTTCAAAGAGCGCTTCGCCAAAGCATTCGGAATCTCGCCCATGGCGTACCGGCGCCAGTGCCGACTCGAACGCGCCGCCCAACTGCTCGAGACCACCGACGAGGGCATCGCGCAGATCGCTCTTTCGGTCGGGTACCGCAACCCGAGCAAGTTCTCCGCCGCCTTCGCTGCGACCTTTTCGCGCTCGCCCTCCGAATACCGCGCGCTGCATCGAAGCGACAAGCGCGGGCATGGGCGAATCGATTCGCGCCCATGAGCTCAATCAGAGCGCTTGCTCCGCCACTCGATCCCTATCCATTATTGTAAGTTAACTATGGCTAATTTATAATGGCCGCGAAATCCCTTTTCGAAAGCGGAGGTCCATCATGGCCATCGGATTCGCTCTTGGGCTCGCCGGCGCCATCATCATGTTCGTCGGCGACATGCTGCTCTATTTCACGTGTGGCCGCTACGACATGGACGGCACGCTCCGGCCATACATGGAGATCATGCGCGGCGTTCCCGCGCGGCGCGTGTTCGCCGGCGGAGCGCTCGGACCTGTTGCCGTGCTCCCCTATGTGCTCGGCTTCCTCGCGCTGCCCTCCCTCGCCGCAACCGAGATCGGCACAGTCGCCGTCACCGTTGCGGCATTTCTGCTCGCGTTCGCCCTTTCCTGCGGCGGTGCCTACCACGCGCAGTACGTCTTCCTCTCCATCATCTCGAAGGCAGGACATGACGACCTCTATAATCAGGTCTCGGGCAACATCATGGCGCTCTCGAAGCTTGCACTCCTGCCGCTCTACGGCGGGATGATCGTGCTGGCCGTGGCCGTCGTCGCCGGACAGACGACACTGCCGCCGTGGTTCGCAGTGCTCACCCCCGCCGTCACGATGTTTCTGAATTTCATCTGGATGCGCGCCCCGCAGCCCGCGCGCTGCGTGCTCTTCGGTGGATGGAACAACCTCGCGTTCGTCATCCTGTTCGCAGCGCTCCTCACATGGGCGATTGTAGCGGGAGCGTAGGACGCGGAGAGCTGCGGCGACCTCAGAGCGTCCACTCCGCGCTTTCGGTCTGCAAGCGCACCATGCGGGCGAACAGGCCGTCGCGCGCCATGAGCTCTTGCGGGCTGCCTTGCTCGGCGACGCGCCCCTCCTCGAGCACGACCACGTGGTCGGCGCCCATGACCGTGCGCATGCGGTGCGCGATCACGACGACCGTCTTTCCGGCGAGAAGCCTCGAGAGCGCCTGCTGCACCTCCGTTTCGTTCTCCACGTCCAGCGACGCCGTCGCCTCGTCGAGCACGACGATCGGCGCGTCCTTCAGGAGCGCCCGCGCGATCGAGATGCGCTGGCGCTCGCCGCCGGAGAGGCGCGCCCCGTTCTCGCCGATCTTCGTGGCGTAGCCTTCCGGCAGAAGGCTCACGAAGCCGTCGCAGTTCGCGGCGCGCGCCGCGGCGAGCACGTCTGCGTCGGAGGCGCCCTCGCGGCCGATCCGGATGTTGTCCATGATCGTTTCGTCGAAGAGCACGACGTCCTGGAAGACCTGCGCGAAATCGGCGAGCAGCGCCTCGGGGTCGACCGTCGCGACGTCCACGCCACCCACCGACACGCACCCCGCATCCGCATCCCAGAAACGGCAGGCGAGCTTCGCGCACGTCGATTTGCCGGAACCGGACGGCCCCACGAGCGCGGTGACCTCGCCCTCGCGCGCCGTGAACGTCACATCGGCGAGCACCGCCTCGTCGGTGCCTCCGTAGGAGAACGACACGTCGCGAAACGCCACGTCGTGTCCCTGCGGGCTAAAGCCCTTCGCGCCCGTCATGGGGCGCTCGGCCGCAAGCGCGTTCGTGCGGCGGATCGAATGGCGCATCTCCATGAGCTCGGCGCTCGACTGGAGCACGACGTTGATGGGATCGTACACGCGCGTGACGACGAGGAGAAACACGAAGTACGTGAGGAAATCAACGCCGCCCGACACGATGAGCGCCGCCCCCGCAAGGATGGTCGTGGCGATGCCGAGCTTGAGGAACGCCTGGCCGGACGAGATCGTCACGCCCGTGGCAAGCTCGGATGCCACCTGCGCCCGCTCGAACGCACCGAGCTTTCCGCGCAGCTCCCCGAGAAACGCGCCCGCGCGGTTCGTCGCGCGGATCTCGCGCGCACAGTCGAGGTATTCCTGCACGCCGTCGATCATCTCGAGGCGACGCGCCTCCTTCGCTGCGATCTTGCGGTTGGAAAACCCGCTCGTCGCCGCCATGATCGCCGCCGCGACCGGAAGCGGCCAGAACGCCGCGAGCCCGAGCCGCCAATCGAAGGCGATCACGCCGACGATGACGATGGCGCTCGATACGCCCGTGCCGAACAGCTGCGGCACCACGTGCATGAACAGCCGCTCCTGATCCGCGCAGTCCTTCATGATGGTGTTCGTAAGGTCGGAGAGGTCTCGCTTGCCGAAAAACGACAGCGGGAGCATCCGCAAACGCTCGGCGATGCCCTCGCGCTTGCGAGCGCTTTCTTCGTACACGGGGCCGTAAGTGTTGCGGTATTCGAGCAGCTGCGTCACCGCGATGAGCGCGAGCACGACGATGACCGCGATGAGATATGGCCAAAGCACCGGCAGAGGCGCTCCCGCTTCGAGATGAGCCACGAAATCGCGTACGAGCAGGAACAGGATGCACATCGGCGCCATGAGCACGAGGTTCGCGATGGCGCAGAAGAGCACGCCCCGCTTGAAGGTGCGCCACCCTTGATCGGTGAGTCCGAGCGCGCTACGCAGCATGGCCGGCCCCCTTTCCGGTAATCCGCCACGAAACGCTCGCGCGGTAATCGTCCCACATCTTCGCATAGAGGCCTCCCGCAGCCACGAGCTCGGCGTGCGCGCCTTGCTCGACGATTCTCCCCTCGTCGAGCACGCAGATCATGTCGGCATCCACCACCGTCGAGAGCCGATGGGCCACCATGAGCACCGTCTTGCCCTTCGCGAGCACGGCGAGCGCCTTTTGGATGAGAGCCTCGTTTTCCGGATCAGCGAACGCCGTCGCTTCGTCGAGCACGACGATCGGAGCGTCTTTGAGGATCGCCCGGGCAAGGGCGATGCGCTGGCACTCGCCACCCGACAGATAGACGCCGCGCGCGCCCACCACGGTATCGAGCCCATTGGGGAACTTGGCAATGATGTCGTCACATCGGGCGGCGCGGGCCGCCGCCTCCACCTCCCCGCGCGTCGCGTCGGGTCGGGCGGCGCGGATGTTGTCGGCAAGGCTTTGCTTGAACAGCCGGTCATTCTGGAACACGAACGCCACGCGGCCCATAAGGCTGGAAAGCGGGATGTCGCGCACGTCGACGCCGCCGATCCGCACGGCGCCTTCGCACGCGTCCCAGAACCTCGGCACCAGGCTCGCCGCCGTCGTCTTGCCGCTGCCACTCGGCCCCACGAGCGCCACCGTGGCGCCTGCGGGCACGCACAGCGACACGTTCTCGAGCGCCGGGCGGTCGGTTCCGGGGTAAGAGAAGGTTACGCAGTCGAACTCGATCGAATCGTCCGCAGGCTCCGAAGCGCGCGCTGGATCCGCATCCGCCATAACGGGCGCATCGAGAATGCGTTCGATGCGCATGACAGCGTCTTGCGCATCGGCAAGCGCCTGCGAGGCGTACATCACCTTCGTCATCATCATGGTCGTGAGCGCGGAGAAGACGACGTAAAACAGGTAGTCGGAAAGGAACGCCGCGAAATCGCCAGCGTTCTGCGCAAGCAGGATGCCCGCCGGCACGAGCACGGCGAACGTCGAGTTAATCGCCACGAGCTGCGCCACCTGGGGCGGCGTGCAGAGGCGCACGTAGGCGCTCGCGAACTCCCGGTACGCCCGAATCGATTCACGGAAGGTGGAAAACGACCGCACCGTCTGCTGGAACACCTTCACGACGGGGATGCCGCGGACGTACTCGACCGCCGCTTTGTTCATGCGGTCGAGCGCGTCTTGGTAGTTCTTCATGAACGTCATCATGTTGGTGTTCTCGTCGTCGCCGCCCCCAGCCATCATCCAGAACATGCACGCGGCGGACACGGCAACAGGCACGAGGCAGAGCAGGCCCAGCACCCAATCGACGGCAGCCATGACAACGAGGTACGCCACAGGCGTGACGAGCGCACCCACGAAATCGGGGAAGCGATGCGCGAGCACGCCCTCGGTAAGGCCGGTCGCCCCCTCGATGACGCGGCGCAGTTCGCCGGTCGCATGCGCGTCGAAGTATCCGAGCGGCACACGGGAGAGGTGCTCGAGGGCGGCGGCGCGCATGTTCGTCGCCGTGCGGAACGCCGCAAGATGCGTGCACATGAGCGCCGCGAAGTAGATGACGAGCCCAGCAAGCGCGAACGCGAACGCCGCGATGCCGTAGCCCGTCGCGTTTGGTGCCGCCGACCAGTCAGGCGCCACCGCGATGAGGTCGCGCAGCACGAACCACACGCACACGAGCATCGCTATGGCGCACAGCGCGTTCACGCCCGACAGCACGCAGCCGAGGATCGTGAGCTTTTTGTAGCCGCCAGCGAAATCGAGCAGCCGCATGATGGGGTTGCGCTGCCGTCTCTTCGACGCGCGTTGATCTCGCCTTCCTTCCATTCCGCACCTCTCCGTTTCTCGTTGAGTGTTATATATTGATAACAATGTAGCGATTCACCGAAAAAATCATTCTGCTACGATGTATATGAACGATTACGCAGAAAAAAGAAGCTGCCACCCCGAAACCGGAGCGGCAGCTTGAAGAGAGAAAAGCGACCTGTTACGCGGCAATGCGCGCGAAGTGCTTGTTGAAGATCTTCGACCCGAGAAGACCGCCGACGATCGGGCCGACGACGCACAGGACGCCCGCCACGATAATGAGGGGGCTCTGCATGAACCCGACGAGCGTCTCGCCGTACTCGCGGCTCATGCCCGATTGAACCACCATGTCGACGTAGGAACCGCCCGCGAGAAACACCATCGACTCCTGCCCGAGCCAGAAGCACAACGTCCACACTGCGAACGCCGCGATGACCGCCGCCTTCGATCGTTTGCCCGCCGTCATGATAATCTCCGCCAGCACGCCGCCCACGACGATGCCCACCGGCCCCGTCCACAGCATACCGAGCAACAGGCCCACGACCGCCACGATAACCGACATGGCGATCGTCGCGCCCGGCTTCGGCACGCGCGCGGCGAGGTACATCCACACGATGCCGCCCGGGATCGCGCCGATGGCGTGCGTGAACCAGAACGTGTTCGCGTTCATGCCGAGAATCATCGCGAACGCGAAGAACACGATGAAGAGCAGAAGCCCGAAGATCGCGATGAAGATGAAGTCCTTGCCCTGAAGCTTCGCGCTCCCCTGGGCCGATGCCGCCGTTACCATGTGAAACGTCTCCTTTCGTGAGGCAGTTGATACCGATGAGGCCAGCGTCTGAAAACGCCGTCCGATGCGCAACGCGGCGCCCGCGCCCGCGCCGAGAAATCAGCCGAATCCAAACAGCGCTCGCGCTCGAGGCACGGTCGACGGCGCAAGGTCGAATCGTTCCGCGATGCGGCCATTCTCGAAGTGGGCTATTTCGTCGCATGTGGCGCATGCGAACTCGAAGTCGTGCGTGATGATGACGATGCAGTGCCCCGCTGCCTTGAGCCGGTCGATCTCGGCGGCGATGCGCTCCATATTCGCAAGGTCGAGCCCGCTCGTCGGCTCATCGAGCACGAGCACGCGCGATCCCTGCAGCGACCCGGCGGCGATAGCGAGGCGCTGGCGCTGGCCGCCCGAAAGGGAGAGCGGATGCCGGTCGCGCAAATCCTCGAGGCCGAAGTTCGCGAGCGCGGCCTCGATGAGGGCGACTTCCGATTCCTTGACGTCATCAAGCCCTTCTCCACCTGCCGCTGGCGCCTTGTGCGCACGACACGCGTCGAGCGCGAGGTGCAGCTCGCCTTCGACTGTGTCGCTGAACAGCTGGTAGCCGCTCTCCTGCATGCCAAGGAACACGCGACCCGCACGCTTGCGCGGCCCGAGCGCCTCGCCCTCGATGCGAATCTCGCCCGCCGCCTCCGCATGAAGACCAGCGAGACAGCGCGCGAACGTCGTTTTGCCCGCTCCGTTTCGCCCGACGAGCGCCACCGCTCGCCCCGCGGCAGCGTCGAAGTCACAGTCGTTCACGACGAAAGGACCGCTTCTGCCGTAGCGAACCGTGAGCCCGCGCACGATGAGCGCCGGCGCGCCTTCGTTGCGGCCTTCCAACTTCTCGCGTGCCGCGGCCCTCGCGCGCGGCTCCACCTGCTCGATATCCCATGCGCGCAGTCCAAGCCGTCTGCGCTCCTCTGCGGGCATCTCCGTGAACTTATCGGCGGTCATCTCCGCCGCGACCGCTCCGTCGCGCATGAGCACGATACGGTCCGCCACTCCCCGTAGCCACCACAGGCGATGCTCGGCGATGAGGACCGTCTTCCCCGCCGCCTTGAGCCGCGCGACCACGTCGCGCAAGCGCAGCATCGCGCGCACGTCGAGCGCAGCGGTGGGTTCGTCGAGGACGAACGCAGACGGCTCCATCGCATGAACCGACGCGACGGCGACAAGCTGCTTTTCCCCGCCGGAAAGGGCGCGGATGTCGCGTTCGAGCAGATGATCGATGCCCAGCGCGCACGTTGTCGACGCGATGCGATGGGCGATCTCGTCGCGAGGGATTCCCATGTTCTCGCAGCCGAAAGCGATCTCGGAGGTGGTGTCGAGGTTGAAGAACTGACTGCGCGGGTTCTGGAACACGCTGCCCACCGCGCATGACAGATCGTCCATCCCCCAATCGGCGATCGCGCGGCCGAACACGCGCACCGAACCTTCCGCCTCACCCGCGTACACAGCGGGAATAAGCCCGTTCACCATGCGCGCAAGCGTGGTTTTGCCGCAGCCGGACGGACCTGTCACGGCGACGCATTCGCCCTCGCGCTGCGCGAACGACACGCCGTGCACCGACGCGGCGCCCGCCGTGGACGCATAGGAGAACCCCGCTTCCCGAAACTCGATCGCGCTGCCGGACCCGCTCATACGATCACCCCGAACTTCGAGAGAAGCAGCGCCGCCGCCGTTGCCGCGAATAGCGCCAAGAAAACGACGTCTGCCGCCCGCAAGCGCAAGTCGTAATACGACGTGCGCGGTCGGGAAGAGTCCATGCCGCGCACGACCGCGGCGTTCGACAGTTCGTCGGCGACAATCGACAACCTGCTCATGACGGGCACGAGCAGGTTCTCCATAACGCGCACCGGCTGCGTGACAATCGATTTCAGCGTGATCGCTATGCCTCGCACGCGCAGCGCCTCGATGACCGCGCGGAACTCGCCCGCCATCGTCGGGAAAAAGCGCAATGCGACACACACCGCGATGATGCCATGGCGCGGCAGATGCGCGCGCTGGAGCGCGCAGGCAAGCTCGCCGACGCGCGTCGTCGCGATCATCGTGGAGGCGAACATCCCGACGCAGAACACGCAGCGAACCATCACGATCATCGTCGCGAACGACGCGGCGGCAGCGTTCGGGAACAGAAGAAACGCATACCCTGCAGCCATGACGACAGCGTAGGCGACACACCATCTCACCGCCGATGAGACTCGCCCACACCATACCGCTACCGCGGCGCTGAGCGCCACCATCATGATCTGCCCGACGACAAGCCGCGGCGTGAACGCCGTGGCGTTGATGAGAACGAGGATAACGATCGACACGCGCGGATCGAGTCGTCGCAACGACAGCGCACCTGGGGTATCCGTCGCAATCGTGCGCGCGGCATGATCTTCGTCGCCTGCCTGCTCTTCCGGCATCGCTGAGCGAATCAAAGCACGGCGACCGTCTGGTTCAGCCGACTTGCCCTCCCCTTGCGCGCCGAAAAGCTGTTCACTAAAATTAGCCATGGATAACATGTTAGCGATCACGAGGGCACTTCGACTTCTCGAGCGCTATTTCAACGATCGAGCCGAAAACCGCCCGATTGCGCCGAAACGACAGCGAAGCTCCGCCCGATGCGAAAGGGAGCAAGGCATGGGTAGCAAGACGGCGCCGGACAATCAAGACGAGAAGAGACCGAATGCCGCGGCGGGCACCAACCGAAGAATCGACGCGATATTCCTTCCCCAGATAGCCGACATGCACGGCGTGGAGGTTGAAGAGGGCGGCGAACGCGGCTGCGGACGCATGTGGACGATCGACCCCGCATATGGGCGCGGGGCGTACTGGTATCTCGCGATAGACGACGCTGCGGCGATCGCCGTGTTCGATCTTCTGTTCGCCGAGACCGTGTCCTTCGGCGCTGTCGTGCCGAACTTCTTCTGCTTCGGCAGCTATGGGCGCAGCATGATCCCGTACTTCACGCCGCTTCTCGGAATCGAGGACGGGTGGGAAACGGGCACGCTGCTCGGCTATGCATGGCGCTCGGGCATGTGCCGCGAGGTCGTGCCGCCCGGTGAGCGCCTCTCCGTTGCGAGTATCTCCCTTCTTCCCGAAGGCGCCACCGAAACGGCGCGCGCTATAGGCACTGATCCAATTACGCTCACCACGGCAATCGCGCGACTCGATGGCACACATCGCATACCCGCGCTCTCCCGTCTGTTCGACGAGATCAGAGCGGCACGGCTCTCGCAAGTTGTCTCCGAAGCGTACTACCGTTGCAAGGCGACGGAAGCCTGCACGCTTGTCGTCGACTGGCATGCGAAGAACGCGCAAAGTGTTGCGCCGCGAATGCGCGCCGTCGACCGGACGTCGCTCAACCTCGCCTGCGCGTTCGCACGCGAGCATCTGGGGGATCCCATCGAGCTTGACGATCTCTGCCAAGTCGCATGCACGAGCCCGAGCAAGCTCGCGAGCCTATTTCGCGACGCGGAGGGCACGACGCCCATGGGCTGGGTGCGCGATCGCCGCATGGAACGCGCCTGCGAGCTTCTGACCGGCACCGACGATTCAATCGCTGCCGTGGCGGCGCGCGTTGGATTCTCGCGACAAGGCAGCTTTTCAGAAGCGTTCAAGGAACGCTTCGGCATGACCCCGCACCGCTACCGCGCCCTCAACCGAAGCGCGTAGCTTTGCTTCAAACCGAACAAGGGAGCGGGTCTTGCGCGCCCGTTCGAGCAAAAGCTGTCAATCGCGCGACCGAATCGGCTCAAGGAGAGCGACCTGGGTGCAACGCGGTGGACCACCGCAGGAAGGAACGTCTTGAACGAATCGAACCTGGCTATGATCATCGCCTTGACGGTCCCCTTGTTGGGAACCGTCCTTGGCTCGTCGTTCGTGTTCTTCTTGAAGCGCGCTATGGGCGATCTCGTGCAGAAGGCGTTGCTGGGGTTCGCGGCGGGCGTCATGATCGCTGCTTCAGTGTGGAGCCTGCTGATTCCCGCCATCGAGAACGCTGAGTCGCAGGGCATGACGGGCTGGGTGCCAGCCACGGTCGGCTTTCTGCTCGGCATAGGCCTGCTGCTGATGATTGACCACTTCCTCCCCCATCAGCACCTGGACGACCCGCAGCCCGAAGGCATGCCTTGCCACATGAAGAAACCCACCATGCTCATTTTCGCGGTGGCATTGCACAACCTGCCCGAGGGCATGGCGGTGGGCGTCGTGCTTGCTGGATTCCTCTCAGGTGAAGCCACCATTGCCCTTGCAGGCGTCGTGAGCCTTGCGGTGGGCATCGCCATTCAGAATATCCCCGAGGGAGCCGTCATCTCGATGCCGTTGGTATCGTGCGGGCTCACGCGCAGGAAAGCCTTCCTGTATGGCGTCGCATCTGGCGTCGTGGAGCCACTCGGCGCTGCCCTCATGCTCGCCTGTATCGGCTTTATGACGCCCGCCCTTCCCTACATCCTGGCGTTCGCCGCGGGCGCCATGATGTACGTGGTGGTAGAGGAGCTCATCCCGGAAACCCAAGCGGGACGGCACAGCAACGTGGGCGTTGTCACCTTGGCGCTCGGGTTTACGCTCATGATGGTCCTGGACGTAGCGCTGGGATAGCACGCCGCTGCGCGCTTTGAATCAACACACATTGATCAGGAAGAGACCGAGAGGAAACGAACTGCCCGCACCCCGCTATCAAGCAGGCGCACGTCCTCTCCAGCAATCGCGCGCAGAGTGAAAGATCCCTTAATCCCCGTCCTGGGGTTTGCTGCGCTTCTTGCATTCGCAACCGTCGTCCCCATGGCAACCGCGCTTGCCCGTCCAGGTGCGCACCGCCACACGAAGCGCTAACGCGAGCAAAACCAGCACGACTACGAGGATGATTACTGTCGAGGCGTTCAGCTCCAATTCCTGAATCATGGCGACTTTCGACCCTTCTCCTTACGGGACGTCCAAGGACGCGCGACGTCTTGTTCGTAACGTGCGCTGACTTATTATAACGCAAAGTTAACTTTAACTAATTTGTTCGTCATCCTCCGCCGCCTCCATCAACAGGTGACATTTGATGTGGCTCCCAGCACGCAACGAAGGCTCCCCGGAGGGAGCCTTCGTTCGTTGCAGGGTATGTCGCAGGGAGCTTACGCCACCGGCGGGGTGCCCTCGAAGTTGCCGAAGATGGCGTCCATCATGACGCGGGCGTCCATCGGCAGCTCGGAGACGCCGACCACGCGGCGAGCCGGCACGCAGCCCGGGAAGAACTCGGCGTAGACCTCGTCAATGGCCTCCATGTCGGCCAGGTCACGGGCGAAGATGTTCACCTTGACGGTGTCGGCCAGGCTGTGGTCGACACACTCGATGATGGCCTTGATGTTGGTCAGGATCTGGCGAGCCTGCTCGGCAACGCCGCCCTCGACCATCTTGCCGGTGGCCGGGTCGATCGGGAGCTGGCCGGTGATGTTGTTGTAGTGGGAGAAGGCCACGGTCTGGGTGGACAGCGGGCAGCGCGGAGCGGCGTCCGTGTTGTTCGCCTCGATGATCAGGCCATGACGATCCTCGACTGCCTGCGGCGGAGTGCCGTCGCCGTGGGAGCAGACAGCCTCGATCTGGACCTTGGCGTGCATCGGCAGCGCGGCGACCGGGACGATGGTGCGGGCAGGCATGTAGGCGACAGCGCGGGCAATGCCGGAGTCCGGGAAGAAGCGGGTGTAGACCTCGTTGACGGCGTCGACGTCGGCCAGGTCGGTCAGGAAGACGTTGACCTTGACGATGTCGTCGAACGGCACGTCGATGCTCGTGAGGACGGCCTTGATGTTCTTGAGGCACTGCGCGGCCTGCTCGGCGACGCCGCCCACGACCAGCTGGCCGGAGACCGGGTCGATCGGGAGCTGCGCGGTGATGTTGTTGTAGTGCGAGAACGCCACGGTCTGGGAGGACAGGGCGTCGAGCGGCGCATTGGCGGTGTTGTTGACGTACTTGATCAGGTCACCGGCCTGCGGGGCGTTCGGAATGGTGCCCTCGCCGTTGGAGACGAGCGCCTCGACCTGGATGAGCGCGTCCATCGGCAGCGCGTCGACGGCCACGACGGTGCGGGCCGGCAGGTAGGTCGGGAAGAACGCACGGTGAACCGCGTCGACAACGTCCATGTCCTGGATGTCGCGGACGAAAACGGTGATGCGGATGACGTCGTTCAGGTGATGGTCGATGCTCTCAACGATGGCCGCGATGTTGCGGTAGCACTGCTCGGCCTGCTCGGCGATGCCGCCAGCGACGATCGCGCCGGTGGCCGGGTCGATGGGCAGCTGGGCCGAAAGGTTGTTGTAATGAGAGAAAGCGACGGTCTGGGAGCTCATCGGGCACTTCGGTGCGTTCTCCGTGTTGCGCGCCAGAACCTCGTTGTTACCGCTCATTCAGCACCCCTTTCTTGGGTTATCGGTGTCGACTGCATATTCGTTTTCATGATTGTGCAGCCCTTTTCTCGGTCATCGCCGACAGCCCGTGCCGCCTGCGACGCGGCGCATTAAACAGGCCGCGGGGGCGGTTGTCAACGAGGCGCGAAATCCTGCTCCCCCGCCGCGCGCGGACGGGCGGTTTGGGCCGCCGAAAGGTCTTTCGCGCGAAAGGTTGTGCAGATTTGGTTATGTCAAGCCCTCTTTTGCATATTGATTCATCTATGTGAATACGACCCTGTTTACAAACCGTTGATATACATTTTTCTGGATACGTATTCACTATTGTGAAATGCCCGTTATCTGCTCAAACGTGCGTTTCACCATGTGAGAGGCCGCATCTCCCCGCGCGCTCCCCGTCAAGAGCGTACAATTGTCCCACCGAAAAATGCATGCGCCGCACCGTGCGCAGCCTCGGGACCGCGCGCCTTTCCGCGATGCCCGGGAGCGCAGGCGCGCTTGGCGCCGACGAACAGGAGCTGCCATGTTCCGCCTTCGCATGGTGGGAAAGATCATCCGCCAGGCCGGCCTCGGCCACATCTCGCTCGTCTTCCTGCTCATATTCCTCGCATGCTCGGTGCTCATCTGGGCGCTCGACCCCGCCATCGGCACGTGGGGCGACTCCCTGTGGTTCTGCTTCCAGGCCGTCACCACCATTGGGTTCGGCGACGTGGTGGCCACCTCCCTTGCCGGACGGGTCGTCCTGGTGTGCCTGAGCATCGTGAGCGTGTTCTATCTGGCCGTAGTGACCGGCGTCGTGGTGGCGTACTGCAACGAGCTCATCCGAGCGCAGGGCAACCGCAGCACGCTCAAGTTCCTGGACCAGCTCGAGCACTTGGAAGAGCTCTCCCCCGACGAGCTCGCAGCGCTCTCCGCCCGAGCACGGGCGTTCCGCAAAAGCCATGGGCGCGAACGCGTGAGCTAATCGAGCCTCGGCAGCAAAGGCACGCCCACCGATCGCGGGGACGCGTTCGCGCTACGAGCGATTCGCACCGACCGCAGCCGTTCCCCCGTTCGAAACGCACGCGCGCCCTAAGCCCGAACGCACGAGGGCCGACCATGCTCGCACGGCATGGTCGGCCTTTCTCACGCGCGAACGGTCCCGTCCTACGGGTCGTTCGCGCTCCTCGCTCGCTTCAAGCGCCACGTCCCATCGGACGCCCGCCCAGCGCAGTGTTCAATGCGCCCTTACAGCGCGGCGGCGCGAATCTCCTCGACCAGCTTCTCCACCGGCCAGGAGCCCAGGTCGCCCTCGTGGCGGTCGCGGACGGACACGGTGCCGTTCTCGACCTCCTTGTCGCCCATGACGACCATGTGCGGGATCTTCTGGCTCTGTGCCTTCGCGATCTTCACGCGCATGGGCTCGTTCTGGTCGTACACCTCAACGCGGCCGCCGACGGCCTTCAGCTGCTTCACCAGGTCGGCAGCGGCCTCGGCATGGCGGTCGGCGATGGGCAGGATGGCCACCTGCACGGGAGCCAGCCACAACGGCAGCGCGCCGGCATAGTGCTCGATGAGGATGCCCAGGAAGCGCTCGATGGAGCCGAAGATGGCGCGGTGCAGCATCCACGGGCGCTCTTCGGTGTTGTCCTCGGTGCGGTACGTGAGGCCGAAGCGCTCGGGCATGTTGAAGTCAACCTGCACCGTGGAGCACTGCCACGTGCGGCCGATGGCGTCCTTCACCTTGATGTCGATCTTCGGGCCGTAGAAGGCACCGTCGCCCTCGTTGATGTCGTAAGCGAGGTCATGGCGCGCGCAGGCTTCCTTGAGCGCGTTGGTGGCGTGCTCCCACATGTCGTCCGTGCCGATGGACTTCTCCGGACGCGTGGAGATTTCCGCCGCGTACTCGAAGCCGAAGGTGGTCATGATGTGGTCAACCAAGTCAAGGATGGCGACGACCTCGTCCACCACCTGGTCGCGCGTGCAGAACACGTGCGCGTCGTCCTGCGTGAAGCCGCGGGCGCGCATGAGGCCGTGCACGACGCCGCTCATCTCGTGGCGATACACGGTGCCGAACTCGAAATAGCGCAGCGGCAGGTCGCGGTAGGAGTGGATGTCGTTCTTGTACAGCATCACGTGGCCCGGGCAGTTCATGGGCTTCACGCCGTACTCGGACAGGCGCGGGTGCTCCTCGTCGCCCTCGTTGATGTTGAAGAAGTACATGTTCTCCTTGTAGAAGCCGTAATGGCCCGAGGTCTTCCACACGTCGGCGTTGTAGATGTGCGGGGTGATGACCTCTTCGTACCCGCGGTCGTACAGGTCGCGGCGCAGCCACTCCTGCATGATGCGGATGACGCGCGCGCCCTTCGGCAGGTACATGGGCAGGCCCACGCCCGCCATGGGATCCATCATGTAGATGCCCAGCTCGCGGCCCAACTTGCGATGGTCGCGTTTCTCGGCCTCTGCCAGGTTGTACAGGTGGGTCTCCAGGTCCTTCTTCTTGAAGAACGCGGTGCCGTAGACGCGCTGCAGCATCTCGCGCTCGGCGTCACCCTTCCAATAGGCGCCTGCCACTTTCATGAGCTTGAAGGCACCAATCTTGCCGGCAGAGCACACGTGCGGGCCGGCGCAGAGGTCCACGAAGTCGCCGTGGCGGTACACGGTGATCTCCTCGTCCTCGGGCAGCTCGCGGACGTGCTCCAGCTTGAAGCGCTGGTCGGCGAAGATCTCCTCGGCCTGCGCGCGGGTCACGACCTCGCGCACGAACGGCTCGTCGCGGTCGATAATCTTCTGCATCTCGGCCTCGATGGCCTCGAAGTCATCCGTGGACAGGCTGCGGGACAGCTCGAAATCGTAGAAGAAGCCGTCCTCCGTCTCCGGGCCGAAGGCAATCTGCGCGCCCGGGAACAGGGTCTGCACGGCCTCGGCCATGACGTGCGCGCAGGAATGGCGCATGACGCCCAGGGCCTCGGGGCTCTTCTCGGTGATGATCTCCACGGTGGCGCCGTCATGCACCTCGGTGGTCAGATCGGCGAACGCGCCGTCGATCTTGCCGCAGAGCGCAGCCTTCGCCAGGCCCGCGCCGATGGAGGCGGCCACGTCACCAACCGTGGACCCAGCTTCCAGCTCGCGCTTCGAGCCGTCGGGGAGAATGATTTCCATGTTCGTTCCTTTCTTGCGCCGGGCGGATACAAACACGCCTGCGCGGTCGTCGCGCGAGGGCTTGCTCCTCGCGCACGGTCAAAATATGAAAAGGCCGCCGGAAAGTTCCAGGCGGCCAGATCATCAGGTTAACGCTCCTGCGCTCCCTCGTTCGAGGGCGCCGGACGTTGCTGCTGAGCAGGGGCCGCGCCGCGCGGCGCGGTAGTCAGACGCTGGTTGGGGTTCGGGCGGGCGCCCTGCACGGCACGACGGCGGGCACCGCCGACGGGCGTGGCGCAGTACGGGCACACCGTCCACGAAGGATCGAGTGCATGACCGCACGTGGGGCACAGGTTCTTCAGGCGCTGATGGCAGTTCGGGCAGATGATGTAGTCCGCCTCGACGGGATACCCGCACGTGGCGCACTCACCGTACTGCATGAGCTGACGCTGCTTGAGCGCGACCTCCAGCTCCTGCTCGTCCTTGTCGATCTGCAGCAGCGGCGGGCGCATGAGCAGGTAGGCGATCACGCCCACGAGCGGAATGAGGGCAACGATAGCCCAGATGAACCACACCGTGCCACGACGGTACGCGTCGCGCACGACCCACACGATGGACAGCACGTACAGGATGACGAGCAGCGCGATGATGGCCACCGAGGCGGTCTGCATCTGGGGCGTCCACAGTTGGGACATCAATTCACTCATTTCGAATTCCTTACGTCGCTTCAACTGGCGCCAAAGACGCCGTCCGCTTCAAGCCCGCTTTCAACGGGCCAGTGTGCCATTGTAGCAAAGATGAGCGCCCCGGCAAAACGAGCGCGCTTCAGCCTGCAGTGGAAGCAAGGCGAAAACCCCTCGTCGCGCACGTGCCAGCCCAGAACGCACGCGGGGCGCGAGCATGCGCCCGCGCCCCGCCGTTCCATCTGCCTAGCCCAGGGAGGCCAGCTGCGCCTCGACCAAGGCCAGCTTCTCGGCCAGCTCGTCGCGCTTGGCCGTGTCCTTCTCCACGATCTCAGGCTTCGCCTTCGCCAGGAAGCCCGGGTTGGAGAGCTTCTTCTCCAGCTTCGCCACGTCGGCGGACAGCGTCTTCTGCTCCTTCTGCAGGCGAGCGCGCTCGGCGTCGAAGTCCACCAGACCGGAGAGCTTCACGTACGCCTCGACGCCTGCGCCGAGCACGACGGCGGACTCGGCCGGCTTCTCGGCGTCCGCGCCGATCTCAAGCTCGTCCAGGTTCGCCATGGACGCGAGCAGGCCGCGCTGCTCCTCGAGCAGGGCGGCGTCGGCGCCGGAGGCCTTCACCACGGCAGAGAGCGCCTGCTTCGGCGAGATGCCGTAGCGTGCGCGCGTGGAGCGGATGCCCGACACCACCTCAGTCACCATCTGGATGGCACGCTCGGCATCGGCGTCCACGTAGCGGGACAGCGCTTCGGCGTCCGGCCAGGCAGCCACGATCAGGTACGGCGCGTCCTTCTCGCACGGGAGCTCCTGGTAGATCTCCTCGGTGACGAACGGCATGATCGGGTGCAGCAGGCGCAGGGCCTGGTCGAGCACGAACACGAGGTTGCGCTGGCACGCCAGGCGGTCAGCCGCGTCGTCAGAGGACAGGCGGCTCTTCGAGAACTCGATGTACCAGTCGCAGAACTCGTTCCAGAAGAAGCCGTACAGCTCGCGCGTGATCTCGCCGAACTCATAGCGGGTGAAGCAGTCGTCCACGCGCGCCACCAGGCCGGCCAGGCGCGAGAAAATCCACTTGTCGGCCGGCGTGGTGGGCTCGGGCGCGCCGGGCTCGTAGCCGTCAAGGTGCATCATGACGAAGCGCGCGGCGTTGCGGATCTTGTTCGCGAAGTTGCGGCTGCTCTCCAGCTTCGCCTCGTTGAACTTGAGGTCCTGGGCGCCCGTCACCTGCATGAGCAGGCCGAAGCGCATGCCGTCGGCTCCGTAGTCCTTCATGAGGCGCAGCGGGTCGACGCCGTTGCCACGGCTCTTGCTCATGGGCTTGCCGTCGGCGGCCATGACCGTCGGGTGGATGATCACGTCATGGAACGGGATCTCCTTGCAGCAGTACATGGACGCCATGACCATGCGGGCGACCCACAGGCCCATGATGTCACGCGCGGTGGCGAGCACCTGCGTGGGGTACGCCTCCTTGATCTCAGGGGCGTCCATGCCATCCTCGGTCCAGCCCATCGTGGCGAAGGGCCACAGCTGGCTCGAGAACCACGTGTCCAGCACGTCCTCGTCCTGGCGCACCTTCGCGCCGCACTTCGGGCAGGTCTCCACGTCCTCCACGGACGCGTCCTCCCAGCCGCACTCGTCGCAGTAGAACATCGGGATGCGGTGGCCCCACCACAGCTGGCGGGAGATGCACCAGTCTTTCAGGTTCTCCATCCAGTCCAGGTAGACCTGGGACCAGCGCTCCGGGTAGAACTTAATCTGGCCGTCGCGGACGACGCGGGACGCGTCCTCCTTCAGGCCGTCGACCGCCACGAACCACTGCTCGGACAGCCACGGCTCAAGCTTGGTGTGGCAGCGGTAGCACGTCATGACGGAGTGGTCGTGGTCCTCCACGTGGTCGAGCAGGCCCAGGCGCTCGAACTCGGCGATGACGGCCTCGCGGCACTCGTCGCGGTCCAATCCGGTGAACTTCCCGTAGCCCTCGACGACGTGCGCCGTCTCGTCGAAGATGTTGATCTTCGGCAGGTCGTGCGCCTCGCCCATGGCCCAGTCGTTCGGGTCGTGAGCCGGCGTCACCTTGACGAAGCCGGTGCCGAACTCGGGGTCGACGTGGTAGTCCTCGAAGATGGGGATCTCGCGGCCGACGATGGGCAGCTTCACGGTCTTGCCCACCAGCGCGCGCTTCCCAGGGTCCTTCGGGCTCACGGCGACGCCGGTGTCGCCCAGCATGGTCTCAGGGCGCGTGGTGGCCACGGTGATGTACTCCACGCCGTCGACCGGCTCGGTCAGCGGGTAGCGCAGGTACCACAGGTGGCCCGCCTCGTCCACGTACTCAGCCTCGTCGTCGGAGATGGAGGTGGTGCAGTGCGGGCACCAGTTCACGATGCGCTTGCCCTTGTAGATGAGGTCGTCGTGGTACCAGTCAACGAACAGGCGGCGGACCGCCTTGACGTAGTCGGGGTCCAGGGTGAAGTGCTCGTCGTCGTAATCGCACGAGCAGCCCATGCCGCGGATCTGGCTCACGATGGTGGTGCCGTAGTCGCGGCGCCAGTCATAGCAGGCCTCGATGAACTTCTCGCGGCCGATCTCCAGGCGGGAGATGCCCTCCTCCGCCAGCTTCTTGTCCACCTTCGTCTGCGTGGAGATGCCGGCGTGGTCCGTGCCGAGGATCCAGCGCGTGCGGTAGCCCTGCATGCGCGCATGGCGGATGCAGGTGTCCTGGATGGTGTCGTCCAGGGCATGGCCCATGTGCAGGACGCCGGTGATGTTCGGCGGCGGGATGGTGATGGTGTAGCAGTCGTTGGCGTGCTTGCCGAAGCCCGCGCCGCGATGGAAGTACCCGTTCTCGTACCAGGCGTCCATCAGCGGCTTCTCGTGGGCCGCGAAGTCGTAGTCGACCTTCTTCTTCTGTTCGCTCACGGTCTTCTCTCCTCAGCCTGCGGCCTTTCGGCCGCCCTGCAGTCCAAAGCCGCCCAGCGTGCGCCAGGCGGCTTGTATACCTTGTTCGCGCCCTCAGGCGCGCTCACATTATGCCACGCCGTCCTGGCTCGAAGCGCTTTCGGCGGCGGCAGGAACGATAGCGGGCACCGTATCGCCGGCAATGTCGCTCGCACGGACCGTGACGGTCGTGGGGCCCTCGGTCTCGGGCAGCTCGTACATCACGTCCATGAGCACGCGCTCGCAGATGGAGCGCAGGCCGCGGGCGCCCGTGCCGTGCTCCACAGCCTCCCCTGCAATGGCGCGCAGTGCATCGTCCTCGAAGACGAGCGCGCACTCCTCGAACTCGAACATGCGCGTGTACTGCTTGACGAGCGCGTTCTTCGGCTCGGTCAGGATGCGCACGAGGTCGTCGAGCGACAGCTCGTTGAGCGACGTGACGACCGGGATGCGGCCCACGAACTCGGGGATCATGCCGAACTTGTTCAGGTCCTCCGGCAGCACCTTCGCCAGAAGCTCCGCCTCGGCGATCTTGCGGTTCTCGGGCATGTCGGCCGTGAAGCCCATGCCCGTGCTGCCCACGCGCTGGGCGATGATGTCGGCCAGGCCCACGAACGCGCCGCCCAGGATGAACAGGATGTTCGTCGTGTCGATGTGGATGAGCTCCTGCTGGGGGTGCTTGCGGCCGCCCTGCGGCGGGACGGAGGCCTCGCAGCCCTCCACAATCTTCAGCAGCGCCTGCTGCACGCCTTCGCCCGAGACGTCGCGCGTGATGGAGAGGTTCTCCGCCTTGCGCGCGATCTTGTCGATCTCGTCGATGTAGACGATGCCGATCTCGGCGCGGCCGATATCGAAGTCGGCCGCCGTGATGAGCTTGAGCAGGATGTTCTCCACGTCCTCGCCCACGTAGCCCGCCTCAGTGAGCGTGGTGGCGTCAGCGATGGCGAAGGGCACGCGCAGCGTGCGCGCGAGCGTCTGCGCCAGAAGCGTCTTGCCCGAGCCCGTGGGACCGAGCAGCATGATGTTGCTCTTGGCGAGCTCTACGTCGCCCTCTTCGGCCTCGGCGCCCATCTGGATGCGCTTGTAGTGGTTGTACACCGCCACAGAGAGGGCCTTCTTGGCAGCCTCCTGCCCCACCACGTACTCCGAAAGCTGCTCGTAGAGCTCGTGCGGGGTGGGCAGGTTCTCAAGGATCTCCTCGGGGTTGGGGGCGTCGCCCACCACGGCGGGGACGCTCTCCTCATCGTAGGCGGGCGCGTCGTAGCCCTGCTGCCCGAAGAAGCCCGGACGCATGGCGCCCAGCTGCTCGGGCGGGACGCGCTGGCCGAGATCGCGCATCATGGCGTCGGCGCACACGGAGATGCACTCGTCGCAAATGTAGATGCCGTTCGGGCCAGAGATCATCGCCGCCACCTGCTCGGGGCGCTTGCCGCAGAAGGCGCAGACGATGTTGTCCCGCTCGGCGAATCGTCCGTCGGTGCGGTCGGCCATTTAGTCTTCCTTCTTCTCGTCGGCGCCGGCGAAGCGCGAGGTGGTGATCTTGTCGACCAGGCCGTACGCCTGCGCCTGCTCGGCGGTCATGAAGTTGTCGCGCTCGGTGTCGCGCTGGATGGTGTCGAGGTCCTGGCCGGTGTTCTTGGCGAGGATCTCGTTCAAGCGCTGGCGCGTCTCGAGCATGAACTGGGCCATGATGGCGATCTCGGTCTGCTGGCCCTGAGCGCCGCCGGAAGGCTGATGAATCATCACCATGGAGTTCGGCAGCGCGAAGCGCTTGCCCTTGGCGCCGGCGGACAGCAGCACGGCGGCCATGGAGGCGCACTCGCCGATGCAGATGGTCGACACGTCGGGCTTGATGAAGTTCATGGTGTCGAGGATGGCAAGGCCCGCCGTCACCGAGCCGCCCGGGGAGTTGATGTAGAGCGAGATGTCCTTCTCGTTGTCCACGGACTCGAGGTGCAGCAGCTGCGCGACCACGGAGTTCGCCACCTGGTCGTCGATCTGCTCGCCCAGGAAGATGATGCGCTCGTTGAGCAGGCGAGAGTAGATGTCGAAGCTGCGCTCGCCGCGCGGCGACTGCTCGATGACGTACGGAATGAGCGCCGATTGTGCTTGGTTTCCGATCATGATGTGCCTCAATTCTCGAGCGGGCCCGTTCTGGGCCCGCTCGTACTCGTCGTATTCTTGTGTGCCCGCGACGAAATCGCGCACGCCGGCGTCACCTTCGCCGCCGCAAGGCTCCTGCCTCGCAGCCGCGGAATAGCGCCTAGCGGGCTATTTCTCGTCAGCGGCGTCCTCGTCCTCAGCGCGCTCGGTCACGATGGCGGAGTCCATGATCTCCATGACCGCGCGGGTGCGCTTGATGGAGCGGCGCAGCGTGTGCAGCTGGCCGTTCTCACGCCACTCGGCTTCCATGGCCTTCGGGTCCTTCGCGCCGGACTTCACGAACTCCTCGGAGATCTCCTCGTCGGTGATGGTGCAGTCCGCATGGCGGGCCCATGCGTCAAGGGCGGCGTCCTGGGTGGCCACGTCGCGCGCCTGCTTCTTGATGTCCTCCTTGAACTGGTCGGAGGTCAGGCCCTGGCTCTGCAAGTAGAAGTCGAAGGTCAGGCCCTGCTGCTGCAGCTGCTGGAAGAAGCTCTGGAGCAGCAT
The DNA here is from genome assembly GCA_949288145.1 of uncultured Coriobacteriia bacterium. Lineage (GTDB taxonomy): Bacteria > Actinomycetota > Coriobacteriia > Coriobacteriales > Eggerthellaceae > Aveggerthella. Next base: position 34,411 of record CASEJD010000131.1, read on the forward strand.
GCGCTCCTCTTCCTCCACGATGTTGTCCGGCACCTCGCCCTCGAGGCGCTCCTGCAGCGCGTAGAGGCACTCGGTCTCCTTCAGGCGCGGCAGCATGTCCTTCTTCTGGTTGGAGATGGAGGTCTTCACGTTGTCCATGAGATCCTCGAGGCTCTTGAAGCCGAGGGTCTCGGTGGCGAACTTCTCGTCGACCTCGGGCAGGATCTTCTTCTTAAGGACGTTCACGGTGACGTCGAAGGAGACCTCGCCGGCCTTGTCGCCCAGGCCCTGGCCCATCATGGACGGCTCGGCGGCCATGTCCACGGTGAACTGCTTGCTCTCGCCCTTCTTCAGGCCCATGATCTCGGCGTCGAAGGCTGCCGGGAAGATGCCCTTGCCGATCTCATAGATGCGGCCTTCGGCGGAGAGGGACTCAATCTCGGCGCCCTCGGCGTCGGTGGCCTTGACGTTCATGTCCAGGAAGCTGCCGTCCTTCACCTTGGTGTTGGCCGGAGCGTCCTTGAAGTCGTAGTAATACTCGCGCAGCTGCTCGAGCTGGTCGTCGATCTCCTTCTGGGTGGCCTCCTCGGCGGGAAGCTTGACCTCGACGGGCTCGTAGCTGGACAGCTCGAACTCGGGGGACACGGAGACGACCACGTCGTAGACCAGGTCCTCGTGCTCCTTGACGATGAGGTCCTCGTCCGTGAACTCAGGACGGCCGACCACGAACAGGTCCTCGGCGTCGATGGCCAGCGGGTAGGTCTCGTTCACGAGCTCCTCGGTGACGGTGGCGACGACGGCCTGGGCGCCCAGCGCGTTGTCGATGATCGGACGCGGGGCCTTGCCCGGGCGGAAGCCGGGGAAACGATACTTCTTCGCGAAGTCCTTGTAGGTCTTGTTGATGCGCGCGTCAACGTCGGCGGCCTCGACGGTGACCGTCAGCTTGACCTGATTGTCCTGCAGGGCTTCAATTTGGGTTTTCAACGTATGTCCTCCATCTAACGTTCTCGCCGCGCATGCCGGAGCGCTGGTGCGGGTGAAAGGACTTGAACCTTCACGGGTTTCCCCACCAGAACCTAAATCTGGCGCGTCTGCCAATTCCGCCACACCCGCAGAGCATGCAGCATGCCCTCTCGGGCAGTAACTTGCCTATCATAGCAAAAGAGATTCCGAATGTGCAGTTGTGAAGAACGAGTGTACGCGATGAGATTGGGTTCGAGTCCCCGACGCGCGCTGATCATCCTCTAGCAACAAAAAAGCCCCAATACTGGGGCTTCAATCTTTCATGGTGGACCGTCGGGGACTCCCGCGTCCGCTTTCGGCGGACGCTCGACCCCTCCCTCGCAGGCTCGGTCGGGCGAAATCCTAAAACATGCCCACTGGGCAGTTTTCTTAACGGATTTCCACCTCATCGGTTCGAGTCCCCGACGTCGTGCTTGGAGAAATCACCCGAACACAAAAAAGCCCCTGAATCGGGGCTTCGATCTTTCATGGTGGACCGTCGGGGACTCGAACCCCGGACCTTGGGATTAAGAGTCCCCTGCTCTACCAACTAAGCTAACGGTCCAAGAAGTATCGTCTCGCGCGCTGGGGTGGGTAATCGGACTCGAACCGACGACCTCCAGAGCCACAATCTGGCGTTCTAGCCAACTGAACTATACCCACCAAGGCACGAACGAGAATTATAGGGACGCTCTCCTGGTTTCGCAACCCCCTTTCCCGAAAAATTTCTGGGAAAGTTGGCTTCACGCGCGCGACCTGGCATTTTACGCGATTTCATACGGCAAACCAGTCGCCAGTCCTCTTCAGGCCCCTTCATTCTGTTTCTTTCAAGCCTCTGCCCCAGGAGAAGAGGCTTCGCGCGCGCAAGCGGGTAAAATAGAAGCTGAAACTCGGATATTGCACGCATTGGAGACATCGTTTGGAAGCATTCACCCTCATCCTGCTCTTGCTCGCCGCCGTCCTGGTGTCGTCGGTCCTCGACCAGCTGGTCCCGCGCGTCTCGGCGCCGCTCATCCAGATCGCCCTCGGCTTCATCGTCGCCGTGCTCGCGGTCACGCCGCTGCAGTTCTCCGTCGACCCGGACCTGTTCCTCGTCCTGTTCATCGCCCCGCTGCTCTTCGACGAGGCGAAGCGCGCCGACAAGGGCAGCCTGTGGAAGAACAAGCGCTCTATCGCCTCGCTCGCCATCGGGCTCGTGCTCGCCATCGTCCTTGCCGTCGGCTTCGTGACCAACGCGCTTATCCCCTCTATCCCGCTTGCCGCTGCGTTCGCGCTCGGCGCGGCGCTCGGCCCCACGGACGCCGTGGCAGTCTCCGCCATGAAGAAGGAGATCAAGCTCACTGAACGCCAGGAGGCCCTCCTGGGCGGCGAGTCGCTCATCAACGACGCGTCGGGCATCGTGTCGTTCCAGTACGCCATCGCCGCCGTGACCACCGGCACGTTCTCCATCCTCGACGCCGGCGTCACCTTCGTGGAAGAATTTCTGGGCGGCATCCTGCTGGGCCTTGTGCTCGGCGCGGCGCTCACGTGGCTCATGCGCAAGATCCGCAGCCTTGGCCTCGACAACAACACGTTCCACGTCCTGTTCGAGGTCTTCACGCCGTTCATCATCTTCCTGTTCGGCGACGCCATCCACGTGAGCGGCATCCTCGCGGTCGTCGCGGCGGGCTTGGTCATCTCGTTCACGCCACGCCGCATCGGCCCCGTCCAATCGCACTACAGCATCGTCTCCTCGAGCGTGTGGCGCGTGCTGGCGTACACGCTCAACGGCATCGTCTTCGTGCTGCTGGGCATGCAGCTGCCCATGGCCATGACCTCCACCTGGACCGACCACACCATCAGCAACGAATGGCTGCTCATGACGGTGGCGGTGCTCACCGCCGTGCTCACGCTCGTGCGCTTCGTCTGGGTGCTGTGCATGGAGCTCCTGCACCACGACCGCGTGACCGGGCAGCGGCCGAAGCTTTCCGGCGCGCTTGTCCGCGACGCCGCCGTCACCACGCTCGCCGGACCGAAGGGCGCCATCACGCTCTCCATCGCGTTCACCATCCCGGTGTTCCTCTCGTCGAGCGGCGACTACTTCCCCCAGCGCGACGTCATCATCTTCCTCGCGTCCGGCGTCATCGTGTGCACCCTGCTCTTGGCGAACTTCGTCGTGCCGTTCATCGCACCGAAGCGCGCCGTGGACACGCAGGCCGCCGAGCGCGTCGCGCTCGTGAACATCGAGATCCTGCGCACCGTCATCGAGGAGCTCACGCGCCAGCAGACGCCAGAGAACAAGGCGGCCACGCGAACGGTCATCCGCTCGTACAATGCGCGCATCGCCCGCCTGCAGCAGAGCAACGACCTTGACACCGAGCCGCGCGAGGCGCTGCGCATCAAGATCCTGCGCGCCCAGCAGAACCACGCGCTGCATCGCATCGAGGCGAACGACCTCGACCCGGTCATCGGCTACCGCTACATCCAGCGCCTCGGACAGATGCAGAACTTCATCAAGCACCGCACCGACAACAGCTGGCTTGTCCGCAACGCGCTGCGCCATCTGCGCATCACGCTGAGCGTCCTCTGGCGCAGCCTGCTCGAGAAGGTCCCGGGCGCGAGCACCACCGAGCGCTCGGACGTCATCCACGAGCTCACCGTGGAGGGCGAGCAGATTGCCGTGGACTTGTTGCGCGGCGAGATGGAGCTGCCGAATTTCAAGGCCGAGACCATCGGCTCGCTGCTCGTCGAGCACGAGAACATCCTGCGCACGCTCAAGACCGCGAAGGCGAGCCCGAGCATCACCACCATCGCGCGCGTCACCGACAAGGCCGTCGACATCGAGCGCGAGGCCTTGGGCATGGAGCTCGAGCTCATCCACGACGCGTACGAAGACGAGCGCCTCACCCGCGCCGAGGCGAAGAAGCTGCGCGAGTCCGTCCACCTGATGCAGCTGGACCTGGAAGACCGCGTGTAGGCATCGCGAGCGCGCTCCAGCCCCGGCCTCACGCTTCCGCGCATGCTCTCCCCTCTCTCCGGAACGCACGAAGCCCCCGGCGAACGCCGAGGGGCTTCTTCGTCAGCAGGCTGTTCTGAACGCCGTGCGTCAGGCTACATCTGGACAGGCGCGGAGACGCCGAGCAGGCCGAGCGCCTGCGCAAGGTTGATGCGGGCGGCGTCCGCCAGGTACAGGCGCGCCGTCTGCAGCTTCTCGTCCTCCACGAGGACGTGGCAGTTCGTGTAGAACTGGTGGAACAGAGAAGCGAGGTCCTGGCAGTAGTGCGTCATGCGGAACGGAGCGCGGTCGCGCGCCGCCTGCGCCACGAGCTCGCCGAAATCGCTCATCTTGCGCAGCAGCGCGATCTCCGCCGGATCGGTCAGGACGGAGAGGTCCGCGTCTTCGGGGACAATCTTCGCCACGAGCTCATCCATGGTCATCTGGCCGGCCTTCACGGCCTCAGCGTCCGCCGGGTCCGCCGCCTTGCGTAGGATGGAGCAGATGCGCGCGTGCGCGTACTGCACGTAGTACACCGGGTTGGAGGCGTCCTTCTTCTTCGCCACCTCGATGTCGAAGTCGATGGGCTGGTCGCTCGAGCGCGAGAGCATCAGGAAGCGGGTGGCGTCCACGCCGACTTCGTCCATGAGCTCCTTGAACGTGACCATCTCGCCCGTGCGCTTGCTCATGCGGACGGCCTCGCCGTCGCGGAACAGGTTCACGAGCTGGCCCAGGACCACTTCGAGCGCGCCCGGGCGGCCCCATGCGGCGAGCATGGCCTCGCAGCGCTTCACGTAGCCGTGGTGGTCGGCGCCCCAAATGTCAATGAGGTGGTCGGCGCCGCGCTGCAGCTTGTCGTAGTGGTACGCCACGTCGCTCATGAAGTACGTCATCTCGCCGTTCGCCTTGATGAGCACGCGGTCCTTCTCGTCGTCGAAAGCGGTGGAGCGGAACCAGACGGCGCCGTCCTGCTCGAAGACGTAGCCCTTCTCGCGCATGGCGGCAAGGGCGCGGTCGACCGCCGTCTCGCCGTTCTCGTCCGGCACGTACAGGCTGCGCTCGGAGAACCACGTGTCGAAGGTGGTGCCGAAGGTGCCGAGCGTCTCCTTCATGTTATCGAGCATCTGCTTGTAGCCGATCTCGCGGAACGCGACGATGCGGTCCTCGTCGGAGACGTCAACCCACTTGTCGCCGTCGACGTCGATGATGGTCTGGGCAATGTCCTTCACGTAGCCGCCGCCGTAGCAGTTCTCCGGCATCTCAACGTCATGGCCGAGCGCCTGCAAGTATCGCACGGAGATGGACATGCCGAAGATGTCCATCTGGGTGCCGTGGTCGTTGATGTAGAACTCCTCCGAGACCTCATAGCCCGCATGGCGCATCACGCGCGCCATGGCGTCGCCCAGGGCGGCCCAGCGGCCATGGCCCACGTGCATGGGGCCCGTGGGATTGGCGGAGACGTACTCAAGGTTCACCTTGCGCTGCGCCTCGGGAGCCTCGCTCTTGCCGTACTCCCCTTTCTCGGTGTGGATGGCGCGCGCAACGTTTTGGAACGTGGCCGGGGACAGCGTGAAGTTGATGAAGCCGGGGCCGGCGATGTCGACCTTCGACAGCAGCTCGGTCTCGGGCAGGTGGTCGACGACGATCTGCGCGATCTCGCGCGGGTTCTTCTTCGCCTGCTTCGCGAGGCGCATGGCGACGGTGGACGCCCAATCGCCGTTGGACTCGTCGCGCGGGCGCTCCAACGCCGCAGGGGGCACCGTCTCAAGCGTGAGGGCACCGTCCTCGATGGCGCTCTGCAGCGCCTCGTTGACTACCTGTTCGAGTTGTTCGCGAATCTGCATGGTACCTGTCTTTCATCTTGGCGGTTCGTGTCCGTAGAATTCTACCATTCCCCGGAGCGGCGCCACCCCAAGCTACCCCTTTTGTGCACGCGAACAATTTTCAGATAGATGATGCGGTGCGGACGGCCATTCAGTGTGCACGCGATGCTCGCGCTGAAAACCGAAAGGCCCTGCCGAAAACGCGACAGGGCCCAGCAAAGAGGAAGGCCGACCACGGCGGTCGGCCTTCCTTGAGTGCAGTATCGCAGCAAGTGCGATAACGCGAATGTGCGAGATTTTACGCGGTGATGACGGTGCCCGTCTCGCCAGCCAGAGCGTCCTTGGCGCGCTCGAGGGAGGTGATGAGGGCCTTGCCCTCCGGGTTCGCCTTCACGTAGTTGAGGCAAGCCTCGACCTTCGGGAGCATGGAGCCCTTGGCGAACTGGCCCTCGGCCATGTACTGCTCGGCCTCGGCGATCGTCATGGAAGCGAGCTCCTGCTGATCCGGCTTGTTGAAGTTGATGCAGACGCGGTCAACAGCGGTCAGGATGACGAGCATGTCAGCCTTAGCCTCGCCGGCGAGCAGAGCGGCGGAGCGGTCCTTGTCGATAACGGCCGGAACGCCCTTGTAGCCGCCGTCCTCCTCGATGACCGGGATGCCGCCGCCACCGGTGGAGATGACGGTCATGCCCTGCTCAACGAGAGCGTTGATGGTGTCGAGCTCCGCGATGCGGATCGGCTGCGGAGAAGCGACAACCCAACGCCAGCCGCGGCCAGCGTCCTCGACGTACTTGTTGCCCGTCTCCTCCATGAGCTTCTTGGCCTCTTCCTCGGTGAAGAAGGCGCCAACCGGCTTGGTCGGATCCTGGAACGCCGGGTCATCAGCGGACACGACGGTCTGGGTGATGATGGAAGCGCAGGGCTTGTTGATGCCGCGCTTGGCCAGCTCGCGCTGGATGGCCTGCTGCAGGTGATAACCGATGTAACCCTGGCTCATGGCGCCGCACTCGGGGAACGGGATGGACGGGGTGCCGCCGACCTTGGTGGCGGAGTTGTCCGTCGCGACCTTGATCATGCCGACCTGGGGGCCGTTGCCGTGGGTGACGATGACGTCATAGCCCTCTTCGATGAGGTCAACGATCGGGGCAGCCGTGTTGTGAACGAGCTCGAGCTGCTCCTCCGGGGTGTTGCCGAGAGCGTTGCCGCCCAGGGCGATTACAAGACGCTTGTTTGCCATTTTCTCTCCTTTAGTAAACAGCGAACGTCACGTACTGACGATGAAAAACGGGAGGATGCGCGCGGTGCGCGCGCATCCTCGAGAAAACATGAGAGCCGGGGCTTAGCTCAGGGTCGCGTACATGACGGCCTTGATGGTGTGCATGCGGTTCTCGGCCTCGTCGAAGACCTTGGACTGCTTGGACTCGAAGACCGTGTCCTCGACCTCCATCTCGGTGACGCCGAAGCGCTCAGCGATGTCGGCACCGATGGTGGTGTTGGTGTCGTGGAAGGACGGCAGGCAGTGCAGGAAGATCGCGGACGGATCAGCCTTGGCCATGACAGCCTCGGTCACGCGGTACGGCTCAAGCAGGCGGATGCGCTCAGCCCAAACCTCGTCCGGCTCGCCCATGGACACCCAAACGTCAGCGTAGATGACGTGAGCGCCCGTGACGGCCTCGTCGATGGACTCGGTGGTCTTGACCGTGGAGCCGTTCTCGGCAGCGATGGCCTGGCAGGTCTCGATCAGCTCGGCGTCGGGCATGTTCTCCTTCGGGCCGCAAGCCACGAAGTTAACGCCCAGCTTGGAGCAGACGACCATCAGGGAGCGAGCAACGTTGTTGGCGGCGTCGCCCATGAAGACGAAGGTCTTGCCCTTGATGTCGTAGTTGAAGTTCTCCTGCATGGTCAGGATGTCAGCGAGCATCTGGGTCGGATGCCACTCGGTGGTCAGGCCGTTCCACACCGGGACGCCAGCGTTGTTGGCCAGCTCCTCGACGTCGGTCTGAGCAAAGCCGCGGAACTCGATGCCGTCGTAGAAGCGGCCGAGAACGCGAGCGGTGTCCTCGATGGACTCCTTCTTGCCCATCTGGGAAGAGCCCGGATCCAGGTAGGTGACGCCCATGCCAAGGTCCATGGCGCCGACCTCGAAGGCGCAGCGGGTGCGCGTGGAGGTCTTCTGGAACAGGAGGACGATGTTCTTGCCCTCGAGGTAACGGTGCGGAACGCCAGCGCGCTTCATGTCCTTGAAGTTCTTAGCGAGCTTCAGGAGGTACTCGATCTCCTCGGTGGAGAAGTCCAGAAGACGCAGGAAGTGGCGTCCGGAGAGGGAAGTAGGCATACTACGTGTTCCTTTCTACACGAAAGCGGTCTATCGGAAACCATGGTTTCCTTTCAAGCCCCCAGCCTGCACCCACTGGGAGCTTGAATGCGAGATGAATGTGCGGCGTGAGCAGAGACCAGGGGCTTAGAGGTCTTCGCGCTCGAACGGCATGCTCATGCAGCGTGGGCCGCCACGGCCGCGGGACAGCTCTGCCGACGGGACGACCAGCAGGCGCAGGCCTTCCTTGTCGAGCAGCTCGTTGGTGACGCTGTTGCGCTGGTAGACGCAGATGACGCCCGGAGCGACGGCCAGCGTGTTGGAGCCGTCGTTCCACTGCTCACGAGCAGCAGCGATCGGGTCGCCGCCACCGCAGGGGATGAGGCGGACGCCGTCAACGCCGGTGGCGTACTCGAGGATGTGCTCGAGGGAGTCAGTGTGCTCCTTGATAGCGATCTCGCCTTCCTTCGCGCCGCGGGTGAGCTCCCAGACGCGCAGGGTGCCCATGATGGCGGGATGGATGGTGAACTTGTCGATGTCGATCTGGGTGAACACCGTGTCAAGATGCATCATGGCGCGGTTGTTCGGGATGTCGAACGCGAAGATGCGCTCGATCTCGCAGCCCTCGGTCTTCCAGAAGATGTTCTGGGCGATCTGGTCGATGGCCGCAGCCTGGGTGCGCTGCGAAACGCCGATGGCCAGCGAGGTGCGGGACAGGTTCAGGATGTCGCCGCCCTCGATGTGGTAGGTGGCGCCGCGGTCGTACCACAGCGGCGTGCCAGCGTAGTCCTTGTGATACTCGAACAGGTACTTGCCGTAGAGGGTCTCGCGGTTACGCGTGACGGAGTACATGCGGTTCAGGCTCACGCCGGTGCCGATGCAGGCGAACGGGTCGCGCTGGAAGTAGAGGTTCGGCATCGGGTCGATGACCAGGTCGCTGTCGTCGTCGCCGGCGGCCAGGGCAGCCAGGGTGGAGCCCTTCGGCAGCTCGACCTCGGACTTGGCAAGGCCTGCGATGGTCTTGTTCACGAACTCCAGGTTGTCCTCGATGGACTCGAGCTTCTCGCGGGCAGCCTGCACGTAGGCAGGGTTCACGATGCCAGCTTCAGCCAGGTACTCGTCCAGGAACTGGGCGCGGAGTTCCGGCTTCTCGTCGAAGATTTCCGCCACCATCTTCTCGATGTAGACGACTTCGACGCCCTCGCCGCGCATGAGCTCGGCGAACGTGTCGTGCTCTTGCTGCGCGACCTCCAGGAATGGAACGTCGTCAAAGAGCAGTCGTTCCAGCTCGAACGGCGGCAGATTCAGCAGCTCATCGCCGGGACGATGAAGGCAGACCTTCTTCAACTTCCCGATCTCGCTGGTTACATGGATACCGCTCAATGTAACCCTCCTTTTTCAATATGCATTTTCTCCTTTTCGCCCGGCACGCCCTCTCCAGTCGGCGCAGACCGAACGTAGTCTCACCATTGCACGCCGGGGGTACAAAATCAACTATCAAAAAATACCGGATAATAAATTCCGGCAAATTCACGCATTTTTTCGGCGGGTGGCAGTTGACTTTTTCGAAATCGCCCTTCGAGCAGACAGTAATTTGACGGAAAGATTACAGATTCTTTGCCCAGTTAAACCGGGTATTTTAGCAGTAATTCGATCGAGCGCAATCTTCCTCGCTTCCCGTTTTGCATAAAGCTGTATGATGATGCAAAACCTCCCGCACGGACCGCGCAACTCCCCTTTCGACGCGGCGCGGAGGTCGTCTCCAGCCGGTTGTGTCGCAACCTGCTGCGCTCGTTGCAGCCATGACCGCGTTTTACCACGTCAGATGATAATCGCGTGCTTCAGGCAGCTCTGGTGAGCTCGTCGGTATATGATGCGTGCCACGGAAGGAAGCCGGAACGAAAAACCAACGACCTACCGCGGCTTGGATGCACAGCTGGCTTCCTCTGGTTCGAAAGCCCCGCGCGAGCGGGGCTTTCTTGCGCTTGTCGTCCATCGCGCGCGGCATAGTCCGCGCACCACCCGAGCGCACGGTCCCTGGCGCGTCGTTGCCAGACCGCCCATGTCCCGGTAGAATTCTCGAATGCGCGCGCATTCCACCTCGCGCTGCGCTTTCCCATTCGCGCCCATGGCTCAACGGATAGAGCATCGGACTTCTAATCCGACGGTTGCAGGTTCGAGTCCTGCTGGGCGCGCCAGAGAACACGAAGGCCACCGGCTTGCCCCGGTGGCCTTTTCGTCTCGCGAACAAGAAAGCCGCCGGATTTGCTCCGACGGCTTTCGCTGTCTTACCGGTCGCGACCGTGGCACTTCTTGAACTTCAGGCCGCTGCCGCACGGGCAGGGGTCGTTGCGGCCCACGTTCGCGAAGGGATCCTCTTTGTCCTTCACGTACGGCTGGGCCTTGCCCGTGGCCGCGGGCTTCGGCGCCTCGGGCGGCATGCCGGCAGCCTGCGCCTGCGACTGCGAGACGCGCTGCGCGGGCGTGCTCGACTGCGTGAGCGCCGCTTCGGGGCTCGAGTAGCTGACCTTGCCTTCGAGCGGGTCCTTCTGTTCCACCGGGGCGGGCGCCGCGGCGAGCTGCAGGCGCAGGATCGTGCGCAGGAAGTCCTGGTACATGCCCTCGGTCATGGCGCCGAACGCCTTGTGCGCCTCGTTCTTGTACTCGACGAGCGGGTCGCGCTGACCGAAGGCGCGCAGGCCGATGCCGGCCTTCAGGTAGTCCATCTCCTGCAGGTGCGCCATCCAGCGCGTGTCGATGATGCGGAGCATGACCTGGGATTCCAGGTTCTTCATGACCGCGGCGCCGAGCATCTCCGCCTTCGCGTCGTAAATCTTCTGCAGGTACTCGCACGCGAAGCCGGCCAGGGCGTCGGGGTCGTCGCGATGGTCGACCTCGCTGCATTTGAACCCGTCGGTGCCGGTCATCTGGGCCATCCAGGCGTCCACCGCTTCCGTGTCCCAGTCGTCGCTCGGCAGCTTCGCGGGGCAGTTCTCCCCCACGACCTCGTCGACCGCGTCGGCGATGATGGCGGGCACGCGCTCGGACATGTCCTTGCCGTCAAGGATGGCGTTGCGCTCCTCGTAGATGGCCGTGCGCTGCAGGTTCATGACGTCGTCGTACTCGAGGACGTTCTTACGGGCGTTGAAGTGCATTGCCTCGACCTGGCGCTGCGCGCTCTCGATGGCCTTCGAGACCATGCTCGCCTGGATGGGCATGTCGTCGGGCATGTCGGTCTTCTGCATCATGCGGCTGATGGAGTCCATGCGGGACCCGCCGAACAGGCGCATGAGATCGTCCTCCAGCGAAAGGTAGAACTGGGTCACGCCCGGGTCGCCCTGACGGCCGGAACGGCCGCGCAGCTGGTTGTCGATACGACGGCTCTCATGGCGCTCGGTGCCGATGACGCACAGGCCGCCAGCGTCCTTGACGAGCTCGTTCTCCTTCTCGGTGACGAGCTTCGCCTCGGCGAGGGCGCGCTCGCGGTCCGCCTTCGTGGGCGCGGGATCGTGCCCCTCCTCCGGCTCCTGGCCTTCCTGCAGGCTCGGGTCGAAGCCGCGCGCGCGCAGCAGGTCCTCGGCCATGACCTCGGGGTTGCCGCCGAGCAGGATGTCGGTACCACGGCCTGCCATGTTCGTGGCGATGGTGACGGCGCCCACGCGGCCTGCCTGCGCCACGATGTGCGCCTCGCGCTCGTGGTTCTTCGCGTTCAAGGTCTCGTGCTTGATGCCGCGCTTGTCGAGCAGGCGGCTCATGCGCTCGGAGCTCTCGATGGAGGTGGTGCCGATCAAGCACGGCTGGCCCGCGGCGTGGCGCTCGGCCACGTCGTCGGCCACAGCGTTGTACTTCGCCTCGATCGTGCGGTAGATCAGGTCGTTCTCGTCCTTGCGGATGACCGGCTTGTTCGGCGGGATGGCCTGGACCGGCAGCTTGTAGATCTTGCGGAACTCCTCGTCCTCGGTCATGGCCGTGCCGGTCATGCCGGAGAGCTTCTCGTAGAGGCGGAAGTAGTTCTGCAGTGTGATGGTGGCGAGCGTCTGGTTCTCCTCGCGCACGAGCACGCCTTCCTTCGCCTCGAGTGCCTGGTGCAGGCCCTCGGAGTAGCGGCGGCCTTCCATGATGCGGCCCGTGAACTCGTCGACGATCTTCACCTCTCCGTCGATGACGACGTAGTCCTTGTCGCGATGGAAGAGGAACTGCGCCTTCAGCGCCTGCTGCAGGTGATTCGGCAGCGTCGGGTCGGCGTAGAGGTCGTCGATGCCCAGAAGCGCCTCGATCTTCTCGAGGCCGCTCTCCGTGGCGTTGATGGTGCGCTTGGCCTCGTCCATGTTGAAGTCCTCGTCGAGCTTCAGGCCCGGCATGATGCGCGCGAAGCGCTTGTACGTGTCGGCGGCCTGCGTGCCCGCGCCGGAGATGATGAGCGGCGTGCGCGCTTCGTCGATGAGGATGGAGTCGACCTCGTCGACCACGGCGAAGTGGTGGCCGCGCTGCACGCGCGAGGACGCGCGCACGACCATGTTGTCGCGCAGGTAGTCGAAGCCGAATTCGGAGTTCGTGCCGTAGGTGACGTCTGCCTGGTAGGCGGGGATCTTGCGATCCGGGCGCATGCCGTTCTGGATCAGGCCCACCTTCATGCCCAGGAAGCGGTAGATCTGGCCCATCCACTCGCTGTCGCGGCGCGCCAGGTAGTCGTTGACCGTGACGATGTGCACGTTGTTGCCGGTCAGGGCGTTGAGGTAGCCGGCGAGCGTGGAGACGAGCGTCTTGCCCTCGCCGGTCTTCATCTCGGCGATCTGCCCGTCGTTGAGCGTCATGCCGCCGATGAGCTGCACGTCGAAATGGCGCAGGCCCGTGGTGCGCACGGACGCTTCGCGCACGGCAGCGAAGGCCTCGGGCAGCACGGCGTGCAGATCCTCGCCGTTGGCGACGCGCTGCTTCAGGTCCGCCGTGACGGCCGCGAGCTCCGCGTCGGACTTCGCCTGCATCTGCGGCTCGAGCGCGTTGACCTGCGTGACGACCTGCTGGTACTTCTTGAGCTGCTTGCCCTCGCCAGCGGTCAGGAGCTTGGAAAGAAATCCCATGTGGCTTGCTTTCTCTCGTGTTCAAGCGATGTGGCGCGGATGCGGTGCTCTGCCCCGCACCGGCCCTTTTCTAACCGTCCCACTTTATCACGGGCGAGAAGCGTTCAAAGGATTTTCACGTCTTGGACGCGAGCATGAAAAAAGCCGGGAGAGAATCTCCCGGCTGTGCGTTCGTGGTAGCCCTGACCAGATTCGAACTGGCGATCTCCGCCTTGAGAGGGCGGCGTCCTAAACCGCTAGACGACAGGGCCATCGTGGTGCCTGGCAGCCTTCAGCACGGCGTTTAGAGGTGAAGCCGGGAGCCGAAGCTCCCGGCCGTAAGCTCGTGGTAGCCCTGACCAGATTCGAACTGGCGATCTCCGCCTTGAGAGGGCGGCGTCCTAAACCGCTAGACGACAGGGCCATCGGTGGCTGGGGTGGGAGGAGTCGAACCCCCACATACGGAACCAGAATCCGCTGTCCTACCATTAGACGACACCCCAGTGTGCCGTGCGTTCACGCTGCTTGCGTGGCGCGAGTGAGTATATTACCTATCGCCCCCACCCCCGTCAAGGACTGATTTCAAAGTTTCTGAGAAATCTTTTCGCGCGCGTCTCACGAGCGCCCCGGGAGCTCGGCGCGGGAGGCTCCGTCGTCGCGCGCGCTCGCTTCGTTCGCCCACGTGCGGACAAAGGCGCACAGCGCGCGCTCCTCGTTCGCAACGCGCTCGTCGACCACGGCGTCGAGCGCCGTCTCGAGCGCGGCGCCCACCTTTGGGCCCGCCGGCACGCCGAGCGCCATGACGTCGCGCCCTCC
>CASEJD010000132.1 GCA_949288145.1 uncultured Coriobacteriia bacterium
CCCTGCGGCGCCCGCGGCTCCCGCGGCCTGAGCGCGCGCCTGCGCTTCAGCCTCGCGCACGACGGACTGCGGCGTGCGTTCGACCACGCCCTCCTGCAGCAGGTACTCGCCGAGCGCGGCGAAGTCCTCTTCCAGGTCCGTCCGCTTGCGACGGTCGTAGATGGCCGCCGCCGGGTGGAAGACCGGGAACACCTTGAACTTGCCCGTCTGGTAGAGCTTGCCGTGCAGGCCCGTGATGCCGCGGTCGGTTTTCAGGATGAACTTCGTGGCGAAGTTGCCGAGCGTCACGATGAACAGCGGGTCGATCGTGCGCGTCTGCTCGCGCAGAAACGGCGTGCACACCTCGATCTCCGAGGGCAGCGGGTTGCGGTTTCCCGGCGGGCGGCATTTCAGGACGTTGGCGATGTAGACGTCCTCGCGGCGCAGGCCGGCGTACGCCAGCAGCTCGTTGAGGTACTGGCCCGCGGCGCCCACGAACGGCACGCCCTGCAAATCCTCGTTCTTGCCGGGCGCCTCGCCCACGATGAGCACGCGCGCCTGCGGGTTGCCCGTGCCGAAGACGACGTTCGTGCGCCCGTCCGCCAGCGGGCAGGCGTGGCAGGCCATCGCCTGCGCCTGCAGCGTTTCCAGGGGGATGTGCGGCTTCTTCATGAGCGCCTCCTTCGTGGGCGGACGTTCGTTTCCCTACACGTACAGCCGCGGCATGCGGTGGCTGAACCCGATGGCGATCTCGTGCTGGATGGTACCGGCGGCCACCGCCATGTCGTCGATGGTCACCGCTTCGCCGTCCTGCGAGCCGACGATGACCACCTCGTCGCCGATCTGCGGGTTCAAGCGCGGCTTCGTGCCGTAGGTGCGCATGTCCACTTCGAACATGCACTGGTCCATGCAGATGTTGCCGACCTGATGGCAGCGGCGCCCGTTCAGGAGGAAGTCCGTGCGGCCCGACAGCGCACGGCGCAGGCCGTCGGCGTAGCCCACCGGCACCGTGCAAATCTTCACCGAGCCAGGGCTGCGGTAGTTCAGGCCGTAGCTCACGCCTTCGCTCATAGGCACGGTGCGCACGTCGGTGATGCGCGCGTGCACGCTCATGGCGGGCTTGAGGTCGATGAGCTTGCGCGTCTCCGGACACGGATGGAAGCCGTAAAGCGCAATGCCCAAGCGCACCATGTCGAAGTTCGTCTCCGTGTAGCGCAAGAGCGCGGCGGAGTTGTCGCAGTGCACGATACCCGGGTCGATGCCAGCGTCGTGCAGCGCGGTGGCAGCCTCCACGAAGCGGCGCGCCTGCAGGTGGAAGTCGATGGTGTCCGGGCAGTCCGCCGTGGCGAAGTGCGTGAAGATGCCGTCGAGCACCAGGGCGCGGTGGAAGCTCGTCTGCAGGACGAACTCCATGACCTCGTCCCAGCGCACGCCGATGCGGTTCATGCCCGTGTTGATAGCCAGGTGGAACGGCGCGCGCAAGCCGTGCGCGTCGGCCATCTCGGCGTAGGCGATGGCGAACTCGGCCGTGTACACCGCCGGCGTCACGCGGTGGCGCAGCAGCAGCGGGATAGCGGAGATGGGCGGCTCGGCCAAGATGAGGATGGGCTGGGTGATACCCGCCTGGCGCAGCTCGACGCCTTCGTCCACCGTGGCCACGCCCAGCCATTCGGCGCCCGCGTTGAGCGACGCCTTCGCGCATTGCACGGCGCCGTGGCCGTACGCGTCAGCCTTCACGACGGCCATGAGGCGGCAGCCCGGGCGCAGGCGGCGCTTCACCTCGCTCGTGTTGTGGCGGATGGCTCCCAGGTCGATCTCGACCCACGACCAGCGGCGCTCCTTCTCGGGGATGGCGTCCAGCTGGGCGTCGTTAAACTCGAGCGGGGTGCGGCGGGCGTCCTGTTCGTGACGCGCGCTCACGTCGCGCGAGTACTGGAATTTGTCCTTGTTCGAAAATCCGGTGAAGCCGTTGATCACGAGCGTCCCTCCTGCGCGCTTTCCGAATTCGCGTTCAAAAGCGAAGGGCGGCCCGCTGTCGGGCCGCCAGGTTGTTCAAGCTCGATTATAGGCCATGCGCCGTGCGAAGGACGCCGCGCGCGAAGATGTTACGCGAAGGGCGCAGGCGCTCGACGCGCACTCACGCTCCGCGAGCGCAGCGCGCCATCGCCCAGCCCGCGCGCAACGTGCGCCTGCGGCAGGCTCGCGCCCGCACGCATTCGCAGCGCGCTTACGCGTGGCCTTCGCCGGCCATCATGGAGATGGCGTGGGGCAGCGCCGGGAGCACGCCTTCCCAGTTCTCGGTGGCGGCCTTCTTGCTGCCCGGGAGGTTGATCACCAGGCAGCGCCCGCGCTGCATGCACAGCGCGCGCGAGAGCATGGCGTAGGGCGTGATGGCCAGGCTGTGGGCACGCATGGCCTCGGCGATGCCGGGCACGTTGCGGTCGCACACGTCCATGGTTGCTTCAGGCGTCACGTCGCGCAGCGAAAGGCCGCTGCCGCCGCACGTGAGCACCACGTCGACGCCCAGCTCGTCGGTCGCGTGGACGATGGCCGCCGCGATGTCGGCGCGCTCGTCCTTCACGACCACGTGGCTTTCGCACACCCAGCCCTGCGCGGCAATAAGCTCTTCCAGCGCGGCGCCGGCGGTGTCCTCCTTCATGCCGCGCGTGTCGGAGCACGTGACGATGGCGAAACGCGGCGCGGGGCCGCCGTGTGCATGCTTGCCCTGGTCGGTCATGGTTGCCTCCTGTCTTCGGTCGTCGTATCCCCTACGGCTCGCACGGCGGCGCGCACGGCCGCCGTGGGTTCGTCCTTTACAGCACGGTCTCCTCGGGAACGTCGAGCAGCACGCAGGTCACCTCGGTGCCGCCGGCGAACGAGCCCGTCTCGAATTCGGGCAGCACGGCCATGCACGAGCTGCGCTGGATGGGCCCGAACAAGCCCGAGCTCTGGCTCTTCGCAGGCACGAAGCTCAGGACGCCGTCCTCGGCGCGCACGAGCGAGCCGCGCATGAACAGGCGACGCGGGTCCTTCTTTCGCACGTCGTGCGCCAGGCGCGCGGTCACGGTGGCGCGACGGAACGCGGTGTAGCCCTGCATCTTGCGCAGCGCCGGGCGGATAATGAGCTCGAAGCCGCAGAACGCCGCCGCCGGGTTGCCCGGCAGGCCGAACACCGGCGTGCCGTCCACCAGGCCGAACGTCTGCGCCTTGCCCGGGCGCATGTTCACGGTGGTCATGTGCAGCTCGCCGAGCTCTTCCACGACGGGCTTGATGAAGTCGAAATCGCCGTTGGCGGCGCCGCCGCTCGTCACCACGAAGTCGAAGTTTGCAGCGGCGTCCGCCACGGCAGCCTTGAGCGCGTCGAAGGAGTCCTCCACGATGGGCAGGATCTCCGGCACGGCGCCGGCAGCCTGCGCGCACGCGGCGAGCGCGTAGCTGTTGGAGTTGCGAATCTGACCCGCTTGCGGGCGCTCGGTGGCGTCCACGAGCTCCGAGCCCGTGGCGATGATAGCCACGCGCGGCCGGCGGTAAACAGGCACCTCGAGCACGCCGCAGCTGGCCAAATAGCCCGCGCCAGCGCTCGAGACCACTTCGCCCGCCGTCATCACGACGTCTCCCTCGTGCGCCTCCTCGCCCGCCTCGCGCACGTTCGAGCGCACGTTCGTCGGCGCGGCGAACTCCACCACGGAGCCGCCCGCGCCGTCGCCTTCCACGGTGCGAACGATTTCGTACTTCACCACGGAATCGAAGCATTCCGGCAGCGGCGCGCCCGTCATGATGCGGACGCACTCGCCATGGTCGGCCGTGCCCTCGAAGACATCGCCCGCCGCGATCTCGGTGAGCACGCGCAGGCGCACCGGGGCGTCCTCGCTGACGTTCGCCAGGTCTTCGGCCTTCACGGCGTATCCGTCCATGGCCGAGTGCGCAAACGGCGAGACGTCCATGTCGCTTCGCTGGTCTTCCGCCGCCACGCGCCCGATGCACTCGAGCAGCGGCACGGTCTCCGCGGGCAGCGTCTCAACATGCGCCAGCACAAGCTCGCGCGCTTCCTCCAGCGAAATCATCTCTGCCATGCAGGGTCCTTCCTCTCCGGCGCCCCAAGCGCCGCGTTCGCGAGTGGGCGGCTTGCCGTGCACCCGCCCGCTCCTCCGGGCACCCCGCAGGTATCGCGCGCGCCCGTCATCCATTCCGGCATCCCCTAGGCGCCACGTTCGCGGACAACAGCCTGCAACATGGCGCCCTCAGCGCCGCGCGCGACGGCCCCTTCGCCGCCGCGCCCTCATTCTCGCTGATGTATTATAGCCTTTTCGTGATAACGCAGCCGCAGATTCGCGAGACCCCTCCCTCATGTCTTCAGCATGATGCCCGCACAGCTCGCTCATCCCTTTCATGAGGGTAAAGCCCGCTCACTCACCTCTTCCTACCCACTTTTTGACGAGCGGTTCGCGAAAAATAACCTCTTTGGTGCGATGTGCGGCAGCGTCGTTTTCGGCATACTTCTCAGTGTTCGAAACAGCGAACGCCAATCCACCTGAAGGGTTCTCCCTTCGCCCTCCCGGTGGACGCCAGGAGACCTCCTTCCTCCAAGCTATGCTCCTGGCACTCACGGTCGTTGCTTCCGGCGGCTCCCCCTCTCCTCCCGCGACCTCCCGATCGCACCCACTTCCGCCGGCGGCGCCAACGACCGAAAAGCCCTCGGAGCGCGTCCTTCTCTCCTTTACGCGCACCGAGGGCTTTCTTTGTGCCTCATCAGCCCCCTACCGCCCGCTACCGCCGCCACCACCTGCTACCACCTGCCGCCGCCACCGCCCGCTACCGCCGCGGCCAATCGGCCGCCTAGGGCTGCGTGGCAGGAGCCTGCTTTGGTCGTTGGGAATCTTGCCATTCACGCGCGCAGGAGCCCGCACTCACGACGTGCGCCCAGCTCGTTCGCCCGCTAGCGCCCTGTTCGCCCATCGGCGCCTGGTTCGCCCGCTCACGTCCGACCCGTGCGCCGACGCGTCGTTCGCCCGCCAGTGCTTGATTCTTCTGCCAAATACGACGCGATAGAACATTCGGCGTTTTCGCGTTCGGAAAGACGCGTTCATCTGACAAATCGCACTTCATAGAACGGGAAATACACTGCGGAAGGGCTCGATAGGACGAGCCGTCGTGCTTAAAGTGCGCAGCAGCTGCATTATGCTTAAATTGCTATCATTCTGAACTGGTGAAACGTAATCTACTTTCTGCATCACGCGCCATGCGAGACGTCGGGTTCACCAAACGACGCATGTCTCCATCTTTCCTACATTCTTTCGCGGCCGATTTGGCAGCTGGAGGGCATTTCTCGTGCACGAGGCTGCGAAATGTGCCACGTCGCGCGATTTGGCAGCATGGAGACAAGTCCCGCCAATCCCGGGCACAAAATAGGGCCGAAGCTCATGCTTCGGCCCTGTGAGCTCGCTGCCGCCCATGCGGGTATTGGCGATTGGTGCTCGCTGTTGCCCGTGCGGGCATCGGCGAATTGGTGCCCGCTGCCGCTCATGCGGGCGCTGGTGGGTTAGTGCCAGCTGCCGCCCACGCGGGCGTTGGCGGCCTGGTTCTCGTCCCTGTTGCTCGGGCGTTGGCGGTTTAGTGCTCGATGTTGTAGAAAGCGTCCATGCCGGCGTACTTAGCGGCGGTGTCCAGCTCCTCCTCGATGCGGAGCAGCTGGTTGTACTTCGCCACGCGGTCGCTGCGGCAGGGGGCGCCGGTCTTGATCTGGCCGGTGTTGCACGCCACGGACAGGTCGGCGATGGTGGTGTCCTCGGTCTCGCCGGAACGGTGGCTCATGACGCATGCGTAGCCCGCCTGCTTAGCCATCTGGATGGCCTCCAGCGTCTCGGTCAGGCTGCCAATCTGGTTCACCTTGATGAGGATGGCGTTGGCGCAGCCCAGCTCGATGCCCTTCGCCAGGCGCTTCGAGTTCGTGACAAACAGGTCGTCGCCCACCAGCTGCACGCGATTGCCGATGCGGTCGGTGAGCGCCTTCCAGCCCTCCCAGTCTTCCTCGGCCATGCCGTCCTCGATGGAAGTGATGGGGTACTTTTCGACGAGCGCCTCCCAGTAATCCACCATTTCCTCGCTCGTAAGCTCGCGGCCCTCGCCCGCAAGGACGTAGCGCTGCTTCTCGGCATCGTAGAACTCGGTGGACGCCGGGTCCATGGCGAACATGATGTCGCTGCCCGGCTGGTAGCCCGCGGCCTCACAGGCCTTCACGATGTACTGGAGCGGCTCTTCGTTGGTGGTGAAGTTCGGCGCGAAACCGCCCTCGTCGCCGACGCCGCCGCCCAAGCCTGCGTCGTGCAGGACCTTCTTGAGCGTGTGGTAGATCTCGGCGCACCAGCGCAGGGCCTCCGCGAAGGACTTCGCGCCAACCGGCATGATCATGAACTCCTGGAAGTCAACGTTGTTGTCGGCGTGCACGCCGCCGTTGAGGATGTTCATCATGGGCGTGGGCAGCAGGCACGCGTTCACGCCGCCGACGTACTTGTACAGCGGCAGCTCGGCGGACTCGGCAGCTGCCTTCGCCACGGCCAGAGACGCGCCCAGGATGGCGTTCGCGCCCAGGTTGCCCTTGTTGTCGGTGCCGTCCAGCTCGATCATTTCCTGGTCGATGGCGCGCTGGTCGTCGGCCTCGTAGCCGATGAGCGCGTCGGCGATCTCCTCGTTCACGTGCTCGACCGCGTTCAGGACGCCCTTGCCCAGGTAGCGCTCCTTGTCGCCGTCGCGCAGCTCGACGGCCTCGAACGCGCCGGTCGACGCGCCGGACGGAACCGCCGCGCGGCCGAACGAGCCGTCGTCCAGCACGACTTCCACTTCGACGGTGGGGTTGCCGCGGGAATCCAGGACCTCGCGTCCGTACACATCGATGATGACGCCCATGTTGCCTCCTTATCAGGTTCGCTTGCGCGCGATTGCGCCTCCTCATAGTAGACGCTGTCATGCCCAGACGCCACAACGCGTCGGCGACGTGCATTCCGGCTGGCGAGAGGCAGGTTGGGCAAAATGGAAGGAGCGGCTGGCGAAGGCAGCGCGCAGGCTGGCGAAGCGACGTACCTGCGGCGCCAAACGGCGGGCGAAGGCAGCACGCATGGTCAAAGGCGGATTACGTGGGCAAACACGACGCACATGGCCAAAGGCGGCACGCGACGGCGTTGGCGAAGGCGGCGCGCGGACTGCAAGGCCAGGCGGCCGAGCGAGGCGTGGCGCTACAGGGCAATCCTCCCGAGCGCAGCGCACCCAGCGCAGACCGCAAGGCCCACCGCCAACAGCGCGGCATCGCGCACCCCGAATTCGCGCTCGTCGAGCGACGTGCGCGCGGGGCTCGCACCGTAACAGCGAGCGTCCATGGCCACGGCCACACGATCAGCCCGCCGAAATGCCCCCACGAACAGCGGAACGAGCACATGCCCCCACGCCCGCAGGCGCGCCGTCAACCCGCCCGCGTCGAAGCGCGCCCCGCGCGATGCCTGAGCGTTTCTCACGCGTGTCAGTTCTTCCCCCAGCACCGGTACGAATTGCAAGGCCAACGAAAGGGCCGTGGCCGCGTCGTCCACCGGAACGCGCAGGCGGCGCAACGGCCCAAGCAGGCTCCGAAGCGCGCCCATGAGCTCTTCGGCCGACGTGGAAACCGCCACCGCCATGCTGGCCACGACCAACAGGACAATGCGCACCACGTTGAAAAGCGCGGCCTCGAACCCTGCGGGCGAGAGCAACATGCCGCCCGCCAGCGGCACGTTCGGCACGCTCGCCAGCATGCCGCCCTCCAGCCCGAACGCGCCCGACCACGCGGCTCCCCTAGCGCCACCCGTCAGGCTTCCGAACACCAGCGTGAACGCCAGGATGGCGTACAGGGGCTTGAGCGAGCCCAGCATGCGCCCCAGCGGCAGCCGCCCCACGACCACTACCGCGCCCAACGCCACCGCGCCCGCCGCCAGACCAGCCCACCGCGCTACAGCGAACAACGCCACGGTGTAGGCGAAGAGCAGAACGACCTTCACGCGCTCGTCAGCGCGACGCACGGGTGAGCGCGCGCCAGTGCCGTGCACGGACGGATGCGCATCGTCAAGTCGCACAGGAGGACGCGCGTCAGCACAGCGCTCGGCCGGATAACCTTCGGCGGTGTATGCAAACGGGGATTCCATGCGCCCAGTTTAGCGCCCCTCCTCCGCACACCACTGCACGTCACGCAGTGGGGTGACAATCGGCGGCATCTCGCGCACGCCAACCCCTCTCACACCCCGTGCAGTTCGATGCAAAACCAGGATGCGCAGCCCACCGAAGTCCTTGAATGGCAAAACTGGGCAGATGTTAGCTGTTGTCCATCGCGCTCACAAAGCACTATGCTCCATTCGCTCCCTCAGGAGCTGCTTTCATTCCACCTTGCAGTAGTTCAATAGCTAACATCGGCTCCGTTTTGCCGTTTTGGGAAGTTGAGCGCTGGACGGGAGAGATAGCAGCCCCAACACGAAAAACGCCCGAGAAGCGCGGTGCTTCTCGGGCGTTCAAAACCCAGATGCGGGACGGAGCGAAGCCGTTACTCGGCCTTCTTCTCCTCAGCCTCCTCGGCGGCCTCCTCGACAGCCTCGGCGTTGGCCTCTTCGGCAACTTCCTCAGCCGGATCGGCGACAGCCTCGACGGTCTCCTCAGCCTTCTCCTCGACCTTCTCCTCCACCTTCGGAGCAGCGGCCTCGGCCTTGGCGGCAGCGCGCTTGGCCTTCGGGACGCACGGCTCGGTCACGAGCTCCATGATGACCATGGGAGCGCCGTCACCCTTGCGGGGGCCGAGCTTCATGATGCGGGTGTAGCCGCCCGGACGATCCTTCCACATGCCCTGCTCGACCTTCTCGAAGATCTCGCGGACGAGCTCCTTGTCGCCGAGCTTGGCGATGGCCAGACGGCGGGAGTGCAGGTCGCCGCGCTTGGCCCACGTGATGATGCGGTCGACGTCGCCGCGGATCTCCTTGGCGCGCACGTCGATCGTCTTGATGCGATCGTTCTCGAACAGCGCGCGCACAAGGCTCTTCTTCATCGCCTGGGTGTGGCTCCAGTCGGTGCCGAGCTTGCGGCCCTTGTAGTTGTGCCTCATTCTTCTTATCTCCTAAAGTTTCAAGTTGAGGTCCATGGAAATGAGCTTGTCCTTCACTTCCTCGATGGACTTCGCGCCAAAGTTCCTGATGTTCAACAGGTCGTTCTCGGAGTATTCGACCAGCTGGCGCACGGAGTGGATACCCGCGCGCTTCAAGCAGTTGTAGGAGCGGACGGACAGGTCCAGGTCCTCGATCTGCTTGTCAAGCTCGGCGTTGGACTCCTGGCCCTCCGGAGCGAAGATGGACGGGGCTTCTGCCTCCTCGTCCGCGTTGTCGCTCTCGGCCAGGCCCAGGAACGCGCCCATGTACTGGTTGATGATGTTGGCCGCGCGGGTCACCGCCTCGGTGGGGGCGATGGAGCCGTCGGTCTCAACCTCGAGAACCAGCTTGTCGTAGTCGGTGCGCTGACCAACGCGCGTGTCGGTGACGTTCAGCGTGCAGCGGCGCACCGGCGAGAACAGCGAGTCGACGTGAATGACGCCGATCGGGTCCTCGGTGCGCTTGTTGCGTTCGGCGGACACGTAGCCACGACCCACGCCGACGCGGATCGTCATGTCCAGCTGGCCGCCGTCGGCGACCGTGGCGATGACGTGCTCCGGGTTGATCAGCGTGAACTCGGTCGGCACCTCCAGGTCGGCACCGGTGACGATGCACGGACCCTCAGCGGACACGTGCGCCGTGGCCTCCGTGATGGAGTCGTTCAGCGCGGAGAAGACCAGGCCCTTGACGTTGAGGACGATGTCGGTGATGTCCTCGACCACGCCCTCGGCCGTGGTGAACTCGTGCTGGACGCCCTCAATCTGGATGGCGGTCGCCTTCGCTCCGTCGAGGGAGGAAAGCAGGACGCGGCGCATGCAGTTGCCGAGCGTGTAGCCATAGCCACGCTCAAGCGGCTCCACAATGTAGCGGGCAACGGTGTCGTTGACCTCTTCGGTTGTGACGGTCGGCCTCATGAACTCTGTCATTGAATGCTGCCTCCTTATGTAAGCCGCTTGGTCTGTTACTTCGAGTAAAGTTCGACGATAAGCTGCTCGCGGATGTCAAGATCGATCTGATCGCGGGTCGGAAGGGAGAGGACGCTGCCCTGCAGCTTCTCCACGTCGACCTCAAGCCAAGCCGGAACCTCGACGCGCTCGTTGGAGACCAGAGCGCTCTTGATGACCAGGAGTTCCTTGGCCTTCGGGTGGACAGCCACCAGGTCGCCCGGACGAACGCGGAACGACGGGATGTCGACGCGACGGCCGTTGACCGTGATGTGACCGTGGGTCACCGTCTGGCGGGCTTCCTTGCGGGTGCGGGCGAAGCCCAGGCGGAACACGACGTTATCGAGGCGGGACTCAAGGATGGTCATGAGGTTCTCGCCCGTGACGCCCTGCATGGACTTGGCGCGCTTGAAGTAACCGCGGAACTGCTTCTCGAGAACGCCGTAGATGAACTTGGCCTTCTGCTTCTCGCGAAGCTGCATGCCGTACTCGCTCTCCTTGCGGCGGCGCTTCGGCTGACGGATGGATTCCTTGCCGGTGTAGCCCAGCACGACCGGATCGATGCCAAGCTGACGGCAGCGCTTCAGAACCGGAGTCCTGTTAATTGCCATGATTCAAGATCCTTTCGAAAGTTAAACGCGACGACGCTTGCGCGGACGGCAACCGTTGTGCGGAATGGGCGTGCAATCCTGGATGCTGGAGACTTCCAGACCGGCGGCCTGGAGGGAGCGGATGGCGGTCTCGCGACCCGAGCCCGGGCCCTTGACGTAGACCGCGACCTTCTTCAGGCCGTGCTCCATTGCCGTCTTGGCGGCAGCCTCCGCAGCCATCTGCGCCGCGAACGGCGTGGACTTGCGGGAGCCCTTGAAGCCCACCGTGCCGGCGGACTGCCAGGAGATCACGTTGCCCTGCGGATCCGTGATGCTGACGATGGTGTTGTTGAAGGTGGATTTGATGTGAGCAGCGCCCACAACGATGTTCTTGCGCTCAGAACGCTTGATGCGCGTGCGCACATTCTTCTTAGCTGCCACTTAAGCTACCTCTACTTCTTCTTCTTGCCGCCGATTTGCTTCTTGGGGCCCTTGCGGGTGCGCGCATTGGTGTGCGTGCGCTGACCGCGGACGGGCAGGCCGCGACGATGGCGCAGGCCACGGTAGCAACCGATCTCCATGAGGCGCTTGATGTTCTGCGAGACTTCGCGGTGCAGGTCGCCCTCGACCTTGAGGTTCGCCTGGATGTAGTCACGCAGCTTCTGGAGATCGTCTTCAGTGAGGTCCTTGACGCGGACGTCCGGGTTGACGCCGGTCTCAGCGATGATCTTCTTTGCGGTGGTAGGGCCGATGCCGTAAATGTAGGTCAAGCCGACTTCGATGCGCTTATCGCGAGGAAGGTCGACACCGACAAGACGTGCCATAGATAGAACTCCTCTTTCTTCCTAGTTCCTAGCCCTGACGCTGCTTGTGGCGCGGGTTCTCGCAGATGACGAGGACCTTGCCGTGGCGTCGGATGATCTTGCACTTGTCGCACATTTTCTTGACCGAAGGACGTACCTTCATAGTTGCTTTCCTTTCGGGTCTGTGCAGGCTCCTCCGTGAGCCCTTCGTGTACGTACGTGTATAGCCATACCCAGCCGCAGGTAGTTTGCTATTCGCCTTGGCCTTTCGGCCGCGTGCCCTTGCCCTTGAGAGGCGATAGGTAAGGGTTCGGTCACGGGAACGTGCGCTTGCTCGGCGACCAGCAAACACACGAAATGCGCACAACAAGCAAGCTTGTGCGCGCAGAATCGTCGCTTATTTGAAGCGGTAGGTGATACGACCGCGACCCAGGTCGTAGATGGAGAGCTCCACCGTCACCTTGTCACCCGGCAGAATCTTGATGTAGTGCATCCTCATCTTGCCGGAGATATGGGCCAATATCTTGTGGCCATTCTCGAGCTCGACCCTAAACATTGCGTTCGGCAGCGCCTCGAGGACGGTGCCCTCAAGCTCGATCACATCTTCCTTGGTCAACAGTGCTCCTTCTGACGTCTGGTCATTAAGCGACAAAGATAGATGATAGCAAAGCACAACAATGCCGCGCAAGCTTCCTTCACGAAAGCTGCACGTGCATCGAGGGCCTTCCTATCATGCTGTCCCCTCGGGCGCGCCCTGTGGGCTGAAGGTCAGGCCGACACGGCGTTTGGAATGCGGTGCCTTCCGGGACAAGCGGACGTATTCTAGCACGCGCGCGCCCTTGAGGCAACGGAACGCAAGCCTGTTCCTTGACCAGGCGGGCACGCCCGTTTAGAATGTGAATTCGCGCCTGGCGCTGCGCCAGGGCAGCATGCGTGGACCGTTAGCTCAGTTGGTAGAGCAGGGGACTTTTAATCCCAAGGCCGCGGGTTCGAATCCCTCACGGTCCACCACGAAGCTTCGCGGCCGCCGCTTCCGTCGGCGGCCGCTTCCGCACTGGGCCATCGTCCAACGGCAGGACTCTGGATTTTGGTTCCAGCTATCCAGGTTCGAATCCTGGTGGCCCAGCCACTTTTCTCCCCGCACACAACGGGAGCCGCGCATTTTGAACTGCCTCCCGTTTTTGCTTGCCTGCTATTCAGGCTTCCAGGCCGACCAGTCGATGTTCGGCACCAGCGCGGTCCAGCGCTCGTGCTCTTCGATCTTGTCGGCGCCTTCGCCCTCGTGCACGCCGTGAGCACCGCTCACGTACTGGTGCACGTGGTTGTTGGTGGCCTCTTCCACCGCCAGCCAGTACCACTGGCTCTCGTCAAGGCGCGAGACGATGGCAGTGAACTCGGCGCGCGTGATGGGCTGGTCCGGGCGGAAGCCACCCTCCGGGTAGCCGTTGATGGCGCCCATGCCCGCCAGCGTGGCCACGGCCTGCTCGTACCACGAGCCGTTCGCCACGTCGGAGAAGGTGCTCGTGGATACCAGGTTGTCAGCGCGGAAGCCGTCCTCCAGCAGGCGGAACACCATGGTGGCCACCTCGGCACGCGTGACGTTAGCCATCGGGACGATCAGGCTCGTGCCGTCGTCCTACAGGCGGCCGTTCACGTAGTTCACGTGCTCGGTCGTGAAGGAGACGGGCACGTCAGCGCGGGTCCACTTGGCCCAGACCAAACAACATTCCAATCGGTCACAGGATGAAGGACCTTAAGCTTGTTATCCTCAATCAGATTACGAGCGATTGCGTCATAGAAATAAAAGAGCTTGCCGGGTCGCTCGCTCATGACGTTCCCCTCCTTCAGGAAATGGTAATACAAAAGACGGGCCTGGCATCGGCGCCGGCTTCTGACGAGGGCAGTCGCCCGATGCCCGTCGATCCGCTGTTCTTGCTTGTCGTCAACCAATATCGCTCATGGGTTTACTATCGATGCGCCGGCGCGATCATCACGAGCAGTATCGAAGAGGAATCGGCGGGCAATGGCATCGTGTGGCCATACCTCCAACACCTCACTCCCACCTCTGACCTGGGGTGCAAGGTTTCGCATGAAACGGTGCAAGGTTTCGTCAGATTGCGGTCAAGACCTGATGTGAAACCCGGTAAGGTCCGCTCCCTACACTCTTCTCATCGACGCGACGAGAAGGGAGGCGGCCATGGAGGCAAAGGACGGCAGCAGCATTCTTGCGCAGTGCGCGGGCAGCTGCCGCGCACTGCGTGCGGACAGCGCGCCTCGCTATGCCGGCGAGGCGCGCGCGGTCCGCACGGTCAGGAGGCTGCGCACGCTGGCCGCGTGGGCGGTGCTGATCGCCGTTCTTACCGCGCTGTTCGCGCCCTCGGCGCTCGCCCGCGCCGACACCGTGTCGGGCCGGGCGTTCGTGGGAGGCTCATGGTACGAGAACGGGCAGAGCTACTTCAGCGTCACCGTGGAAGGTCACACCACCGTGGGGTGGTGCCTGAACCGCGGCGCAGCGCGGCCGCTGTCCGGCTGGTACGGCTACACGGCGCAGCGCATCGTCTCGGGCACGGGAGGCTCGACCGACCTGTGGCTGGAAGGCTCGCTCTCCCCCATCGCGCACGACGCGGCAACGGGGGTGTCGCGCACCAGCTCGGTCACATTCCGCGCCGGCACGACGAACGCCCATTGGGACGTGACGGCCCCGGTGGGATGCACGCTGTACGTGGACGGCGCGGCGTACGCGCCGGGATCAAGCGCGCGCGTGCTGCCCGGCCAGAGCGTGTGCCTGACGATCGCCGACCCGCTGTACGCGGGCGGCGGGTCGGGCGCCATCTCCCTTGAGGGCACCGCTCGCGCCGACGCGAGCACCACGACCACCTACCGCAACATTGTGATCACGCCTCCCGGCGCATGGGACGGCGTCACCTATTACAACGGCCTGCCCGCAGGCTACCAGCGCGTGGGCGTGGGGCCCATCACGTTCAGGACGCCACGCACGGGCACGGCAACGCTGCGCGCCAGCACCCAGCTAGCGGCCACCGTCCGCTACTTCGTGGACAACGAGGGCACGCCGTGCTTCACCGAGCGCGTGCCCGTGGGCTCCACGTTCAGCCCTTCGCCCCAGGCGGACGCCGCGGGTGCAAAGTCGGAGTGCACCCCAGGCCTGGACGCCTGGTACTGGGAGGCGTCCTGCCGAAGCCCCGTCGTCCCGTTCACCGTGACCGGGGACTTCGACGTCCACGGGCGCAACCTGGCCACCCTGCACTACGCGCCGGCGGCGAACTCCGCCCTGCAGCACGACACGCCCGCGCGATCCTCCCCCGAGGAGGGCGCGCCGCAGGTGAGCCTGGCCTCGCTTCTGCCTGCCGACCGCGTGCTGGCATGGGGGTCAACCGCCGTGCTGGAGCGCATGCCCGCCAACGTGCTGTACCTGCACGACGGCGAGCGATGGCGCACCCTACGCCGGCCCGACGAAGGCTGGCACCGTGCGGAGTCCGCCCTGGACCAGGCCGTGGGCGCCGTGCGCATTGAACGCGACACCACCGTGTACGACTACTGGACGAGGTCGACCTACGACGGCGTCCTGGACTGGTAGGAGCCTGCCATGACCCTCTCCCTGACCTCGTCCGCCGAAGTCCTGCCGGCACTGGTGGCCGTGACTACCGCCGCCGGCGTGGGCGCCACGGTGCCGGCGCTTGCCGACCACGTGCTGCGCCGTTCGCGCGAGCGCTACCGCGCTTGGCTCGGCGCTTCGCTGGCGGACTGGTGCGACTTCTGGCAGGAGGAGCACCGGCTGCCACGCGAGAAATCCCGCGGCCGCGAGCGCGCGCTCTGGGCA
>CASEJD010000133.1 GCA_949288145.1 uncultured Coriobacteriia bacterium
CGCGCGCTCGAGGAGCACCTGGGCCGCGACGTCGTCCGCGCCCCCTACCCGGGGCTCATGGGCGCGCTCGGCAGCGCGCTCTTGGCGAAACGGCGCGCCGAGCGCGACGGCCGCGCGGAGAGCTCGTTCATCGGCTTCGACGCCCTTGAGACGTTCTCCTACGAGCAGACGTCGAACGTGCGCTGCCCGTTCTGCGCCAACAAGTGCAACCGCACGCTCGTGACCTTCTCCGACGGCAGCGTCTTCGTGACGGGCAACCGCTGCCCGCGCGGCGAGATCGTGGGCGACCCGCGCGACGAGGATGTGCGCCGGCGCCTGCGCGAGCGGACGGAATGCCGCTCGGTCGCGAACCTCTACGAACTGCGCGAGCAGCTGCTGTTCAAGGAGCGCCCGGTGAACCCTGTGCGCCCCGACGCAGGTATCGTCATCGGCATCCCGCGCGTGCTGGCGTTCTGGGACTCCATGCCCTTCTGGTCGACGTTCTTCCGCGCGCTGGGCTTCACGGTGCGCACGTCGCGCCCGAGCACGCGCGAAGTCTACGAGGATGGCCTGCCCGGCGTGGCGTCCGACACCGTGTGCTTCCCGGCGAAGCTCGTCCACGGCCACGTGCGCCAACTGGCGTCGATGGGCGTGGACCGCATCTTCATGCCCACCATCACGGCGGTTCCGTCCGAGAACACGGCGGACACGAGCGAGTCCATGTGCGCCGTCGTGAAGGGCTACCCCATCGTCATGCGCAACTCCGACGACCCGTCGCGCCGCTTCGGCATCCCCTTCGACGACCCGCTGTTCCACTGGCATCGCGAGAAAGATCGCGACCGCCAGCTTTCGCAATGGGCGGCCGACACCTTCGGCATCCAGCAGAACGAAACGCGCGAGGCGATCCGCCAAGCACAGGCAGCGCAGGACGACTTCCACGCCGAGCTGGAGCTGGCGGGCGCGCAGGTGCTCGAAGAGGTGGAAGCGGCCGGTGGGTACGCCATCGTGCTGGCAGGACGCCCCTACCATAACGACGCCCTGGTCAACCACGACCTGCCGCGCATGTTCGCCGACCACGGCATCCCGGTGCTCACGGCCGATTCCGTGCCCGGGGTGCGCGACGTGGACCTCGCGTTCTCGCGCCTGGACATCGTCAACAACTTCCACGCGCGCATGCTCTCGTCCGCCGTCATCGCCGCCGAGAACCCGCACCTGGAGTACGTCCAGATCGTGAGCTTCGGTTGCGGCCACGACGCGTACCTCTCAGACGAGATCATCCGCCTCATGAAAGAGGTCTCGGGCAAGACGCCGCTCGTCCTCAAGGTGGACGAGAGCGACATCTCCGGCCCGCTGCGCATCCGCGCGAACTCGTTCGTGGAGACCGTGAACATGCGGCGCGAGGCGCATGGCGAGCCTGCCGTGCGCGCGCTGACCGACCCTTACCCTGTGAAGTACCGAGCCGAGGACCGCGAGGTCAAAACCATCCTCGTGCCGAACACCTCGCACGCGTTCGCACGCCTGATGGCCGCCGCGTTCTCGAAGCAGGGAGCGCGCGCCGTTCCGCTCGACATCGGGCGCGAGGAGGCTATCCGCCTGGGCAAGAAGTACGTGCACAACGACATCTGCTTCCCGGCGCAGATGACCATCGGCGAGGCGCTCGCCGAGCTGGAGAGCGGGAAATGGAATCCCGACGAGGTGGCAATCGGCACGGGCAAGTACATCGGCGACTGCCGTCTGACGCACTACGCCGCGCTCCTGCGCAAGGCTCTCGACGACGCAGGCTACGCCCAGGTGCCCATCATCACGAACGACGACGTGGACTTCCACAACATGCACCCCGGCTTCAAGATGAACGTCGCCACCGCCGTGCGCATTGCCATGACGCTGCCGATGATCGACGTGCTCGAAGAGCTGCTGCGCAAGATGCGCTCCTACGAGCTGGAGCCCGGCAGCGCGGACGACGCCTTTGAGCGCGCGCTTGATTGCGTGATTGAGGGGCTTGAGCTCCACGGCGTGCGCGGCGCGACCGAGGGCTTCAAGCGCGCCATCGACATCATGACGCAGGTGCGCTACGACCGCTCCACACCGCGCCCGCAGGTGCTCATCGTGGGCGAGTACCTACTGAACTTCCACCCGGGCGCAAACCACGACATCGAGGCGTACCTGGAGGCCAACGGGCTGGAGGTCGTCGAAGCGCGCATGACCGACGTCATCCGCAAGACGTACTTCTACCAGCACGCGCAGGAGAAGGAGTATCACGTCGACCGCCCCCTGCCCGAGCGCGCATGGCACGCCGTGGCAGACCACGCCTTCGACGTGGCGCACGACAACTGCGACCGCATCGCCGTACGGCATCCGCTCTACGAGCCCGCCTGCCGCATGGAGGACCTCGTGAAGGAGAGCGACCAGGTGTTCCACCACACCTTCGACGCCGGCGAAGGCGTGCTCATCCCCGGCGAGATCCTGCACCATGCCAAACGCGGCTGCGAGAACTTCATCATCCTGCAGCCGTTCGGCTGCCTGCCGAATCACGTAGTGGGCCGCGGCATCGCCAAGAAGCTCAAGGAGCTCTACCCCAGCGCGCAGATTCTGGCACTCGACTACGACCCCGACGTGAGCTTCGCGAACATCGAGAACCGCCTGCAGATGCTCGTCATGAACGCGCGAGCGAAACACGAGAGCGCTGCTGCCCGCACGGGCGCCGCTGCCAGCACGGACGCCGCTGCCAGCACGGACGCCACCGCCCGAGCTGACTCCACAGCCCACACGGCAGCAGAAAACCCTCACCTTTTCCCCGCTTCTGACACCGAAAACGAGGAAAACGTGAGGGTTTAGCTCAGGCGCGGTTTGTGCCGCCGGGCGCAGGGCCTGCATTCGGCAGTCGCGGGGCTTGCACGCCTCACGTACGACAGGCGTTTCCCGTACGCAAGGCTGACGTCCGCCGCGCGCGCTGCCTGCACGCGGTGGCGTCGCGGCGCCTACCCCGTGTTCTGGAGGCCGGCGGCGATACCGGGCACAGTGGAGAGAATCAAGCCGAGGCAACGTTCACGCTCGTCCGCCGTCATGGCGTCCTGGCCAGCGCGCAGGCGCTTGAGCGCGCACACCTGCATGACCGAGAGCGCGTCCACGTAGGGCGAGCGGAAGCGCACGATGCGGCCGAGCACGCGGCGGTTCTGCAGTGGCCATTCCGCCTGCGTGATGGCGAGCACCCATTTCCTCGTGAGGCGCATCTCGTCGAGCACCTGCTCGGCCAGGTCAGGCCGGTCGCCCAGCGCCAGATAACGCTGCGCCACCAGCTCGTTCGTCTTCGCGATGGACATCTCCACGTTGTCGACGAACGTCGCGAACAACGGCCATTCCGCGTACGCGCGGCGCAAGAGTTCCACGTCGCCGAGCTCTTCGCACGCAGAGCCCAGGCCGTACCATGCGGCCAGGTTCACGCGCGCCTGCGACCATGAGAACACCCACGGAATCGTGCGCAAATCGTCGAGCGAGCTGGCGCCCAGGCCGCGCTTCGCCGGGCGCGATCCCATGGGCAGAAGGCCAATCTCCGCCAGCGGCGTGACCGTGGAGAACCACGGCGCGAAGCCGTCCGTGTTGAGCAGTGCCAGGTAGCGCGCGTGCGAGGCCTCGTTCAGGCGCGCGGCAAGGCCGGCGTACCTCTCGGTCATGCCGGTGTTCACCTGCTCGATGGAGGGCGCTGCGTGCAAAAGCGTCGCCGCGGCGACCGACTCGATATGACGGCGCGCCAGCGTGGGGTTGCCATAGCGCGCGAAGATGACCTCGCCCTGCTCGGTGAGCTTGAACTTGCAGTTCACCGAAAGGCGCGGTTGTGCGAGCACGGCCTTGTTCGCCGGGCCGCCGCCGCGCCCGACTGCGCCGCCGCGACCATGGAAGAGCGTGAGGTCGATACCCTGCGCCTCCGCCCAGCGGGCGATACGGTCCTGCGCCGTGTGCAGGGCAAGCGTGGCGGTGGTGGGGCCGGCGTCTTTCGAGGAGTCCGAATAGCCCAGCATGACCTCCATGCGGCGCCCGTTGGATGCGAGCAACCGCTGCACGACAGGAATCTCCAGCATCTTGTCCAGGATCGAGACAGCGTTCTCCAGGTCCTCGAGCTGCTCGAACAGCGGGATGACCTCGATGGTGGGCACGTCCTGCGGGTCCGCGAAGGCGAGCTCGTTCAAGCGGTAAACGTTTGCGATGTCCTCCGCCGACTTCGTGAACGAGACGATGTAGCGGCGCGCCGCGGCAAGGCCGCTGCGCTTCTGGATGGCGCCCAGGGCACGGAAGGTGTTCAGCACCTCCTGTGTCATGGGGCCGAGCGGGCCGTGCTCGCCCTGGCGGCCGTGAGCCTCGACGTCCGCGAGCGCGCGGCGGTGCACGGTGGAATGCTGACGGAACTCCATCTCCACCAGGTGAAAGCCGAAGGTCTCGACCTGCCACACGAGCGTCTGCAGCGGACCATAGGCGATGCGTGGGGCGCCCGCCTGCGCGAGCGACCGCTGGACGCAGCGCAGATCGCGCAGGAACTCGCTCGCGTCGCGGTACATGCAGTCGGCGTTGCGCAGCACGGTCTGATCAAGGCGGCTGGCCATGACCGAGAGCACTGCGCGGTGCGGTTCGCGCTCCCACAGGCCCGCCGGGCGCGCCGTGAGGGCTTCGCTCATCTCCACCTGGCGGCTCCACAGGTTGCGCAGCTCGGCGGAAGGCGGCGTGGTGGTGGCGTCCTCGGTCAGGCTGCGGGCAATGCGGTGCGCCTCGCTCGCGAGCGTGCTGACCATGTGGTCGGAGAAACGGCGCGCGATCTCGCGGCTGACGGCAGCCGTGACGTTAGGGTTGCCGTCGCGGTCAGATCCTACCCAACTGCCCGGGTGCACGAACGCAGGGCAGCGCGGCTCGACCGTGCCGCTCTTCTCGCCGAGCAGCCAGTCGTCGAAGCGACGGTACACTTGCGGGATGGCGTTGAAGAGCGTGTGGTCGAAGATGTCAATGATGTTGTCCGCCTCTTCCACCGGCGTGGGCTTATGGTTCGCCACAAGCGCCGTGCGGAAGAGCGCGTCGACCTCCATGGTGAGCTTGCGGCTGTTCTCGGCGAGCTCCAGGCCGCCCAGGCCCTCGCGCTCGCTGTAAAGCGTCGAGATGCGGCGAATCTTCGCCTCGACGCTCTTACGGCGCGCTTCCGTGGGGTGCGCGGTCAGCACCGGGCGGAATTCCAGCTTGTCGAGGATCTCGCCCGCACGCTGCGAGCCGACCTCCACCACCAGGCGGTCGAAGGTGCGCGCCAGCTCGTTCACGTCGTCATGGCGCACGTCCTCGCCCACAGCGAGCTCGCGGCGGCGCAGTGACTCGACGCGGTAATGCTCCTCGCACAGGTTCACCAGATGGAAGTACGTGGCGAGCGCGCGCGTGACGAGCTGCGCGTCCTCGGTGGTGAGCGATTCCACCAAGCGCACCGCCGCCTCGAACCCGTGCGGGGCGTCCGGCGCGACGGCAGCGTCGGCCTGAGCGTCAGCGCCTGCGCTCTCCCCTGCCTCGACCGCGCTCGGCGCCGCTTCGCCGCTCGCTTCAACGGCAGCTGCGACCAAGGCATCGAACTGCGCGAGAATGCGTCCGTCGTACTCGCCGAGCACTTGGCGCAGCGAGCGCAGGAAGAGGTCCATGCTCTCCTGCAGGATAGCGGGCACGCCCTCGTTCTCCGCGCCTTTGGTGCGATACGCCGTGACCGCCGCCACTGCGTCAG
The DNA here is from genome assembly GCA_949288145.1 of uncultured Coriobacteriia bacterium. Lineage (GTDB taxonomy): Bacteria > Actinomycetota > Coriobacteriia > Coriobacteriales > Eggerthellaceae > Aveggerthella. Next base: position 5,720 of record CASEJD010000133.1, read on the forward strand.
CCACCATGCGCGCAACAGGCTGCTCGCTCAGGGGGTCTTTGATGTTCTCGTTGGTCATAACAGCTCCCTCTCATGGCGCTGGACCGAATAGCAAAAGGCCGTCGACTGACGTCGACGGCCTTTGAAAGTTCTGGCTCCCCGGGTAGGATTCGAACCTACAACCCTCCGGTTAACAGCCGGATGCTCTGCCGTTGAGCTACCGAGGAATCTCGTGCGCTGCTTCGTGGCGCAAGACGATAGTTTACAAGAATCCACCCCAAATGCAAGCACTATTTTCCAGCGATTTTGCCAAGGATGCGCGACCACCTTGCTACCTGCATCTTCGGACCACATGGTTCGATTGAATCGCAACTGGCCCCGGGTAGGATTCGAACCTACAACCCTCCGGTTAACAGCTTTTGCTCCGCCTTGAGCTACCGAGGTTTGCGACGCAAAAAGGCCGCCGACTGACCTCCTAACTTGACCCACAGGTCGCCGAAGGGACAGCGAGGGCTTTCCTGGGGCCCGGGATTGGCTTGAAGGAGGGGCGCGGCTGGCCTGGAGGGCCGCCGCGTCCCTCCTGAAAGCCAAGGACGGGTGCCAGGGAAGGCCGCAGCGGCAGCAAAAGAGCCCGGCCGTTAGGCCGGGCTCTGAATGAACTGGCTCCCCGGGTAGGATTCGAACCTACAACCCTCCGGTTAACAGCCGGATGCTCTGCCGTTGAGCTACCGAGGAATCTCGTGCGCTGCTTTGTGGCGCAGGACAAGATTGTACCGGACTTTGCCGTGTGCGCAAGAGCGAATCTTAGGAATTATCCTTCTCGCTCTCGACATCGTCAGCTTCGTCCTCGCGCTCAGCATCGGCAGCGTCATCCTCTACGTCGGTGGAGTCGGCATCGGCCTCGGGCGCACCAGCGTCTTCGGCTTCCTCCCCAACCGGCATCTCGGCAGCTTCTGCCTCCGCCGGCTCGGCGCCCTCGGCTTCGACGAGGATCACGTCCTCTTCGACCTCTGGCTCCTCGGGCTCGGGCTCCATGATCTTCAGCTCGGCGCCGAACAGCTCGCACGCGCTCTTGAGCGCGTCCTCGTGCCCTGCCTTCGCCACCAGGTAGCAGCGATGGATGCGCGGGTTGCGCTCGAAGTCGTGCGGGATCGTCTCTGCCGTCACGTCGACCATGATGATGCCGCGGGACAGCAGCTCCTCCACCTCGGGTTTGAACGTGCGCAAGTTGCATGAGAACACGGCAATGCCATCGTCCTCGAGCAGGCGGCTCACGCCCGTCAGCAGCTCCACGTGGTCGCGCTGGACGCTCCACGTGTCCTTGCCCATGGACTTCGAGTTCGAGAACGTGGGCGGGTCGACGTAGATGACGCCGTACTGGCGGCCGACGCGCACCTCGTTGCGAATCCACGTCATGCAGTCGATGCGCAGGTAGCGGTGCTCGCGGCCCTCAAGGCCGTTCTTCACCATGTTGCGCTCTGCCCAGTCCAGATACGTCTGCGACAGGTCAATCGTGAGCGTGCTCTTCGCGCCGGCGACGGCAGCGTGCACCGTCGCGGTGCCGGTGTAGGCGAACAGGTTGAGGAAGCTCTTCCCCACCGCCAGCTCTGCCACCTTGCCGCGCGTGATGCGCTGGTCGAGGAACAGGCCGGTGTCGAGATACGTGCCGAAGTCGACCTCGAACATGCAGCCGTTCTCCTCCACCGTGGCCTTGCGCGAGCGCGGAGCGCCGGCGTTGCGGTACTGGCCGCCGCCCTTCTCCTGCTTGCGCGTGCGGTTGAACACCTTGTCGGCGTCAACGCCCAGCACGATGGGCGCGAGCGTCAACACGTCGCGCAGACGGTTAGCGGCACGCCAGTGGTCGATCTCGCGCGGGGCCTGGTACTCGGCGATGACGAGGAACGTCTCGCCACGCGACTCCTCCGCACCGTTGTACACGTCGATGGCGACGGCGTAGTCCGGCAGGTCGGCGTCGTAGACGCGGTAGCAGGTGACGAAGTTGCGGTCAGCCCACTTGCGACGCTCCTTCATGTTCTTCTTCAGGCGCGCGGCGAACTGCTCAGAGGTCTGCTCGAGCACCGGGATGACGCGCTCGCGGTTCGCCTTCACGTCGAAGACCGTCACCTCGCGGCGCTCGGCCGCCTCGATGCGGACGTAGCGGCGCACGAACGCCTTCACCTTGCCGAGGCGGATGGCCTCGGGGCGCACGACAGTGCGCGAGGCGATGTAGCGCTCGACCACGTCGTTGTCGCTGATGACGACGTATTTCCAGTTGCGCGGCAACATGGTGAGCGCGTCGAGCAGGCGATGGTAGGTCTCCATGCCGAGCGCGTCCATCTCCTCCTGGCCGAACGGCAGGATGGTGGCCGCCACGCCGCGCACGGTGGCACGGCGCTCGCGCAGGGCCTCTTCGACCTCGTCGCCATCAGACTTCTCTGCGTCGTCGGAAGGCTCGGTGCCTTCCGAAGCCTCGTCAGCAGCAGGCTCGGCGGCCTCCGGCTCTTCGCCAGCGCCCGCTTCGGCCTCGGCCGCCTCGTCAGCAGCAACCTCGGCCTCAGCAACCGCCTCCTCGCCCACGGGCTCTTCGCCCGCTTCGAGGGCCGCGGACGCCTCCACGGCCTCCTCGGCCTCAAGGCGCGCCAGCTCGGCGGCCTCCAGGCCGGCAAGCGTGCCGTCAAGCGCCTTCATGGCGCGGGAGACCGCGCGCTCGTCGGTGGCGTCGATGACCTCGACGTACTGCGCGAGGCCCGCGCGCTTGAGCATGGCGACGATGTTGTCGCGCACGCGCTCGTCGGTCGCGAGGGCGTAGATGGGCGGCATGGACTCAAGGGCGGCCTCCAGGCGGTCTTCCGCCTCCTCCAGCAGCTCCTCCCACGCGGCCTCGTCGTGGCCGTTCCAGCCGAAGAAGCCCCAGCGCTCGCGCGTGAGGCTCGGGGCCATATCGGCCGCCACCATGGCGGCCTCGGTCACCAGGTAGCCGTCGCGCGCCATCGGGTCGACGAAGGGCTTGCCCTCCTTCGACGCGCGCTGCCACCACGAGGACTCGAGCGCAGCGGCGGCGAGGGCGCTCTTCGTGCCGTCGTTGCCGCCCGCGCCCAAGCGCTCGTAAGAGCGGTGGTGCAGCGAGGTGCTGCACAGGTCGATGGAGACCGTGGCGCGGTCCATGCGGATGTTAACGTCGATGAGCACGTCGGGCTTGGAGAGGTTCACGTCGGGGCGCTTGCCGCGGCCGGCGCGCAGCGCGTCGCACAGGCCGTCCTTGGCGCGCAGTGCCGTGAACTGCGTGTTGCGCAGCTCGTCGTTGGTGCCGTGCGCGTAGACGCTGATGGTCTTGCCCACCGGGATCTGGCGCGACCACGGCATGGCCTTCACGCCGTCGTAGAGCTCCTGCTCGTTCTTGGCGTCGCAGCGGCCCACCACGTAGAACACGCGCGAGGCCAGGCGCGACCACAGGCACGCCGTGTACGCCTCGCGCACGGTGCCGTAGAACGCCACGCCGCCGCGCAGCGGGCGGGTGCGCTTGATGCCGCACTGGTCCTTCAGCTCGCTGGCCAGGGCGAACTCCAGGCCGCCCGCGCAGCTGGCGAAGAACTCGAGCAGCGAGTCGTCCGCCACCCACTCGTCGATCTCTTTGTCGTACTTGAAGTCAAGGTCGTCGCCGAGCGGCGCGCGCTTCTTGAAGTCCGGCTTGCCGGCGGAGCGGTACGGGTTGTCCGAACGGCCGCGGCCGCCGAAGCCCTGGCGGTCGCCGTCGCGGCGTGCGAACCCGTCGCGCGAGCCAGCGCCCTTGCGGTCGAACCCGCGGTCGTCACGCTTGCCGAAGCCG
>CASEJD010000134.1 GCA_949288145.1 uncultured Coriobacteriia bacterium
CGCCGCCCCCTCGCGCGCCGTGCCCGTCGTGGGCGCCGGACCCGCCGTCGCTCCGCTCCCTCACGCGCGCTGCGGCTCTGGCGCCCCTTACGCGATGAGCATCGCGAACAGTGGGATGCTCAGCAGCGAGAACACCGTCGAAATGAACGTCGTCTGCGTCATGGCTTCCAGATCGCCGCCATAGCGCACGCAGAACAGCGTGCCGTTGGTGGCTACGGGCATGCCGTTGGTGATCACGATCACGCCGAGCATCATGGGGTCGCCCACGATGAACTGCGAGAACACTGCGAACAGCGCCGCCGGAACGACCGCCACGCGCACCAGTGCCACCAGGTAGGCGTGCGGGTTGCTCAGCACGCGCTTGAGCGGCATCTTCGCAAGCGACGAGCCCACGATCAGCAGTGCCGCCGGCACGGTGAGGTCGCCCACGGTCTCCAGTGCAGCGCCGATGATTGGCACGTGCGTGATGCCGACGAGCGCCAGCACCACGGCGAGCAGACTCGAGAGCGTGGCGGGCGAGCGCAGTGCGGATCCGGCCTGGACCAGGCGCTCCTTCACGGTTCCGCCTTCGCCGCCGGCAATGAACATGATACCGATGGTGAACACGAACACGTTGAACGGGATGTTCAGTATGGCCACGTACAGCACCGCGTCAGGGCCGAAGATGGACGAGAGCACGGGGATGCCGATGAAGCCTACGTTGCCGAAAATGATGGCATACCGGTACACGCCGCGCTTGTCCACCGGCAGGCGCAGCACGAACGGTATGACGAACGCGATAAGGAACATCACGACGAACGCAGCGCACGAGAAGCCGAAGACCATGCCGATGGTCTGCGCACCGGGCAGGTTCTCGCTGTTGAGCACCGAGCCGATGATCATGCACGGCAGCGTGATGCCGAGCACGAGGTCGGAAAGCCCACGGTCGAAGTCGTCGTTCATGACGTTCGTCTTGCGTGCGAGGTAGCCCATCGCCATCGCCACGAACATAACGATCATCTGCATGGCGGTGCTCTCGAAGACCACGGATTCCCCTCTCTGCTCTCCCTTGGTGGCGGCCCTTCATGATAGGGCATGCATGGTGCGCGTCGAAAGGCGCAAACCGCGCGCGGTATGGCGCGCCCTCATGCTCTCGAAGCTGCGCGATGCATGCTGCACGGCGCTCGGAACACAGCGCGCCGCTCGGCCGGCTGTGGCAGCATGCCACAGACGGCTGGCGGAGCGGCGGAAAATTTACGGTGACGAAATCGCCCGTGTGGCGGGCCCGATGATAGACTGTCCGCATTCTTAAGCACACGCATGGGCGAACGCGCGAAAGCTGCCAAGCCCGCCGCCGGATGGGGCCTTCGCGCCGCCGTTCCGCCGCGGGCGTGCGGCGCGTGCGCTCGAAGAAAGGAAAAGCATGTCCCTTCCCGCATCCGACCTCTCCAAGAAGGCCGACGGCCGCACCACCATGGAGCTCGGCGCGGTCCTGCCCGAGACCGCCGAGGTCCGCGACGACCACCTGTTCATCGGCGGCGTTGACATGGTCGAGCTCGCGCGCACCGAGGGCACGGCGCTCTACGTCATCGACGAAGCCGACCTGCGCCATCGCATGGAGCGCTACCGCGACTCGTTCCGCGCCAACTACGAGAACTCCGACGTCATCTACGCTAGCAAGGCGTTCCTGAACAAAGAGTGCGCGCGCATCGTGGCGCAGGAGGGCCTGTGCCTGGACGTCTCCGGCGGCGGCGAGCTGGCGTGCGCGCTGTCCACCGGCTTCCCGGCTTCGCGCGTGTTCATGCACGGCAACAACAAGACGCCGAAGGAGCTGGACGAGGCCATCTCCGCCGGCGTCGGCCGCATCGTGCTCGACACGCGCATCGAGCTCGGCCGTGTGTCGGAGATCGCTGGGCGCCATGGCGTCGTGCAGGACGTGTTCATGCGCATCACGCCCGGCGTCGAGGCGGACACCCACGAGTACATCCGCACCGGCTGCGAGGACTCGAAGTTCGGCTTCACCATGCGTGAGGACTTCGCGTTCAAGTGCGTCCAGGACGTGCTGAACACGCCGAACGTGCACCTCAAGGGCCTGCACTGCCACATCGGCTCGCAGATCTTCTCGCTCGAGTCCTTCCGTGAGGCCGCCAACGTCATGGTGGAGCTCATGGCGCGCATCGAGCGCGAGTACGGCATCCAGATCGAAGAGCTGGACCTGGGCGGTGGCCTGGGCATCGCGTACCAGGCGGAGGACAACCCCACCAGCATCGAGGAGTTCGCGCGCCTGACCACCAGCGCCGTGAAGGATGCGTGCACCGAGCACAACGTGCCGCTGCCGCGCCTGCTCGTGGAGCCGGGCCGCTCCATGGTGGCGCCGGCAGGCGTGACGCTCTACACCGTGGGCATCCTGAAGACGCTGCCGAACATCCGCAAGTTTGTCGCCGTGGACGGCGGCATGTCCGACAACATCCGCACGGCGCTCTACCACGCCTCCTACGAGCCGGTCATCGCCAACAAAGCGGGCCAGCCGCGCACCGAGATCGTGACCATCGCCGGCAAGCACTGCGAAAGCGGCGACGCCGTGGTGCTCGACGGCTCCATCCAGCACCCGGATTTGGGCGACATCGTGTGCGTGTTCAGTACGGGCGCGTACTGCTACACCATGGCCAGCAACTACAACGGCCAGCCCCGTCCGGCCGTCGTGTTCGTGAAGGACGGCACGTATCGCGTGACCACCCGCCGCGAGACCTACGAGGACCTGCTGTCCCGCGACGTGTAGGAGAGGGGCGCCCGCGCGTTGCACGGTGCTGCTCGCCGCATTCTTGCGCAGCGTGGCGGATATTCCCTGCGGCAGACGGTAGAATGACCGCTACGAACCCGAGCGCCCCGTTTCCGCTTCGGCGGGCGGGGCGTCCTGTACGGCTCAGAACATCACGTGAGGAGATCGCATGACCGTGAAAATTGGCCTCGTCGGCACGGGCACCGTCGGCGGTGGCTGCATCGACATCATTCACAAGCACGCCGAGGACTTCAAGCGCCACTTCGGCATCGACATCGAGCTCACGCGCGTCTGCTCGCGCGAGCCTGAGCAGGCAGCGGCGCACGGCGTCTCCGACATCTTCACGCTGGACTACCAGGACATCGTGAACGACCCCGAGATCGACATCGTGATCGAGCTCGTCGGCGGCACCACGGTGGCGAAGAACATCGTCATCGACGCGCTGGCCAACAACAAGAACGTCGTCACCGCCAACAAGGCGCTCATGGCGAAGTTCGGTGGCGAGATCATGGCCCTGGCCGAGCGCCGCAACAAGGAGATTGCCTTCGAGGCCAGCGTCGGCGGCGGTATCCCGATCATCGGCCCGCTCAAGCACTCGCTCATCGCCAACCAGATTGATTCGGTCATGGGCATCGTGAACGGCACCACGAACTACATGCTCACCCGCATGGCCGACGACGGCATGAGCTACGACGAGGCGCTCAAGGAGGCCCAGGAGAAGGGCTTCGCCGAGGCCGATCCGACGGCCGACGTCGACGGCTACGACGCCGCCGCGAAGATCGCCATCCTGGCCTCCATCGCGTTCAACTCCCGCGTGACCATCGACGACGTGCCCACGGAGGGCATCCGCAACATCTCGCCGACCGACCTCGTGGCCGCGAAGGACATGGGCTACTGCATCAAGCTGCTGGCGCACGCGCACCGCACGCCGGAGGGCGTTGACGTGCGCGTCCATCCCACCATGCTGCCCGTCGACCACCCGCTCTCCAGCGTGAACGGCGTGTTCAACGCCATCTACGCCGTGGGCGACTTTGTGGGCGAGACCATGTTCTTCGGCGAAGGCGCCGGCTCGGGCGCAGCCGCAAGCGCCGTCATGGGCGACGTGCTGGAGGTGGCGCGCCATATCCAGCAGGGTGTAGCGCCCATCGTGGGCTGCACCTGCACTGATGAGCTGCCGTTCGTGCCGCTCGACGAGCTGCAGACGAAGTACTACATCCGCTTCCGCGTGAACGACCGCCCGGGCGTCCTGGCCGCCATGGCCAGCGTGTTCGCGAAGTACGGCGTTTCCGTCCACTCCGTCATGCAGCGCGGCGCGCTCATCGACGGCGGCGTGGTGGAGCTTGTCTACATCACGCACACCGCTCGCGAGGCGTCCGTCCGCCAGGTCCTCAAAGAGATCGCGGAGCTGCCGGACATCTTGCAAGCGGAGCCGAGCGTCATCAGGGTGGAGGATTAGGAGTTACGCCGGCTTTTCAGCCGGCGCAGCAACTCGACGCTGCGAACGACATGCGGCGTTTCGTGCGCGCCACTCGCACGTGCGGCCGCCACAACCACTCACAAATTCCTGTTGCCCGCGCGCTTTTAGGAGCGCGCGGGCTTTATACTTTTCAGGTACGTGAAATCGCAGCCGAAGGAGTTTTGCCATGTCCGAGAAGATCATCGACCCCGTGTCCGTCCCCTCGGTGTTGTCGGCTCCTGAGACGCTGCTTCCCGAGCTCGACTTCGACGCGCTGTCCCAGTCGCTCGGCGGGCTGGAGGGCCGTCTGGACAAGAAGCCGAAGACGGCTGCCATCATCCTGGCCGGCGGCACGGGCGAGCGCTTCGGCCGCGAAGGCGGCAAGCAACTGGTCGAGATTGCCGGGCGCCCCATTCTCACCTGGTCGGCAGAGGCGTTCGACGCCGTGGGCGACGTGGGCCTTATCGTCATCGTGGCGCCGGAGGACCGTCAGGAGGAGTACCTGAAGCGCGCCATTGACCCGTTCCCGTTCGTGACGCCGGTCGTGCTGGCGCCGGCGGGCGCCATCCGCCAGGAGTCTGCGTTCGCGGGTCTGGAGTACGTGCCGGACGAGTTCGAGTACGTGGTGCTGCACGACGGAGCCCGCCCGCTCGTTTCGCCGGACCTCATCCTGCACGCCATCAACACGCTCAAGGGCAACATCGACTGCGACGGCGCCGTGGTGGGCCATCCGTCGGTCGACACGCTCAAGGTTGTGGAGGACGGCGTCATCGTGGGCACGCCGGACCGCTCGTGCTTCTGGAACGCGCAGACGCCGCAGGTCTTCCGCGCGGGCATCTACCGTCGTGCGCACGCCTCGGCGCTCTCCGACGGTTTTGTGGGCACCGACGACTCCGCGCTTATCGAGCGCCTGGGCGGCCGCGTCCTCATGGTGGAGGGCAAGCGCGATAACATCAAGCTCACCGTCCCGGAAGACTACTACATGCTGGCTGCCGCTGTCCGCGCCATGGCCATGAACAACCCGCTGGGGTAGGGCTGCACACGTCGTGCTCAAGACTACTGAACGATGCGATTTGGACGTATTTCGCGGCGCTTTGCGTGAAAAAAGGGCGAAATCGCTGACGCTTTTCACGATAGGGACACTCGATTGTGTCCCTATCGCAAAATGTGTCAGCGCCCGTGGCGTGGCATGCGCGCCATCAAGCTGCGACCTGGTATTTCGCTCCGGGCTGCACACGGGGAGCGCGCACGGGGCGTCCGGTCAGCCTGAAGGAGTGTCCCTATCGTCAAAAGCGTCACGGATTCGGCCTGGTTTCGTGCACGGTGGGGTGCTGCGCGCATGATCGCGTCCCTATCGTCAAAAGCGTCAAGGGCTCGATTGAGCTTCGCTCGCAGTGGCCACCCGACGCGTCCAGATTGCAGAAGGGCGGCGCGATCGGCGCGCCTTCATGCGCGAACCTTGCCAGCCGCTCGTCCCGCCGCATAGCTCAAGCGCGTTCCTGCAGTACAATGCGCAGGAAAACTTCCGACGACGAAGGACTTCCCATGACCGAAGCAGATCGAACCAGCCTGCCCGCGCTGCGCACGGGGCTGGGCTATGACGTGCACGCATTCGCGCAGGGGCGCAAGCTCATCTTGGGCGGCGTGGACATCCCGCACCATCAGGGGCTCGACGGCCATTCCGACGCCGATGTGCTGGCGCACGCCATCATGGACGCGCTCTTGGGCGGCGTGCGTGGCGGCGACATTGGCAAGCTCTTCCCCGACACGGACCCCGCCTACAAAGGCGCCGACTCGCTCAAGCTCATGGAGCACGTGGCGCAGTTCGTGCGCGATGCCGGCTGGGAGATCGTGGACGTGGACAGCGTGATTGCCGCGCAGGCGCCGAAGCTCTCGCCGTACCGCGAGCAGATGCGCGAGAACCTGGCCGTCGCCATGGGCATCCCAGTCGAGAACGTGGGCGTGAAGGCCACCACCACCGAGCACCTAGGTTTCGAAGGCCGCGAAGAGGGCATCAGCGCCCAGGCGGTCTGCCTGCTGGTCCGCCGGTAGGGCGGTGCAGCCTGGCGGGAGGCCGCCCAGCCGCACGCCAACGGCGTAGCCCAGCGGGAGGCCGCCCAGCCGCACACTGGCTCCGCGGCGCACGCTCGGGCGACAGGACGCACTCCCGGTAGCGCGACGTCCCGTTCGCCCGCCAGCAGGAACCCCGGAAACTCGCAGCAGAATTCCGCGCGAACCCGCACGGCTGTGCGAGAATAGCAGGAAGCGAGAAATTCGCCGCGCGCGCCCGCGCGCTCTGCCATGGGGCAGGGTGAGGCGGCAACGGTGCATGGCGACGTGAATAAGGGAGCAGCATGATCAAGATCTACAACACGCAGACGCGCCAAAAGGAGAAGTTCCAGTCCGTCGAGTTGGGCAAGATTGGCATGTACGTGTGCGGCCCGACCGTGTACAACTACATCCACATCGGCAATGCGCGCACGTTCATCTCCTTCGATGTCATCCGCCGCTACCTGGAGTGGCGCGGCTTCAAGGTGACGTTCGTGCAGAACGTGACCGACGTCGACGACAAGATTATCAACAAGGCCAAGGAAGAGGGCCGCACGCCCGCCGAGGTGGCTGCGGAGTACACGAAGGCCTTCATTGACGACATGCACAAGGCTGGCGTGAAGGACCCGGACATCCGCCCGAAGGCCACCGAGGAGATTCCGGCCATGATCGAGCTCGTGGAGGACCTCATCAAGGGCGGCCACGCCTACGAGGTGGAAGGCGACGTGTACTTCTCCGTCCGCAGCTTCCCCGAGTACGGCAAGCTCTCCGGCCGCAACATCGATGAGATGGAGTCCGGCCACCGCGAGCTGCGCGCTGACGGCCAGGGCATCGAAGACCGCAAGCGCGATCCGCTGGACTTCGCCGTGTGGAAGGCCGCCAAGCCGGGCGAGCCGTGCTGGGATTCCCCGTGGGGCAAGGGCCGTCCGGGCTGGCACCTGGAGTGCTCGGCCATGAGCCGCAAGTACCTGGGCTTGCCGTTCGACATCCACGGCGGCGGCGCTGACCTGGTGTTCCCGCATCACGAGAACGAGGTGGCGCAGAGCGAGGCCGCGTGCGGCTGCACGTTCGCGAACTACTGGATCCACGGCGGCATGCTGCAGATCAACTCCGAGAAGATGTCGAAGAGCCTGGGCAACTTCCTGCTGCTGCGCGACGTGCTGGAGCGCACGCGTCCCGAGGTGCTGCGCTTCCTCATGCTGCAGACGCACTACCGCAGTCCGCTCGACTTCTCCGACGAGCGCCTGGCAGAGGCCGAGGCTGGCTTGTCCCGCATTGAGAACACGGTCAAGAACCTGCAGTGGGCCATCGAGAACGCGCAGGACATCCCGAGCCCGCTCAAGACGAAGCCGCTCATGGCGCAGGTGAAGGACACGCGCAATGAGTTCATCGTCACCATGGACGACGACTTCAACACCGCCGGCGCCCTGGGCATCATCTTCGGCTTCGTGAACGACCTGAACTCCCAGATCGCGGGCAAGACCGTGAGCATCACCGACGTGCCGGTGCTGCGCGGTGCGTACGCGGTCCTCGTGGAGCTCATGAGCGTCTTCGGCATCATGCTCGAGGGCGAGGAGGAAGAGGTGCAGTACCCGGACGCCGTGGTGCCGCTGGCGAAGGAGCTGGCCGGCTACACGGGCGCGAATCCGGCGCAGGCCGTGAGCGTGCTGCTGGATTGCCGCACCGAGGCGCGCGCTAACAAGAACTGGGCGCTCGCCGACCAGGTGCGCGACGGCATGAAGGAGCTAGGCCTCATCATCGAGGACACCCCGCAGGGCCCCCGTGTGAGCGTGGAGTAGCGGAGCGCTGACGACCGGCGTCGCTGTGGGCACGTCGCTCACGTCGCTCACGCTGCTCACGCGCGCATCCACAGCGCGCCCGCTTCTTGATAGTTTGGCGAAGGGCGGAATCTCACCTGAGGTTTCGCCCTTTTTTCGTCTCTTCGGTTTCAGCTTTTGGGATTGAGGGAGCCTGGAGTTAGCTTCAGGGAATTTGGCTCACGTTGCACACGGAATATCGCTGAAAAGTGTGTGTTTGGGGAGCGAAATATCCTGGAACGAGGTGTGGCGCGGGCTGGTACAGCCTGCCAAATGGGCAGGCGGATGCGAACGGCCGCACGTTGCCCGCGAAACCCTAGCTTTCCGTGCGCTGGATGAGGTCGATCATCTCTTGGGCGGAGTGAACGCCGAGTTTCTTGTAGATGTGCTGGCGGTGCGTGGAGACGGTGCTCTTCGACAGCACGAGCTCCTCCATGACGTAGGGCAGGTTGCGGCCCTTCGCGAACATGGTCATAATCTCGCCCTCGCGCTCGGTCAGGCCGTAGCGTTCGATGACCGCCTGGCATTTATCCTGGAAGCGGCGCCGGCGCTCGATGGGCAGGATGTTGAGCGCGCGGGAAAGCTTCGCCTCGGTGAACACGAAGTTGCTCATGACGAACAGCAGCAGCACGCACGCCGCGGACGCGAAGAACGCCGACTGGTGCGTGAGCCCGACGCTCGCCCAGAGCCACCGACCCACGAGCATGCCGAACAGCGGGCCTGCCGCCCACGCCGCGCGGAACAGCGCGAACGAGCGCACGCAGGAGCCCAGGTACTGGTTGCACACGCCACAGACGAGTGGCCACATCATCAGGTTGAGGCACTGGAACGATGCCGTGTTGATCGCCAGTGGGAAGGCGACGGGCACCTGAGGGAGTACGATCGGCAGCTGCAGCACCAGGGCGGCGAGCACCAGGAAGAACACGAACACGCGGTAGCACACCTCGGGCGCTCGCACGCTGTTGGAGGACAGGATCGCTAGCGTCACGGCGATGGCCGCTAGCGTGACCACGCTGGCCATGCCGCCCTGCGTGAGCGCGTACGTCGTCACGTCCTGCGCGGCGAACTGTCCAACCTGCACGTACACGGTGCGCGCCATCTCGTACACGAAACCGGACAGCAGCATGCAGCATGAGAACGTGAGCACCAGGTCGCGCAGCTGACGGCGGTCTTCCGCGTCAGCGGGCGGAGTCTGCACGGGGAGCGGCTCGATGGGCTGTTTCTTCTGGAGTTTCAGCATGCTCGTTCCCTGCGTGAGCAGTATGCCGGCCATGGGTGCCATGCTGGCGCAGAACACGGTGGCTTCCAACGGGCGGAAGAACAGGTACAGGAAGAACAGCAGCGTGGAGAGCGCATAGCCAATCGACGCGATGGCGACCACAGCCTTGGTCTTCAGCATGCTGAACAAGATGCCGAAGTGCATCATGAACAGCGAGGTGAAGATACCGGAGAGCACGCCGCCCGCCACGATGCAGGCCGTTCCAGCGGCCGTGGTGGTGGTGCCGAAGAACATGAGGACGGTGCTCGCGGCCACGCCGACAGGGAAAGCGACGTTCGCGGCTGTCGTGCCCGAAAGCGCGCGGAAGCGTTTCGGCAGCGCCGCGACGACGAGGTACGTCACGATTGAGGCGACGATGGAAATAAGGTAGGTGGCGTCCAGCACCGCCTCGGCGTCCGGTTGATCGTGGAAGATGCCCAAGCTTTGGAACGCCATCATGACCCACGAAAGGTTGCATCCCAACGCTAGCCCCAGACAGATTACGCCAGGCGAGAAGATGCCTTCGACGGCGTCGCGCGCTGGTGTTTTCGCCATGGACTTTCTCGTCTCTTCGGCCATGAAATCCCCCTTATTTCTCCCCGCTGGCAATTATAGACAGGGGCGGTAGGCAAAACACTGCGAAGTTGCCCAAATCCCCGGTTGCAAAAGAAACCCCAGGTCAAAGGTATCGTGCGAATCGCACGATATTGCAACATGAGGCATCGCGCTCGATTTTCCGGCCCTCCCTGGGCGCGTACGGTGGGCTTGTTTGGAAATCCGAGAGGAGGATGCATGAGCAAGCTTTCTATGACGCGTCGCATGTTCACGAAGCTGTCCGCCATCACGGCGGCGGCGGTTGCGACGGCGTCCACGGTGGGGACCACTGCGCTGGCGGAGTCGCCGAACGCAGCGAGCTCCACGACGGGGGAGACCAAGCGCGTGCGCTCGTGCTGCCGCGGCTGCGGCAAGATGGAGTGCGGCGTCTGGGTCATCGTCGAGAACGGCCGCGCCATCCGCACCGAGGGCGACGAGAGCGCCTTCCAGTCCATGGGCAACCACTGCAGCAAGGGCCAGGCGTCCCTGCAGGCGGCCTACCACCCCGATCGTCTGTACTATCCCATGAAGCGCACGAACGCGCGCGGCGAGGACGATCCGGGCTGGGTCCGCATTTCCTGGGACGAGGCCATGGCCACCATCGCCCAGAAGATGCAGGAGTGCATCGACCGCTACGGCGGCGAGACCGTCTTCGGTCTGTCTGGCACGAGCCGTATCTGGGGCATGATGGCGTACGGCGCCCTGGGCCAGCTGACCGGCTCGCCCAACATGTGCATTCCGTGGCAGGTCTGCAAAGGCCCGCGCTTCTTCGCCACGGCGCTCAACTCCATGATGCAGGCGTCCTGGATGGAGACGGTCGGCCGCCCGAAGGTCTACACGTCCTGGGGCACCGGCCCTGAGCTGTCCAACTACGACGACGCGTGTCGTACGGTCGTCGACGTTGCTGAGAAGGCCGACACGCACATCATCGTCGACCCGCGCATGACCAACCTGGGCAAGGAGGCCGACGTCTGGCTGCACCTGCGTCCCGGCACCGACGGCGCCATGATCATGGGCTGGCTCAACGTTCTCATCAACAACGAGCTCTACGACGACCTCTTCGCCAAGAAGTGGACGAACGGCCCCTTCCTGGTGTGCAACGACGTCGAGCCGAGCGGCTTCGAGGACTACCGCTTCACGCGCGGCACCTACGAGGTGAAGACGCGCCTGCTGAAGGAGTCCGACCTCAAGGAAGACGGCGACCCGCACAAGTTCATGGTGTGGGACAACCTGAACAACCGCATGACGTACTTCGACGCGGGCACGGGCCTGTGGGAAGGCGAGACGTGGACCCCGCCAACGGCCGGCCACGAGGGCATGCAGGAGCACCTGATTCCGGGTGTGTCCCAGGGTTGGGTGCCCGACCCGACGCCGTTCAACCCGGAGATCGATCCGGCACTGTTCGGCGAGTTCGAGGTCACGCTCAAGGACGGCCGCACCTCCACGGTGAAGCCGGTCTGGGAGTACTTCGTTGAGCGCGTGAGCGAGTACACGCCCGAGAAGGTGGCCGAGATCACCGGCGTGCCGGCTGAGACCATCGAACAGGCGGCGCTCACCCATATGACCCGCATGGATCCCTCCACTGGCTATGGCAACGGCGGCATCCAGTACCAGCTGGCCATCGAGCACAGCTGCAACGCCATCGCCATGGTCCGCGCCATGGACACCTACATCGGCCTGACCGGCAACTGGGACGTCCCGGCCGGCCACCGCGGCGGCACGCAGGGCGACTTCGTGTTCAAGGCCGGCCTGGGCGCTGTGGCGCCGGGCATCCCGAACATCTCCCCGGAGCAGTTCAACAAGATGGTCGGCATCGACGACTACCCGCTGCTCGGTTGGTGGCAGGGCTGGGCGGACGACGCGTCCGTCTGGAAGGCCGTTGAGACTGGCGAGCCGTACCCGCTGAAGTTCGGCTGGTCCTCCACGGGCGACTTCATGTGCATGTCGAACTCCCTGCAGAAATGGCACGCGTTCCCGAACGTGGACTTCTTCGTGACGCAGGATCTGTGGAAGACTCCGACCGCTGGCATGTCCGACATCCTGCTGCCCGCGCAGCACTGGCTTGAGACGGACTGCCCGCGCCTGTCGCAGGGCCCGTCCGGCGGCGAGGGCGCCACGGTGCGCGCCATCGAGCCCCCGGCCGACACGCTGCACGACATCGAGATCACCACGCGCATCTTCCAGGAGATGGGTGTGCAGTGGGGTCCGGACGACAACAAGTGGCCGGACCGCATCGAGAACCTCGACATCATGCTCAACACCGGCCGCAACGGCGACCCCATCACGTGGGAAGAGTACAAGCAGGACTTCGAGGAGAACGGCTGGAAGGACTGCAAGGTCATCGCTCCGGACACCTGGGGCACGTACCGCCGCTACGAGACTGGCATGATGCCGCTCAAGGCGTTCGGGGACAAGAACGCGCTCGAGGAGTTCGCGAAGCCCGGCTTCGGCACTCCGACCCGCAAGATGGAGATCTGGAACACGCGCATCGAGACCTTCATGCCGGACGATGAGGAAGACTTCCTGCCCACCTACAAGGAGCCGCCGCTGAGCCCGATCGCCGACCCGGAGATGTGCGAGAAGTACCCCTACATCGCCACCACCGGCCGCCGCATCCCGACGTACTTCCACTCCGAGCACCGTCAGCTGCCGTGGTGCCGCGAGCTCTGGCCGGCGCCGCGCGTTGAGATCAACCCGGCCGACGCCGAGGAGCTGGGCATCCAGCAGGGCGACTGGGTGTGGATTGAGAACGACCAGGGCAAGATTCGCCAGACGGCCGACCTGTACCACGGCATTGACAAGGGCGTGGTGAACCTGGAGCACCAGTGGTGGTTCCCCGAGTTCGACCAGGCCGACAAGGGCTTCGACCTGTGCGGCTGCAACTGCCTGGTCACCACCGGCAAGGGTTATCAGGATCGCATTTCCGGCACGAGCTACCTGCGCGCCTACCCGGTCAAGATCTACAAGGCCACGCCGGAGAACAGCCCGTTCGGCAACCCGGTGCCGTGCGACAAGAACGGCAACGAGATCATCCACGACGCGTCCGACCCGCGCCTGAAGGAATGGCTGCCGAACTACGAGATGCATGACGAGGAGGCGTAAGAGATGACGCATTACGCTATCGCGACCGACCTGAACCGCTGCGTGGGCTGCCTCGCCTGCTCCGTGGCATGCAAGGCCCTCAACGGCGTGCCGGTCGGCAACTTCTGGAACAAGACGCTGCGCATCGGCCCGAACCCCATCAACGAGGGCGACGTCTTCCCGAACGTGGAGATGTACTTCCTGACCGTCCAGTGCCAGCACTGCGAGAACCCGGCGTGCGTCGCCGTGTGCCCCACTGAGGCGTCGCACGTCCTGGAGGACGGCACCGTGCAGATCGACAAGTCGAAGTGCATCGGCTGCCAGTTCTGCGCCATGGCCTGCCCTTACGGCGTCCGCTACCTCAACGAGGAGGAGCGCGTCGTGGAGAAGTGCACGCTCTGTGAGCAGCGCATCTCCCAGGGCGAGCTGCCGGCGTGCGTCGCCCAGTGCGGCGGCCGCGCCCGCTTCTTCGGCGACCTGGATGCCGGCGTGGACTCCTTCGAGGCCCCGTGGGTGGTCGACGTCACCGAGGGCGACCCGTCCTACGAGAAGGGCCAGCAGACGCGCATCACGATGAAGGACTGCGTGCAGGAGTACACCGAGGCCGACATCCATCACCTGCCGAACGCAGGCAACGACCCCGCGTTCGTCTACGTCCTGCGCAACCGCACGTGGCAGGGCGGCGAATAAGCAGAGGCTGCCTCTGATTCTGACGTCCGTTCGAAGGGCGGCGTGAGGTCGCCCTTCGAATCCCACTAGGGGACATCGCGCGGGTTTGGTGGCCCGCGCGGCGTCCCGTCGAGAAAGGAGTGAGGCAATGGAACTCCAATGGCCTCTGATTATCTTCACCACGCTGCTCGCGTGGGCGTGCGGCGTGTTCGCGACCCAGGGCGTCTTGGCCCTTAAGGGCGAAGGGAAGGAAATCCAGCTGCCTGCCCTGATCGCCTCGGTGGTCCTGCTGGCCGTTAGCGGCGTCGCGGTGTTTTTCCACCTTGAGCACTGGGAGCGCATC
>CASEJD010000135.1 GCA_949288145.1 uncultured Coriobacteriia bacterium
AAAACAGAAGAGCCCCTCGGCGGGCGTGGCTTGCTTCCCCTACCCCCCCCCTGCAAACAGCGAGCCATCCCGCCGAGGGGCTCTTTCATGTCCGCACGAGAGCCGGCTGAACTCGACATGCCAGAGGGCATGTCGACCCTTGCAAACAGCGAACCAACCCGCAGAGGGGCTCTTGTGCATTTGTTTTGCAGAGTACGTGCGAACACGCTGAGTGTAAAAAAGGGCCAGTCGCAATCTGGCCATTCAGATGTATCATGTCGCTCAAGGCGACGCCCCGGGCGCTATCCGGGCGGCGTTAGATTTGGATAGGCCCCTTGGTCCTGGTAGGGGAAGGGGCCTATTTCCTTTTCATAACCCCGTTCTTCACTCCTTTCTCGACATCACGAGATCAAGAATCCCGATGACGACCAAGAATATGGAACAGAGCGCAGTAACCGTCTGTGGATCCATAAGCGACTCCTTTCTCAAGAAAGCCGCCCGGAGCGTCGAAGCGTCGCGTCCACGCTAGCGCACGAACCTTGCCGGATTGCACGCTGAATCTTGACCGCAGTCTGACGAAACCTTGCACATTCCTTGCACGACCGCGGAGCAGGTATGGTTTCGGCGTTGCTCTCCTCGCACGCATCGTCCGGTTGAGGCGCATGCGCTCCGGAGCGCTTTCGGCTATCATGCGAACCTTGCGTACACAAGGAGGCATGTCATGGGCGTGAGCGAAGAGCAGAGCGGGCAAGGCGCGTGCGAAGAAACTCGATCTCGGCGCACGGGCACAGGAGCGGCAGCCCCACACTCGACCGCAGGCGAAGAGGAGGCAACGCCACACTCGACCGCAGGCGAAGAGGCGGCAACGTCACGCTCGACCGCAGGAGAAGAAGCCGCCGCACCGCGCGTGACCGCGGGCGAGGTCATCAGGAAATTCGTCGGATACTACAAGCCGTACAAGTTCCTGTTCTTCTTCGACCTGGTGTGTGCGGTGGTGCTCGCGTGCATCGACCTGGCATTTCCGCAGTTCCTGAACTTCTTCACGAAGGACTTCTTCCTTCGTCCGGCGCCCGAGGTCTTGGGCGCGCTTGGGTGGATCCTCGCGGCGTTCGCGGTGCTGTACCTGGTGCGCACCGGCTGCCAGTTCTTCATCACCAGCTGGGGCCACGTCATGGGCGCCTACATGGAGGCCGACATGCGCGCCGACCTGTTCGCCCAATACCAGCGCCTGAGCTTCAGCTACTACGACCGCCACAACACCGGCGTCATGATGTCGAAGCTGCTGACGGACCTGTTCGACATCTCGGAGCTCGCGCATCACGGACCGGAGAACCTGTTCATCTGCACGCTGAAGATTGTCGGCTCGTTCGTGCTGCTCTCGTTCGTCAGCCTGCCGCTCGCGCTGGGCCTGGCGGCCGCCACGGCGCTCATGGCCGTGTACGCGGCGTGGCGCAACTACATCCGCCGCACCATCTTCCGCGAGAACCGCGAGCGCATGGCGGGCATCAACGCGCGCGTGCAGGATTCCCTCGGCGGCATCCGCGTGGTGAAGTCGTTCGGCAACGAGGCGGCCGAGCTGCGGAAGTTCGCCGACGTGAACGGCCTGTTCACGGCCACGAAGAAGGAGTCGTACCGCTTCATGGGCTCGTTCCATGCGGCGAACTCGCTCTACCAGGGCACGCTCTACATCATCACGGTGGTGGGCGGCGGCTACCTGGTGGCCACGGGCAGCATGCAGGCCGTGGACCTGGCGTTGTTCGCGCTCTATATCGGCATTTTCGTGGCGCCGGTCGAGCAGCTCGTGAACTTCGTCGAGACCTTCCAGAAGGGTTACGCCGGCTTCCGCCGTTTCTGCGAGGTGCTGGCGGAGCGCCCCGACATCCAGGACCTGCCGGGCGCGCAGCCGCTCGCGCCGGGGCCGGGCCATGTACGCTTCGAGGGCGTGCGCTTCTCCTATGACGGCGAGCACGAAGTGCTACGCGGCCTTGGCCTGGACGTTCCTGCCGGCAGCACCGTTGCCCTGGTGGGGCCGAGCGGCGGCGGCAAGACCACCACGTGCTCGCTCCTGCCGCGCTTCTACGACGTGGCCGCGGGCGCGGTGCTCGTGGACGGGACGGACGTGCGGCAGGCCACGGTCGCCTCGCTGCGCAACGCTATCGGCATCGTGCAGCAGGACGTGTACCTGTTCAGCGGCACGATTCGCGACAACATCGCCTACGGTCGCCCCGACGCCACGCAGGAGGAGGTCGAAGCGGCCGCGCGCAAGGCGAACGTGCACGAGTTCGTGGAAAGCCTCGAGCATGGCTACGACACGCTGGTGGGCGAGCGCGGCGCGCGCCTGTCGGGCGGGCAGAAGCAGCGCATCGCCATCGCGCGCGTGTTCCTGCGCGACCCGCGCATCCTGATCCTGGACGAGGCCACGAGCGCGCTCGACAACGAGAGCGAGCGCGCGGTGCAGCGCTCGCTCGAGGAGCTGTCGGCCGGGCGCACGACGCTTGTGATCGCGCACCGCCTGTCCACCATCCGCGGCGCCGACCACATTGCCGTGGTGGACGAAGGCCGCGTCGTGGAGTTCGGCACGCACGAAGAGCTGCTCGCGAAAGGCGGCACGTACGCGCTCTACTATCGCCTCCAGTTCGGCGAGGCGTAAAGAGACGGGTGGCGGCAGGCAAGACGTTGTCGGGCGCAATGCGAAAAGCCCCGACTCTTTTTCACATTGCGGATGGCTTGCTCACCCTTGGAGCCAGCTCCAGGTAATTTCGCTCCCCAAACACACGGAATTTCGCGAAAAAGTGTGTGTTTGGGGAGCGAAAAAAGTCGGAGGCTGGGGAGCGAAATGGTTTCGGATGCGCGAACGAGCGCGACCTACCCGCGATGTTTGCGGTTGAGCTTCGCCTCGCCGAAGGCTGCCACGCCGCCGGGCTTGTGGCCGCCGTGGGCCTTCGCCTTCTTCGCGGCCTTCTGGGCGAGCGCGTTCGCCATGCCGCCGTCGAGGGCCGCCGTCGCGCTCGGCGTGCCGAAC
>CASEJD010000136.1 GCA_949288145.1 uncultured Coriobacteriia bacterium
GCGCGCACCCGAGCCGCCGTTCGCGGCAGACGCGTGCGGTGCGTCGCCCTCGGCCGGCCCCTCCCCTTCGCCCTCGACGGGCAGGCCGCGTGCGGCGACCAGGCCGATGGTGCCGGTGCCGCAGTACGCGTCGAGCACGGTCTCGCCGCCGGTCAGCTGCGCGAGCTCGATGGCGCGCCGGTAGAGCACCTCGGTCTGCACGGCGTTGACCTGGTAGAACGAGTGCGACGAAATACGGAAGCTCAATCCGCACAGCGTGTCGAGGATGAAGCCCGGCCCATACAGGACGTGCTCGCCCTCGTGCCCGAGCACCGCGTTCGTGTTCCGCGTGTTCACGTTCTGAACGACCGTCGTGATCTCCGGACAACGCTTCACGAGCTCGCGCGCGAAGTTCTTCGACCCCGGGAATGCCTCGCCGTTGGTCACGAGCGTGACGAGCACTTCCCCGCTCTCATGCCCCACGCGCACCACGGCATGGCGCAGGAAGCCGGACAGGGCGTCCTCGTCGTAGGGCTCGATGCGGAATTTCGGCATGAGCCGGCGGATGGTGAGCAGGATGCGCTTCGCCGCCCGGTTCTCGAGCAGGCATTCATCTGTCGGGATAATGCGGTGCGAGCCGGCGGCGTACATGCCGCACAGGATCTCTCGGCGCGGGGCGTCAGCGCGGTGGCCGCGGTGCGCGCCCTTCGCGCCGCGCTCGCCGCGCGCTCGCTTGTCCACATCCCGGACACCAAGCACGCGCCCGGGAGCGTACGGAGTCATGACCTTGTTGCGGTAATACAGCGGCCGGTCCATGCCGCAGATGGGAAGGAACGCGCACGCGTCGTCGGACAGCGGCTCGAACAGCTCGCGCATGCACGCCTGCTTCTCCGTCAGCTGCTCGGCGTACGGGATGCCCAAGAGCTGGCACGCGCCGCACTCCCGCTCGACCGGGCACGACAAGCCACTGCGGGAAGGAACGCCCCGTTCGACGGCCTCGTCGCTCCGCGTTTTCGCAGGCGTGGCAGGGCACTTTTCCTTCGCGAAACCGCCACGTCCCTGCTTCGGGACGGCGCCGGCATGCTGTGACTTTGCATGCTTCGCGCCCGTGGCCTTCGCGCCGTGCGGCCCGCCCTGCACGGCGGCCTTCGCGCTGTTCGAGCCCTTCGTGCCTGCGGCCTTCGCGGCCTTCGTGCTCTTCGCGCCTTTCGCACCCTGCGAGCTGCCGTGCGCAGCGCCTTTCGCGCCACGTTTTCCCTTCGCGCGTTCAAGGCGCTTCGCTCGCGCGGCGGCTTTCGCCTTCTCGTGCGCCGCGCTCGTCTTGCGCGCCTTCGGTTCTTCGCCCATACGTCCCCGCTCTCTTCCGTCCAGTGTCCTCGACAGCATAGCAAACGCCCGGCAACAATCCGGCAACCGAACGCGCCCGGGCCCGATAGCGCACCTATAGTCAAGACGACTCGAGAAAGGACCCGCCATGAAGTTCGTACTCCGCTGGATCGTCACCGCCCTCGCCGTGGGCGCAGCGGCATGGATCGTCCCCGGCATCAACGTCTTCGGTGCCGAGACCTGGGCCGCCATCGCGCTGTTCGGCCTCGTGCTCGCGCTCGTGAACATGAGCGTGAAGCCCGTGCTGCAAGTCATCAGCCTTCCGGTCACCGTGCTCACGCTCGGCATTTTCTACCTGGTCGTGAACACGCTCATGCTCTACCTGGCGCAATGGGTGGCCGACGGCATCTTCCACGTGAACTTCTACATCGCCGATTTCGGCAGCGCGTTCTTGGCGTCCATCGTGATCAGCGTCGTCACCGCCATCCTGAACGCCATCACCGGCGCGAAAGAATAGCGGCGCGAATCTTGCGCCCCAAAAGCACAGCGCCCGCGACGGGATTCCGTCGCGGGCGCTTTTAGTGTCGTCCGTCTTCTCTTTCGCAGACGCGCTAGAACGCCAGGCGGTAAATCTCCGCGGCGTCCTCCACGGTGAGCTTCTTGAAGTTGCCGAAGGGCTCGCCCTTGTTGATCTTCAAGGTCGGCAGCATTTCGGCGATGGCCTCCTCCAGCTGCTCTTCGCTCTCGATGCCCAGCTCCTGCAGCGTGGCGGGCATGCCGAGCGACGAGAAGAACGCGCGCGTCTCGTCCACGGCAGACAGCGCGTCGGCTTCCTTGTCGCCGGTGATGACCAGGCCGAACACCTCACGGCCGTACTGGATGAAGCGGTCGTAGTTCTCCTCGCACACGTACTCCATCCACGCCGGGAACATGACGGCCAGGCCGGCGCCGTGCGTGATGGTGGTGTCGTACGCGGACAGCTCATGCTCCATACCATGCGTCGCCCAGTCCTCGTGGCGGCCGACGCCCGCCAGGCCCTGGTGGCACAGCATGCCGGCCCACATAATGTTCGCGCGCGCCTCGTAGTCCTCCGGGTCAACCATGACGCGCGGCGCCTCGGCGCGGATAGTGCGCATAAGGCTCAGGCACAGGTTGTCCGTCACCGGCACCGGGCCCACGTCGCAGAAGAAGCGCTCGAGCAGGTGGCAGTACATGTCGGTAATGCCGGCGGCCGTCTGGTACGGCGGCAGCGTGAACGTGAGCTCGGGGTTCATGAACGCGAGCTTCGGGCGCTGGGCGTTGTTCGCGTAGCCCGTCTTCATGCCCAGCTCGTCGTTGGAGACGACGGTGTTCTTGGAGGCCTCGCTGCCGGCTGCCGGGATGGTGAGCACCACGGCGATGGGCAGCACGTCCGTGACCTGCTCCTTCGACTCGAAGATCTCCCACACGTCGCCGTCGTAATGCGCGCCGACGGCGATGGCCTTCGCGGAGTCGATGACCGAGCCGCCGCCCACGGCGAGCACCCAGTCAACGTCGTTCTCCTTGCACAGCTTCACGCCCTCGCGCGAAAGGTTAATCTCGGGGTTGGGGCGCACGCCGCCCAGCTCAATCCACTCGATGCCCGCGGCATCGAGCGAGCCCTTCACGCGGTCGAGCAGGCCGCTCTTCTGCGCGCTCTGGCCGCCGAAGTGCAGCAGCACCTTCTTCGCTCCGCGCTCGGCGAGCTTCTCGCCAACCTGCAGCTCGGCATCGCGGCCGAACACGAAATGCGTGGGAGAAACGAACTCGAAGTTCTCCATTCTGCATCCTTTCCCTTCGCGGCGCGAGCCTGCTCCGCCTGCGCCTGAGAACGTCGCCTGGCAGAAGCGACACGCCTGTTGCCTCCACCCCCGTTCGCACCGATCGCGCGGACATCAAATACGAATCAAACCCCTCGCAATGTGGCAAACGGCGAGCACAGTGTAGCGCGTTTCCTATATAGTGTTCGCGGGAACCTTGTATGGCTTTGCGTCCACGCCAACAAGCAGGAGTTGTCCCTGGCCCACTGTCACACCACGGCAATGCCGCGCCACCTGCTCGAACGAGAACAGGGCGGCGCGAAGAGCAGACATCACAAGAAAGGGGATTCCATGCAATCCAGCTCTGCCAAGGTGCTCAAAGGCCTGAGCATCGCCATCATCATCATTTCCATCCTGAGCATCTGCACCAACCTGTTCATCGGCCTGGCCATGGGCGGTGCCGGCATCATCGCCGCACAGCCTGAGGTTCAGGAGCAGATCAGCGCCGACGTCCAGCTTGACGCCAGCTCCCAGCAGGCGCTCGAAGAGATGGGCCTCACCCAGCAGGACGCCGTCGTGCTGACCACCGGCCTGCTCGCTCTTGGCGGCATCGGCCTGGTCATCACCGCGCTGCTGTGCATCCTGTGCCTCGTCGCCGGCATCATCGGCGTCCGCGCCTCCTCCCGTCCGGAGAAGGCTGGCAGCGCGAAGGTGTGGATGATCGTCGGCGCTGTCGCGGGCGTCATCTCCTTCAACTTCCTGGCCGCCATCCTGTGCATCATCGCCGCCGTCTTTGCCCACAAGTTCAAGAACGAGGGCATCTCGGTTCCGTACGGTACCCCGTACCAGCAGTAAAGCGCCGCACACCGCAGACGCACGAAGAGCCGCCCCGAGGGGCGGCTCTTTTCGTTCTTCGGACGATGACGCAAAACGCCCCCGACGGACGACGAGCTGCGGCGCGCATGCGTGCGGAGCGCAACTTCCGTCCGCCAGGGGCGTGACAATGCGATGCTTCAGCCGGGCTATTCGGCAGCAGCCAGCGGGGACGGCGTGGTGTACACGCGGGCGGCGTACTCGCGGTCCAGGTCGTAGAGGGCCTTGGCGTCGGAGCCGAAGAGCTTCATCTTCGTGATCATAGTGTCGGCCGTGTCCTCTTCCTCCATCTGCTCGTCGATGAACCAGTCGAGGAACTTCATGGTGCGGTAGTCCTTGACCTCGGCGGCGGCGGAGTAGATGTTGTGGATGAGGGAGGTGACGTACTTCTCGTGCTCCAGACCTGCCTCGAGCGGCTCCATGAAGTTCGTGAAAACCTTGTCCGGCGCGGCGATAGCGCCCAGCTTCACCTTCTCGCCGTTCTCGTGCAGGTAGTTGCGGAAGATGAGCGCGTGGTCGCGCTCTTCGGCGGCCTGGATCTCGTAGAAGTTGGCGTAGCCCTCCAGGCCCTCTTCCTCGTAGTAATCAGCGAAGCTGAGATACAGGTATGCGCTGTACAGCTCGGCGTTGATCTGCTCGTTCAACAGTTCGTAGACTTTCGCGTCCATGGCGGTCCTTTCCGTGACGGTCCGGCGTCGCCCTGCGCGGCGCCCCTTTTTTGCCACCCGGATAGTAGCATATGAGATTGCGCAAAGGAACAGCCCCTGCGGGAATTCAAACGACTGCCACAATTGATATCGTGTCTCAATTCCGCGGCATCCCGCGCGCTTCGCAGCAGACGTCGGCACGGGAGGCGCTAGCCGACAACGCGCACAACGCGCTTCCACCGACCGGGGCCCTCAGAGCGAAAAGCGCCCCTACTCCTCGAGCGCGCTCAGGACCTCGGCCGGCTTGAACACGCCGCGCTCCGTCACGATGCCCGCGATGAGCGCAGCGGGCGTAACGTCGAACGCCGGGTTGAACACGTCGGGCGCGAACCCGTCGACGTCGACGACCTCGCGCGCATCGCGGTGCTCGATGGGGATGCCTGCGCCCTCGGCAAGCGACGCGTCGATGGTGGACGTGGGCGCCGCCACGTAGAAGGGCACCCCGTGGTACGCCGCCACGATAGCGAGCGGGTACGTGCCCACCTTGTTGGCCACGTCGCCGTTGGCGGCAATGCGGTCGGCGCCCACCACCACGGCGTCCACCTGGCCCGCCGCCATGAGCGAGGCTGCCATGCTGTCGCACTGCAACGTGCACGGCACGCCCGCGCGGGAGAGCTCCCACATGGTCAGGCGCGCGCCCTGCCCCACCGGCCGCGTCTCGTCGGCGTAGACGTGCGCAAGCTTCCCCTGCTCGAACGCGGCGTACACCACGCCGAGCGCCGTGCCGTAGAACCCGCACGCCAGCGAGCCGGCGTTGCAGTGCGTGAGCACGCGCGCGCCTTGGGGCAGCAACGCCGCCCCGTGCGCGCCAATGGCGCGGTTGGCGGTCTCGTCCTCGCGCGCGAGC
>CASEJD010000137.1 GCA_949288145.1 uncultured Coriobacteriia bacterium
CACGAGCGCTCCGGAGAGCTTTGACGAGCCAGAGGCGGAGCCTGCGCAGCCCATCACGCGCCGCCTGGGCGCGAAACACCGCAGCGAGGCGAAGTCCGCGCCCTTGCCGGCACGTCGCCGCGAGGTGCCGCCCTCTGCCACGCCGCACCCCTCCGAAGGCTTCACGCTGCCCTCCATGGACATCCTGAACGTCTCCGCCGACGATGAAGCGGACCACGAGAGCGAGGCCTCGCTCGCCGAGACCGGCGCGCTCTTGCAGGAGACGCTCGCCGACTTCGGCATCCACGCCGATGTCGTCGGCTGGGTGGCGGGCCCCACGGTCACGCTGTTCAAGGTGGACCTGCCCGCCGGCGTGCGCGTAAGCCGCGTGACGGCGCTCACCGACGACATCGCGCTCGCGCTCGCCGCACCGGGCGTCCGCATCTTCGCGCCCATCCCCGGCACCAACTACGTGGGCATCGAGGTGCCCAACCGCGTGCGCCAGAACGTCCTGTTGGGCGACGTGCTGCCGGGCGCCAAGGGCGGCCCGCTCGAGATCGCTATCGGCAAGGACGTCGAAGGCCAGCTCATCATCTCGGACCTCGCCAAGATGCCCCACCTGCTCATCGGCGGCACCACCGGCTCGGGCAAGTCCGTGTCCATCAACGCCATGATCATGTCCATCCTCATGCGCGCCACGCCCTCCGAGGTGCGCTTCATCATGATCGACCCGAAGCGCGTCGAGTTCACGCCCTACAACGGCATCCCGCACCTTTACGTCCCGGTCGTCACCGAGGCGAAAGAGGCGGCGAGCGCGCTGTCCTGGGGCGTGGCCGAGATGGAACGTCGCCTGAAGGTCTTCTCGAAGGTGGGCGCGCGCAATATCAGCCAGTACAACGCAAAGGTGCAGAAGGCCCATGCCGACGCCGAGGCCGCCGCGGCAGCAGGGGAGGGTACCGACGAGGACGCGCTCGAGACCGTCGAGATTCCGGCCAACCTCGAGAAGGAGCTGCCCTACATCGTCATCATCATCGACGAGCTTGCCGACCTCATGATGAACGTCGGCAAGGAGGTCGAGTTCTCCATCAGCCGCATCGCGCAGCTGGCGCGAGCCGCGGGCATCCACCTCATCGTGGCCACGCAGCGCCCGTCCACCAATGTCGTGACCGGCCTTATCAAGGCGAACATCACCAACCGCATCGCCTTCAACGTGGCGTCGGGCATCGACTCGCGCGTCATCCTGGACACGCCGGGCGCCGAGAACCTCATCGGCCTGGGCGACCTCTTGTTCTCGAAGCCCGAGTACGCCAAGCCCCAGCGCATCCAGGGCTGCTTCGTCTCGGAGGACGAGATCAACGAAGTGGTCGAGGCACTCAAGGCGCAGGGCGAGCCCGAGTACCACCAGGAGATCCTGAGCACGAACCTCATCACGCTCGGATCCCAGGCGCCCGACGGCTCGGGCGGCTCGTGCGAGGCCGACGACCCGCTTCTGTGGGAGGCAGCCGACATCGTGGTCTCGAGCGGCCTTGGTTCCACTTCCAATATCCAGCGCCGACTGAAGGTGGGCTACTCGCGGGCTGGGCGTATAATGGACATGCTTGAAGAGAAGGGCGTGGTGGGGCCGCCCAACGGCAGTAAGCCCCGCGAGGTCCTCGTGGACGCCATGGAGCTCGAGACGCTCAAGGCGTTCGAGGCTCACGACGACGACTCGGAGGTTTGATCGTGGCATCACATCACATGAGCTTCGGCACCATCTTGCGCGAATCGCGCGAGCAGAAGCGCCTCGACCTGACCATGGTGGCACGCCGCCTGCGCATCCGCCCGGACATCCTTGAGGCCATCGAGGACGCGGACTTCACGCGCATGCCGCCGCGCGGCTACACGCGCAACATGGTGAACGCGTACGCGCACTTCCTGGGGCTCAACGCCACGGAGATCACGCGCATGTACCTCGACGAGTGCTACGCCTACCAGACCGGCACCGCACGGCCCAGCAGCCGCGGCCACGGGTTCGACATGGGCGGCGGACGTCACGGCATCCAAGGCGAGCTGCGTCGTGACGCGTCGGGCCGCCGCCGTTTCTCCGACGGGTACCGCACCGAGGAAACCTCCCGCATGCAGCAGACGGGCCGCATGGCCGGCTCGCGCCTGCAGCGCCCGTCCTCTTCGCGCAACGCCGTGCAGGACATCCAGTACAGCAACTTCTACTCCGGCACGTCGCAGCGCAGCCAGGTGAAGCCCGCCTCGAAGCTGCCCTTCATCATCGCGGGCGCCATCATCCTCGTGCTCGTGGTCATTGTCTGCGTGCT
The DNA here is from genome assembly GCA_949288145.1 of uncultured Coriobacteriia bacterium. Taxonomy (GTDB): domain Bacteria; phylum Actinomycetota; class Coriobacteriia; order Coriobacteriales; family Eggerthellaceae; genus Aveggerthella. The sequence goes on from CASEJD010000137.1 coordinate 2,289, forward strand.
CTTGTTCGGGCCCAAGCAGGCCACCACGAACGCCACGCAGGACGTCATGCCAGTCACCGGCATCTCCGAGTCCGGCAGCGCCACGGACGCCTCCACGTCCGCCTCGAGCAGCTCCTCCGCCACCGAGCAAGCGCAGCAGGACGCGCAGACGGAGCCCACGAAGACCGTGGTCGAGTACTCCGTGGCAGACGGCGCGAGCGTCTACCTTGAGGTATACGTCGACGGCTCCGCCGTCGTTGCCGACGACATCACTGGCCCCGAGCGCGAGTCCTTCGACGTCACGGGCGAGATCGAGTTCAACGTCGTCGCTGACGAGGGCGAAGTGACCATCACGCAGGACGGCCAGGAGGTGGCGCTGACCGACGACGACGGCAACGGCGTCATGTCGCTCACCATCGACTTCGCCGACGTGCTTGAGAAGTGGAGGGCAGACCACCCGGACGCCGCCTCGAGCGCGAGCGCGGCTGACGCTGGCTCCAGCTCGTCCTCCAGCTCCTCTACCTCGAGCTCCTCGTCCAGCTCCTCCACGGACGTTGTCGAAGAGGACACCGAGGAGTAGCCCGCGCACCGTACAGAGCGCATTCCCCATCGGCCGCCGCAGCCCGGCGGCCGATTGCATGAACGAACGAAAACCAAGCAGAAAGGACCGCACATGGCCAAGGAATCCAGCTTCGACGTCGTGTCCACCGTGGACATGCAGGAGGTCGACAACGCCTACACGCAGGCGAAGAAGGAGCTCAAACAGCGCTACGACCTCAAGGGCACCGATTCCGACATCGACCTCGACAAGACCAAGCGCACGCTCACCGTTTCTGCCCCGAGCGATTTCGTTGCCGGCCAGGTCATCGACATCCTGACCTCGAAGCTCGTCAAGCGCGGCATCGACCTCGGCGCGCTGCAGTGGGGCAAGGTCGAGGCGGCTTCCGGCGGCACCGTCCGCCGCGCGGCCACCATCGTCGAGGGCATTGACAAGGAGACCGCGGGCAAGATCAACAAGGACATCAAGGCCCAGAAGTTCAAGGCCAAGGTGCAGATCGAAGGCGACAAACTGCGCGTGTCCTCCGCGTCCATCGACACGCTGCAGGACGTCATCGCGTTCTTGAAGGGCCAGGACTACGGCCAGCCGCTCCAGTACGTCAACTACCGCTAAGCGAAGGCGAGACCGCATGAACGCTGCCAACGCGCAAGGGCGCGTCTGCTTCATCACGCTTGGATGCGCCAAGAACGAAGTGGACACCGCCGACATGAAGAAGAAGGTCCTCGGCGCGGGATTCGCGCTTGAGGACGACCCCGCGTCGGCCGACGTGGTCGTCGTGAACACGTGCTCGTTCATCCAGGCCGCCACCGAGGAGAGCCTCGAGGCCATCTTCGACGTCGCCGGCCTTGATAACTTCCAGCGCGGCGAGGCGAAGCTCGTCGTCGCCGGGTGCATGCCCGCGCGCTACGGCGACGAGCTGGCAGGCGAGCTCACCGAAGCGACCGAGTTCGTCCCGTGCAGCAAGGAGGACGACATCGCCGCTATCCTGCGCGCCATCCTCGGCTTGGAGGACTGCGCGGAAGGGGAGGACGATCCCGCTGCCCGCGCCGCAGACCTTGGTTCGCACCCGAGCGCCTACGTGAAGATCTCCGACGGCTGCGACCGCTTCTGCAGCTACTGCACGATTCCGTACATCCGCGGCCGCTACCACTCCTTCCCGCTTGCGGACGTCCTCGCCGACGTCGCCGAGCAGGTGGAGGCCGGTGCGCGCGAGATCGTCTTCATCGCGCAGGACACGGGTCGCTGGGGCGACGACTTCAGCGAGCCCGCCACGCTCGCGCAGCTCTTGGCGGCAGCCGCCGAGGCGCACCCGGACGTGTGGTTCCGCGTCATGTACATCCAGCCTGAGGGCGTGAGCGACGAGCTGCTCGACTGCGTCGCGTCCCACGGCAACATCGCGCCGTACTTCGACGTGCCGCTGCAGCATTCCGACGAGCAGATCCTGCGCGCCATGAACCGTCGCGGCTCGCGCGCCGAGTACGAGGCGCTTGTCGAGCGCATCCGCAATCGCGTCCCCGGCGCTATCGTGCGCACCACGCTCATCGCCGGCTTCCCCGGAGAGACCGAGGACCAGTTCGAAGACCTGTGCTCGTTCGTGGAGGAGGCCGACCTCGACTACGTGGGCGTCTTCCCGTACTCGCAGGAAGAAGGCACCCGCGCCGCCCGCATGGACGGCCAGATCGACGAGGACGTGAAGCAGGAGCGCGCTCAGACGCTGCGCGACGTTGCGGACGCCGTGTCCACCGCGCGCGTCGCCTCGCGCGTCGGCCAGGAGATGGACGTGCTCGTGCTGGGCTGCGAAGAGGACGGACAGCTGTTCGGTCGCGCGATGTGCCAAGCGCCCGAAGTGGACGGCGTGGTGTACCTCGACGCGGGCGAGCCCGGCGACGTGGTACGCTGTCGCATCGTCGACACGCTGCTCTACGAGATGGAGGGTGAGGCGCTGTGAGCGCGGACACGAAGCTTTGGACCCCCGCCAACATCGTCACCGTCGCGCGCATCTGCGGCGTCCCGCTGTTCATCGTCGTGATGCTGAGCCCCTGGCCGGAATGGCTCTCGTTCTGGCCAGACGCGGCCCTGTGGAAGCCGTGGATCGCCACGCTCGTGTTCATCGTGCTCGCGGCGACCGACGGCCTTGATGGGCATTTGGCGCGCAGTCGCAACGAGGTGACCAACTTCGGCAAGTTCGTCGACCCACTGGCCGACAAGATCCTTACGACCGCCGCGCTGCTCGTGCTCATCGAGCTGCGCGTCCTGCCCTCGTGGCCGGTGTTCATCATCCTGTGCCGCGAGTTCATCGTGGCGGGCATCCGCATGCTCGCCGCAGCTGAAGGGACGGTCATCGCCGCCAGCTGGTACGGCAAGGCCAAGACCGTCACGCAGATCATCGCCATCGTGCTCTTCCTCGTGAAGGACTCCGCGGTGGTCGTGGACGCCTTCGGCGCGTGGTACCCCGCGCTCTATGCCGTCTCGTGGGCGGTCATGCTCGCCGCCGTCGTGCTGACCATCGTGTCCATGCTTGACTACTTCTCCAAGGCGCGCGACTTGCTCGGGTTCGCGCCGAGCAAGAGAACGCAGCGCGCGAGCGTAGAGCGCGACGGAGCGAAGAAGGCCGCCGAGGGGCCCGTTTCCTCGGACAGCGCGCACGGTGACAGCGCCGCAACGGACGCCGCGGGCGCGCCGACCGACGCCGAGCTGCACGTCCTGGCCGAGGCCGTGCTCTCCACGGCGCGCGCGAAGGACGCGACTATCGCCACGGCGGAAAGCCTCACGGGCGGCATGATCGCAGCTGCTCTGACGTCCGTTCCCGGGTCGTCGGACGTCATGGAGGGCGGCATTGTGAGCTACACCTTCGACGTGAAGGAGCGCGTCTTGGGCGTGAGCGCCGACCGCTTGGACGAGGTGGGGGCCGTCGACGAGCAGGTGGCGCTGCAAATGGCTCAGGGCGCCGTCCGCCAGACGGGCGCGACCATTGCCGTGGCGGTCACAGGCATCGCGGGCCCGGGCGGCGCGGAGCCGGGAAAGCCGGTCGGCACGGTGTGCTTCGGCCTTGCGGGCGAAGGGCGCACCTCCACCGCGCGCCGCCAGTTCGACGGCGACCGCGAGGCAGTCCGACG
>CASEJD010000138.1 GCA_949288145.1 uncultured Coriobacteriia bacterium
ACGAAGGAAAGGCAGAGCGCGCATGAGCGAGCACGACAACGAGACCACGACCGACGCCGCGTCCGTGACGGAAGAGGCCGCCGCGGCCGGCGACGCGGCGGCCGCGCCCGAGGAGGCTTCGGCCCCGTCGTTCGCCGACTTCGACGTCATCCTGGCATCGGGCAGCCCGCGCCGCCGCCAGCTACTGCAGAACGCGGGCGTGCGCTTCGACGTGCGCTCGTCCGAGGTGGACGAGTCGCTCGAGCCCGACCTGCTGCGACAGCCGGAAGAGGCCGTGAAGAAGCTCGCCGAGCGCAAGGCGGGCGCCGTCGTGCAAGAGGTGCTGGCCGAGGACTACACGGGCCTGGCGCTTATCCTGGGCGCGGACACCATGGTCGTCCTCGATAACGAGATCTTCGGCAAGCCGCACAGCCGCTCAGAGGCGAAGGGCATGCTGCGCAAGCTCTCCGGCCGCACGCACGAGGTCATGACCGCCGTGTCCGTGTGGGCCGTCATGGCGCCCGAGGCGGAGAAGCTCTCGCTGGGCTTCCGCACGTTCGTGGAGAAAAGCCAGGTCACGTTCAAGGCGCTGGAAGACGTGGACATCGAGCGCTACCTGGACGCGGGCGAGTCCTACGACAAGGCGGGCGCGTACGCCATCCAGGGCGAGGGCGGTGCGCTCGTGGAGCGCTACGAGGGCGACTACGACACCATCGTGGGCCTGCCGGTGACGCGCCTGCTGGACGAGTACCCCGAGCTGCGCCGGTAGCCGCAGAAACCGGGCGCTGCGGTGGTTTTCCGTTCCTGCCAGCCCGTTTTGAAAATCTCGTGAGGCGCGCGCCGGGCGTTGCCGTCCTGTAGCCGTCGATTTCGAACGTAATGCTACACTAGCCGGTTGTACGACTACGTTCGGAAAGAGGAGCACGTGACCACCTGCGAGCACGAAGGCATCGAGCGCGTCCTGTTCACGCAGGAAGAGCTCGCACGCCGCGTCACCGAGATGGGCGCCCAGATCACGGCCGACTATGCGGGCAAAGACCTGCTGGTCGTCTCCGTGCTGCGCGGCGCGGCCATCTTCATGGCGGACCTCGTGCGCGCCATCGAGCTTCCGCTCGAGATGGACTTCATGGCCGTTTCCTCGTACGGCGCGGGCACGAAAAGCTCCGGCGTCGTGCGCGTCTTGAAGGACCTGACGTCTTCCATCGAAGGCCGTCACGTCCTCATTGCCGAGGACGTCCTGGATTCCGGCCTCACGCTACGCTCTTTGATCGACGAGCTTGCGTCGCGCGGCCCCGCCTCCGTCGAGGTGGCCACGCTGCTGCGCAAGGACGTCCCGAACCAAGCAGACATCGCGTGCAGATACGTCGGATTCGAATGCCCCGACGAGTTCATCGTCGGCTACGGCCTCGATTACGCGGAACGGTACCGCAACCTTCCGTTCATCGGCGTGCTGCGCCAGGATATGACCGAATAAACGACCTGACGCCCAAGCCTGCGGGCGCTGTCCGCCGGGCTGGGCTGGAAGACGAGCGATATGGCAGACGACAAGAACAAGAAGCCGCTTCAGCAAAAGCCCGACTCGCGCATGGCCATCGTGTCCACGGTGTGCTTCCTCATCATCGCGTTCTTCGTGGGCACCCAGTTCATGGGGTTCATGAACGCGTCGAGCTCAGACCAGACGCCCACTGACAGCCTGCTCACCTCCGAGTTCGTGACGGCGGTGGAGCAGGGGCGCGTCCTCACGGTTGACTACGACGCCGGCAGCGACACGGTGAGCGGCTCCTACTACCCGGCCGTGACGGCGGGCTCCACCATCGCCGACGCGTTCAACACCTCGTTCAACGCGGTGAACTCCCTCATGGGCATGGAGCGCGGCGCCGACGGCAGCGTGCTCGCCGGCGTGGGCACCACCAACATCGAGGCATCCACCCTGGGCTCCGAGCGCAACTTCACGTCCACCTACGTGGGCGCCGACTCGCTCGGCCAGCTCATGGCCCAGCATCCGAACATTCAGTACAAGATCACGCTGCCGTCCGGGTGGCTGAGCATCCTGTCCTCCATCCTGCCCATCATCCTGATCGCGGTGTTCTTCTTCATCGTGTTCAACCAGATGCAGAAGGCGAACAACTCGCAGATGTCCTTCGGCAAGGCGAAGACGAAGAACTATATCGAAGAGCGCCCGAACGTGAAGTTCTCCGACGTGGCAGGCGTGGACGAAGCCGTTGAGGAGATGCAGGAGATCAAGGACTTCCTGGCGAACCCGGAGAAGTACCAGTCCATGGGCGCGAAGATCCCGCGCGGCTGCTTGCTCGTGGGCCCTCCGGGCACGGGCAAGACGCTGCTCGCGCGCGCTGTCGCCGGCGAGGCGGGCGTGCCGTTCTTCAGCATTTCGGGCTCCGACTTCGTGGAGATGTTCGTCGGCGTGGGCGCGTCCCGCGTGCGCGATCTGTTCAAGAACGCGAAGGAGGCCAGCCCCTCCATCATCTTCATCGACGAGATCGACGCGGTCGGCCGCCAGCGCGGCGCCGGCCTGGGCGGCGGCCACGACGAGCGCGAGCAGACGCTGAACCAGCTGCTCGTGGAGATGGACGGCTTCGAGACGAACGACTCCGTCGTCCTCATTGCCGCCACGAACCGCGCGGACGTCCTGGACCCGGCGCTGCTGCGCCCGGGCCGCTTCGACCGCCAGATCGTGGTGGACGCGCCTGACGTGAAGGGCCGCGAGCGCATCCTCCAGGTGCACGCGCGCAACAAGCCCATCGCCAAGGACGTGGACCTCGCGAAGATCGCGAAGCTCACGCCGGGCTTCACGGGCGCCGACCTGTCCAACCTGCTCAACGAGTCCGCGCTGCTCACGGCGCGCCGCAACAAGAAGGTCATCTCCATGCAGGAGGTGAGCGAGTCCATGGAGCGCGTCATTGCCGGTCCCGAGCGCAAGGGCCGCATCATGGACGAGAAGACGAAGCACACCATCGCCTACCACGAGAGCGGCCACGCCCTGGTGGGCCACCTGCTGCCCGGCGCCGACCCGGTGCACAAAATCTCGATCATCTCGCGCGGTCGCGCGCTCGGCTACACCCTGTCCATCCCAAAGGAGGACAAGGTGCTCAACGGTCGCAAGGAGATGCTCGACGAGCTGGCCGTGTTCCTGGGCGGCCGCGTGGCGGAGGAGATCTTCTGCGACGACATCACCACCGGCGCCAGCAACGACCTGGAGCGCGCCACGAAGATGGCCCGCGCCATGGTCACGCAGTACGGCATGAGCGCCGAGATGGGCACGCAGATCTTCGGCCAGCCGAACCACGAGGTCTTCCTGGGCCGCGATTACGGCAACACGCAGGACTACTCCGAGGAGACGGCCAAGCGCATCGACGCCGAGGTCTCGCGCATCATGAAGGAAGCACACGACCGCGCCTACCAGATCCTCTCGGAGCGCCGCGATCAGATGGACCTCATGGCGAGCGTCCTGCTGGAGCGCGAGACGGTGGAGGGCGAGGCCTGCAAGGCCCTGCTCGACAACCGCTGGAGCGAGTACCTGGCGCACGAGCAGTCCGAAGAGGGCCGCAAGCAGCGCGACGAGGCGGCGAACACCATCGCCGAGGGCTATGTCCCGCCGGTGGTGGAAGAGCCCGAGCCGCAGAACAACAACGCCGCGGGCGGTGGCTTCGGCGCCCAGCTCGAGCGCGCCTTCGAAGAGGAAGAACGCAACCCGGGCTTCTTCGGCGCGCCGCGCCATGCCG
>CASEJD010000139.1 GCA_949288145.1 uncultured Coriobacteriia bacterium
CGCTCCGCCCCGTCGACCGCCTGCGAGCGCGCCTGGGCGCCGGCGGCCTCCACGCTGCCGACCGCTTGCTCCGCCGCGCTCACCACGGCGTCGCTCACGGCCGAGACGAACGCGGAGTTCACGGTCTCGTCCAGCGTGGTGGCGCCCGTGTCGGTGATTTTGGGGGACACAGGCCCGGTCTTCTCGTTGACGTAGTATTCGATATGGGGTTGCTCGGACGCGCTGCTGACGCCCTTCGAAATCGCTAGCAGCCGCTCGGTGAAATCCTCGGGAATGACGAAGACGGCGTAGCACGAGCCCGCGTTCAATTCGTTCATGGCGCTCGTCCGGTCGGTGAATGCCCACGCGAGCTGGTCGTTCTGCTCAAGCTGCTCCACGATCATGCCGCCCACGTCAAGCGCTCCGGTCAGCTCGCTCGAGCCGCCGGCGTCCTCGTCGACCACGCACACGCGCAGGTTGCCCGTGTGCTCGTAGGGATTCCAAAAGCCCACGACGTTGTACCACGTGTACGCGGAGGGCAGGATGAGAAGCGCGCTGACGACCAGAAGGGCGATCGGGGCCTTCAGCAGGCGGAAGAGGTCGCGTTTGAGCACGCGCGCAATGTTTCTCATAGTCGCGGCTCCTTTCGAACGTTCGGCCCGCCTTCGAACGGCAGGCCATCCGCGCGACTATAGGACGCTTCCTGCGCGGGTTCGAGCGTCCCGCGCCATCGTTACGGTGTCGTTGACGCTTAGGTCGGCTAAAGGTTTTCGTGTCGGTCGCGTGCGGCAGGGCGGCGGGAGCTTTCGTGAGGCGTGGGGGAGATGGGTATTCTACTTCGCACAAGCTTCCTCAAATCATGGTTGTCGATGGTTTTCGTTCCCGGCGCATCAGGGCGCGTTCGCGGGCGGTTTCTTGCCGTTGGGCGGTGGTTGTGGCAAGGTAAAGTTTCCGTCAAATCGCTCGACGGCCCGCATGCGTGCGAACGTGCCCCGACCAGGGCGCTTTCTCAGACGCGGGCGGCCGGGCTGTACAAGAGAGAAGCACCGTACCGCCATGATCGAGATTCTGAACCAGATCGACGCCTTCGTGTGGGGCCCTGCCATGATCGTGCTCCTGCTGGGCAGCCACCTGTTCCTCACCGTCCGCACCGGCTTCATCCAACGCAAGCTGCCGGCGGCCATCAAGATGTCCATCTCGAAGGAATCCGACGCAGAAGGCGACATTAGCCAGTTCGGCGCGCTCGTCACGGCGCTTGCCGCCACCGTGGGAACCGGCTCCATCGTCGGCGTGGCCACGGCGGTCCTGGCGGGCGGACCGGGCGCCGTCTTCTGGATGTGGCTCACCGGCGTGTTCGGCATCGCCACGAAGTACGCCGAGGTGTTCGCCGCCGTGAAGTACCGCGTGAAGGACCACCGTGGCGAGATGCTCGGCGGCGCCATGTTCGTGTGGGAGCGCGCCTTCCAGAAGAAGGACGGCCGCGTGCCCGCGTGGGCGAAGCTCGGCGCGGTGCTGTTCGCGCTGTTCGCCGCTATCGCCTCCATCGGCACCGGCTCCGCGGTCCAGGCGAGCGCGATGACCGGCATCATCACCTCGAACTTCCCGGTCGACCCGCGCATCATTGGCGCGGTCATCGTCATCCTCACGGCCATCGTCATCTTCGGCGGCGTCGGCTCCATCTCGAAGGTGTGCGAATGGCTCGTGCCCATCATGGCCGTCGGCTACGCGGCGGGCTGTATCGCCATCCTCGTCATGAACGGCCCGTTCCTCGGCCAGGCCATCGGCATGATCTTCGAGTGCGCGTTCACGGCGAAGGCGGCGTTCGGCGGCGCGGTCGGCTCAGGCCTCATGACGGCGCTGCAGTTCGGCTGCGCGCGCGGCCTGTTCTCGAACGAGTCCGGCCTCGGCTCCGCGCCCATCGTGGCGGCTGCCGCCATCACGAAGAACCCGGCCAAGCAGGCGCTCATCGCCATGACGGGCACCTTCTGGTCCACCGTTGTCATCTGCGCGCTCACGGGCGTCGTGCTCGTGTCCACCATGATCGCCTATCCGGACATCCAGCAGGCCATCCTGGCCGACCCGCAGGGCTTCACCGGTGCCCAGCTCTCCAGCCTGGCGTTCGCGAAGATTCCCGTCATCGGCACGCCCATCCTCGTGCTCGGCATGATCGCGTTCTCGTACTCCACCATCCTGGGCTGGTCGTACTACGGCAACCGCTGCGCCGCGTACCTGTTCGGCAAGCGCGCCGTCATCCCGTACCAGATCCTCTACGTGGCCGTGGCGTTCCTGGGCGCCATCGGCGTGGGCGACGTGGTCTGGACCATCTCCGACATCGGTAACGCGCTCATGGCCATCCCGAACATCATCGTGGTGCTCGCCATCTCCGGCCTGATCGCGCGCGAGACGAAGCACTACATCTACGACGACAACCTCGACGAAGTGGCGAACGACCCGATCCCCACGCTCGACTCGAAGTAACGTCGCGCCCGGCGTGGCCGGGCGGGCTTCAGAAACGGCGAGCGCCCTTCGGCCATGAGGCTGAAGGGCGCTCGCATATTGTTTGGGTCGCGCCTGTCGCGCGGCGGGCGGCAGGGCGTCGTTTTCGAGATTACTCGACGACCTCTTCGACGACCGCGGCGTCGGGGGCGTTGCGCTTGACACTCTCGACGCCCTTCTTGCAGGACTCCTTGGACTTGTAGACCTGCGACGTGGCGATGACCTCGCCGTTGTCGGCCTTCAGCACGAAGTGGCTGCCCTTCTCGGTGGTCTTGATGACGAACTTGCCCATGGTCGCTCCTCTCGGTCCGAAAGCCTGCGGTCTTGGTGCGACGGCTGCCGTGCGGCGCTGTTCGCACGCGCGGTTGCCCGAGCTCACCCGAGGGAGGGCGGTCACACGTGCCTTCGCGGCTTTCGGCTTGTTGTTTGCACTGCCGGCGAAGATGATAGCTGTCCTAGCAGGCGTTCCTGCCGAGCGAGCGCGTTCGTCAACGAGTGCTTAAAGGACGGTTTCGCGCCGCGAGCGGTCGTGCTCGCGGGCGTCCTTCCAAATTGTCACCTTTTGCGTAGCAAAATACCCCTTCGGCGAGCATGCGTGTGGGGCGGTGCGTGCTCGGGCGTATCGTGGGTGCAAGCCGCCGGGCGCGCGACGGGTCGTCAGCGCGAGCGCCCGCATCGGGCATCTCACGTCGGCGGAATCACGCGAGTTAGGCAGGAGGTCTCCATGAAGATTTACGACAAGCAGTACATCAACGGGCAATGGCGCGAGGGCACGAGCGAGAAGGTCATGGAGAACCGCAACCCGTACACCGGGGAGCTCATCTACTCCTACCGCGCTGCGAGCACCCAAGACATCGACGACGCGTACGAAGCCGCTGCCGCCGCGCAGCCCGCGTGGGAGCAGGTGCCGCCGGCCGAGAAGGCCGCGCTGCTCGAGAAGCTCGCTGCCGTGATCGAGGAGATGCACGACGACATCGCCGCCGTGCTCGTTGAGGAGGGCGGCTCCGCCGCGCCGAAGGTCGGCTTCGAGTGCGGCACGAGCGCCACGATCGCGCGCCAAGCCATGGCGTTCCCGTACGCCCTGAAGGGGCAGATCATCCCGTCCGACATCCCGGGCAAGGAGAGCTATGTGTACAAGAAGCCGAAGGGCGTTATCGGCGTCATCGCGCCGTGGAACGTGCCCCTGGTGCTGGCCATGCGCTCGGTCGTGCCGGCCGTCGCCACGGGCAACACCGTGGTCGTGAAGCCCGCGTCCGACACCCCGGCGTCCGCGTTCCTTATCGCCGAGTTCTTCGAGCGCGCCGGCTTCCCGGCGGGCGTCGTCAACGTCGTCGCCGGCCGCGGCAGCGAGATTGGCGACTACTTCGTGGAGCACTCGGTGCCGTCGCTCATCTCGTTCACGGGCTCGACCGAGGTCGGCCGCCGCATCGGTGCCGTCGCCGGCGGGCAGATCAAGGACGTCTCGCTCGAGCTGGGCGGCAACAACGCCATGGTCGTGCTGGCCGACGCCGACGTGGAGCGCGCAGCGGCAGCCGCGTGCTTTGGCGCGTACTTCCATCAGGGCCAGGTGTGCATGGCGCTCAACCGCATCATCGTGGAGGCGCCCGCGTACGAGGCGTTCGAGCGCGCGTTCGTCGCGGCGGCGTCGCAGTTGAAGGCGGGCGACCCTGCCGACCCGACGGCGTTCATGGGCCCGATCATCAACGAGGGCCAGGTGGCGTCCATCGAGAACTACGTGCAGCAGACCATCGACGCCGGCGCGCGCGTGGCGCTGGAGGGCCGCACCGAGGGCAACGTGATCAGCCCGTGGATTCTGGCGGACTGCACGAACGACATGCCCGCCTGCTGCAACGAGGTGTTCGGCCCGGTGTGCTGCCTGATCAAGGCCGCCGACGAGGACGAGGCCGTGCGCATCGCCAACGACACGGACTACGGCCTGTCCGGCAGCGTGTTCACCACCGACCTGTTCCGCGGCATGGAGGTGGCGCGCCGCATCGAGAGCGGCATGGTCCACGTGAACGACCAGTCCATCAACGACGAGCCGCAGTGCATGTTCGGCGGCGAGAAGTGCTCGGGCGTCGGCCGATTCAACGCCCAGTGGGTGGTCGACAAGTTCACCACCGAGCAGTGGGTGAGCGTCCAGGCGCAGCCGCGCTTCTAGGGCGGCCGCGCCCTCGGAGGGCGCGCAGCATCCCACGGCTGCGCGCGGCGCGGCAGCAGCATCGCGCGCAGCTACTTGCGGTGGCGGGTTGCGTGACCCCGCGTCCTGCGCAGTTACTCGCAGTGACGGGCTGCGCGACGGTTGCATTGCGCGCGGTAACGACGAAGGCCCTGGGCACATGCCCAGGGCCTTCGTGCGTGCGGTCGTCGTGCGTCGCGGTTACTCCACGCCCACGATGACGTCGGTCGCCTTGACGATGGCAAGCGCCGGAGCGCCCTCGGCCAGGTCCAGGTCGTCGATGGCCTCGTTGGTGATAGAGCCCTTGATAACGTTGCCGTCGGCCAGCTTCAGGGAGACATGGCCGTTGACGGCGCCCTTCTTGACCTCGGCGACCGTGCCGGCGAGCTGGTTGCGGGCGGAGATGCAGGAGACGCGCTCGGTGCCGGCGGCGAACATGACGTTGGTCGCCTTGATGATGGCGTACGCGGTCATGCCCTCCTTGAGACCCAGGTTGGCGATGGCCTCCATGGTGATGTCGGCTTTGATGGTGGTATCGCCCAGATCGATGGCGACGACGCCGTTGACGGCGCCCTCGGAGACGGCGGAGATGGTGCCCTTGAGCTGGTTACGAGCGGAGATCTTCATAGCGTTGTTCCTTTCGGTTGATTGCGTGCCCCGGTTCCGCGGTGCGCTACGGGCGGGGCGTCGTGTGACAAGGTGCAGTATGGCAGCGCTTGCGCCGAGGAGGGGATACTGGGTGAAATTCCCCTTCCGCCGTCCGGTTTCGTTACGTTTCGCACAATGAGGCTGCGATTTTGGGCAGGCACGCACCTCCGAGGGCAGTTCATTGCAAAAATCTGGAATTCTGTGGGGAGAGCGGCTGGATTTGGCCCGATTCGGCGGGGCAGGAGGGCGCCTCGTGTACGCCGAAACGTGCCATTTTGCGGACGGCGCATTATACTGATTCAAAGATAGCTTGTTATCAGGATAATACAGAGCGTCTCAAGGCGGGAGGTGCGCGTTGCCGGAGGTCGATGCTCTGACGGCGGACGAGGTCGCGCAAATGCTGCGCGTGAGCCGCAATACCGTGTACAACCTCGTGAAGCGCGACGAGCTCGCGTCGTACTACGTGGGCCGCAAGATGCGCTTCGCGCGCGCTGACGTGGAGAATTACATCGCGCGTACGGCTTCCATGCCCGCGAGCATGCGGGCGGGC
>CASEJD010000140.1 GCA_949288145.1 uncultured Coriobacteriia bacterium
CGCACCACGCGCCGCCTCCGCCCCGCCGCGCACGCCCATCCCGGCAGCCGCCGCACCGCGCGCCATCGCCGCTTCCTCTTCCAGCGCGCCGGCCATGATCTGGAACGAGCGCAGGCCGCATTCCGCCGCCCGGTCGCAGAACCGCTCGTCGAAGGCGAACAGACCCTCCAGCTCGCCCGACGAGAAGATCTCGGCAATGCGCGCATCGAACTGCGGGCCCTCCGGCGCGAACCCGTACGGCCCGTCCTCTTTCAGCTTGTGCGAAAGGTCGCCGCTCGCCACGAACACCGCGCGCCGACCGAGCGCTGCCGCAGCGCGCGCCACGATACGGCCCACCTGCCGGTGCGTCTCGAACGAAAGCGTCGAAAGCCCGATGCGCACGGTGCGGTACGCCGGCTCCTTCCCCGCCGCGCGATACGCCTGGTCCACGAACCACAAGGGGATGAACGTGGCATGGTCCATCTCGCGGTCGCGCCATGTGCTGCCGGCAACGGGAATGCCCGCCTCGGCGCACCCTTCGCTCACCGCGCGGGCAAGCTCCTGGTCAATGCGCGCCTCCACGCGCTCGCGCGGCGCGTAGAACTGCCGCATGCTGCCCGCGAGCTCCGCGTCGCTCGTGATGTGGAACGCATCGCGATAGAGCGGCGCGTGCGGCGACGTCACCACGATGACCTCCGGCTCCGCCTCCGCAATTCGGCGCGCCACCTCTTCGTACGCTTCCACCGTAGGCGCGATACCGCGCTCCTCACCGCGTCCCACGGCCGGGATGATGAGCGGCGGGTGCGGCACCGCGTAGGCTGCAAGAATCGACATGGGAAGCCTCCTTCCGGCGTTTGCCATGGCCCCATTGTACGCACAAGGGGCGCCCTCTGCAGGCGCCCCTTGTCCACAAAAGACTCGTCACGATGCCGCCACGGCGACACCGGCGCGCTACGCGAGGTCTCGGTACAGGAACGTGACGATCTGACCGCGCGTGCACGTGGCGTCCGGCGAGAACGTCGTGGCGGACGTGCCGTTCGTGACGCCCGCCTCGACGCCCCATGCGACCGCCCCTGCGTAGTACGCGTCCGCGGGAACGTCCGCGAAGGCGCCGCTGGACCCGGCGGCGGGCTCGCTGCGCGTGCGCCACTGGAACGTGAGCACCTGCGCGCGCGAGCACGAGGCGTCGGGCTCGAACATGGTGGCCGTCGTACCGGTCGTGATGCCGCTCTGGTATGCCCACAGCACTGCCTTTCGGTAGTACGCTTCGGACGGCACGTCGGAGAACGGGTTGACCCCCGGCAGCGGCTCCGGCGAGCCGCAGGCGCGCCACAGGAACGTGACCGTCTGCGCGCGCGTGCACGTGGCCTCGGGCTCGAACGTCGTGGCGGTCACGCCGGACGTGATGTCGTTCTGCACCGCCCATGCCACAGGTTCGGCGTAGTACGCGCCCTGCGCCACGTCGCCGAACGGCAGGTCACCGACGGCAACCTTGTCCTTCAGCTGCGTCGGCTTGGCCTGGAGGTCCGCCTCGTCGAAGTATTCCATGAGCGACATGTAGACCTCAGGGTAATGCCCTTCCGCCAGGCCGCCCACCGAAAGGTCCGGCATCATGCCGGCAGCCATCTGAAGGAGAACCCCAACAACGTCAGGCGTGATGCCATGCAGTATGCCGATGGTCACGTACGGGACGAGCTCGTCGGGGTCGACGTCGCCGCCAAGCGCGCCGGCGACGATCGAAGTCGCCGCCTTGGCGGCACCCCACGTGGTGCTGATAATCGCCATGCCGTCGGCGCCGTCAAGATCGATGTAATCAAGGTCGGCGATCTTCTCCATCTTGGAGATGTCCGTCCCGGTTTCGAGCGGATTTATCGTGTTCGCATACTGCATGATGTCCGAAAGGACTTCCTGGTACTGCAGCCGGTACCAACCCACCGAGCCGCAGACGGCCGCGAAGGCGTTCTCGTCGGCGGACACGTCGCTCGTGGTGGCCAGATCGGCAAAGTCGAAATCCGTGCCCGTGATGCCCCGATAGATGGAGTTCAACTGCTGGATGTCGGCATCCTGTCTGGTGGCGGGCAGGTAATAGTCGATGCCGTTACGGTAGAAGCCCCAGTCGTCCAACGGCACGCGCGGCACGATGTCGCCTGAGTAGATGATGTTGTGGATGCAGCTTTCCTTGTTGTCGAACGTGGGCAGCAAGGTGTCGGAGGTGTTCTGGTGGTAATCCCACGACCAATCGCCCTCTTCGTCGGCAGTGAGCGCCGCGGGCGTGGCGAAGGTGTACGTGAAGACGTTCGAGTCGTACTTGGTGTCCTGCATGTCGTCGCCCAGGTGGTTGCACACCATTGCCGTCAGCAGGTTCGCCGTCGCCGCCGCGCGGCTATAGCCCACAATCCACAGCTTGACCGTGCCGAGCTCGCCCTTCTCGCTCTCTTCGGCGAGATACTCCTTGAGCTGCTTGTACACCTTGTCGGCAGCATTACGGAAACCGAAGTGAGTCGATCCGGGGTCCTTGCCCGCGGACACAATGAAGTTGCTCGACCACTCGGCGCCGTAGCCGCCACCGCGCAGCACGACGGGCACGACCGTCGTGACCGCGCCCTTGGTCGAGAACGTCTTGCGCGCAAAGGAGCACGCCACCTTGCTCTCCGTTGAGTTCAGGTAAGCAGCGTACGAGTAGACCTTCGGGTTGTCGAAGCCGAGCGTCTCGTAGGCGGCAAGAACGTTGTTCTCACGACCCACGCCGTCGTTGGTGCCGGAGTGCCAATACTTGTCGCTTTCGTGCGTCGAGAAGCCCGACGCCACCAGACCGAGCGACATCTTCGCAAGCTCGTGGTTGTAGGTGCGCCCGTCGGTGCGGAAGAAGTCCTCGGTGTAGTAGAAGTCGCGCGTGATGTCGTGGTCCAGCGCGCTGCTACGGAAGGTGATGGGGTACTCACCGGCCTGGCGCTCTTCTCCGCAGAGCATGATGGTGTCCACGAGCGGCGTGGTGCTCACGTCCACGCCACGCTCGTTGTAGGGACCCACGCGCGAGCCGGACACGGCGCGCACTGTGTAGTTGTACGTTTGGTACGGCTCCACGTTCGTGTCCACGTAGAAGCTGGTCGACGCGTCGACGCGCGCGATGACCTGGAACTCCGTCGCCAAGCCCTGACGGCGCATGACCTCGTAGCCCGTGATCTCAGCCCTGTCGTCGACGGATAGGTGCAAATCCCACCTGACCGTCACGGCGCCGTTCTCGTACACGGGAGTCTGCAGCGACGTCATGGGAATGGGAAGCTCGGGATCAAGCTCGGGTTCGTCGATCTCAGGCATGTCGGCGTTGTACTCGACCGTGTACTTCCCGGAGTGGAACGCGTTCGGGTCGGAGTTCGCCAGAAGCTGGCGCCACTGCGCTTCGGTGCCGCCGTAATGGACGGTCATCGAAGAAAGGCCCAAGAACGCCTCCTTGTCGATGAACGTCACACTCGCAGGGATGTACACGCTCTTGAGCTTCCTGCACTCGCCAAACGCCTGGGCGCCGATGGACGTCATGCCCTCGCCAAGCACGACCTCTGCGAGGATCTCGTCCTGGTAGAACGCCATCGCGGGCAGCGCCTTCACGCTGCCGGGCACGGCAACGCTCTGCAGGTTCGGGCAGTACGCGAGCACCTGCTCGCCCATCGACGTGACCGACGAGGGCACGGTGAAGCTTTCGAACCCCGTCCCGCGAAACGCGCTTTCGCCGAACGATGTGACCCCGCTGGGAATCGACAGGCTCGTCAAACTCACGCAATTCACGAACGTGCCTTTGGGTATAGCAGTCATGTCCAAGGGTAGATGCACATCGGTCAGCTGCTCGTTGCCCGACAGAATGTACTCGCCCCATGTTTCAATGCCCTCGGGGAACGAGATGGACGTCAGGCTGATCGACCCCAGGGCCCAACTCCCAATGGACTTCAATGTGCTGGGGAGGGTGACCGAGCTGATGCACTCCTCGGTATGGAAGACGCCGGACCCGATGGACTCGATGCCTTCCGACACCACGACGGAGACCGGGTCTTTCCGCGACCAGATGAAGCCGGGTTGGGCATTATCCCTCAGCCCCTTCACCGGGTAGCCTCCCACCTCGGATGGCACAACGATCGGGTTCTCCTTGTCGTGGTTGAGGGCGGACAGGATGTAGGCGTACCCGTCCTCAATCTCGACATACCAGCCGTCGATGGAATCGGCAGCCTGTGCCTGCGGCACGATGCCCACCCACGAGGGGCACAAGCCCAACGCAAGCGCCACCGAGAGCACGAGCGCCACCATAGCGCGCGACGCGGCACCGAAGCGCGACCTCATCGTGCGGGCACCCGAAAAGCCCGTCCTCCCCTTCGTGCTTTCATGATGTTCCCGGTCCGGCATGCTGCCCATGCTCCATCACCCCTTCGCGGAATCGGCGTTGTGCACCACATTTTCTCCACAAGCGATTGTACCAAGCAGCATACGCCTGTGTGGTGGCGCGGCGAACGAGAAGACGGGCGCCGCGCACATGCGGCAGCCGGCATGTCACGAAATCAAGCGGGAGCCTGCGCGCCCGCACAAGGGGTATCATGGCCGCGAAACGAAACCGAGAGGAAGGCACGCGCATGAGCATTCTTTCGCAGGAGGTCATCGACCTCATCAACGGGCCCGTCACCGGCGTCCTGGGCACCGCCGCCCCGGACGGCACGCCGAACGCGGTGCCGGTGGGCGCCAAGGCGGTCGTGGACGAGCGCACGGTCATGGTATCCGACCAGTTCTTCGGCAAGACGCGGGCGAACATCGACGCGAACCCGAAAGCCACGCTGTCCATCTGGGCCGACGGCTTCGGCGTGCAGGTCAAGGGCAGCGTCTCCTACGAGACCGACACCGAGCGCGCGAAGGAGTGGATCGAGAAGGTGAACGCGAACTTCGCCGCCAAGGGGCGCGACCTCAAGAGCCGCGGCATCTGCTTCATCAGCATCGAGGCCGTCTACTCCACCACCCCGGGCGATCACGCCGGCGAGCTGCTGTTCTCCGCGGAGGCGTAAAGGCAGGCCGCGCAGCGAGCTCCGAAGCCCCGCTTAAGAATGGCGGGCACCCGGCGCTTCGTCATCTCCAAAACAAACGAGAGGGCACCCGCGGGTGCCCTCTCTGCGTTCTCGCCCTCTCGGCGCTATCGCTCCGTGACGACGTACCCCTCGAGTGGCTCCTTCAGCAAGCGCTCGCGGTCGGCGGCACCCTGTGCGCCCTCCTCGTCAGTCTCGCAGAACACGAACGCGTACGAGCCAACGGCGTGCGGGTCGAACTCGTAGCACTGCAGCACGCGAGCAAGCGGCTCGGTGAAGCGCGCAGCGTCGAAGCGGACACCCTCCGGCGTGTCCGCTGGCGCGGCGAGCAGCCCCATGCAGTAGAGCTTGTCCTCCTTGCCGGCCAAGAGGACATCCCAGTCGGGCGCCACGTCGCGCAGGTAGTAATCGTAGGTATGGAAGCCGTACGCGAAGTACGCGAGCTCCGTACCGCACAGGCCGGCGAAGCGCAGCGGGTTGAACTCGATCGGCGTGATGCGCGGCTCCGCGCCAGCGCCCGCGGCGTCCGCGCCCTCCGCATTTGCACCCGCGTCCTGCTCCGCCGCGCCCACGCCCTCAGCATCCTCTACGCGCACCTCCACGTGCACCGGGAACGCGCGGGCGCCCACCAGCTCGTTCGCGCGCGTGAGCCATTCCTCGAAGCGCGGCGCCCACGCGCGCACGATAGACGCGCCCGTGTAGTACAAGCGGTCGCTCGTGTCGTCCGGGCCGGCGAAGTCGTGCTGCAGCACGTTGAGCACGTGCGCGCGGCCCTCCTCGTCGTAGAACGCGTCAATGGCGAACTCCTGGCCGCCCACATACGACTCCACCACGAACTCCGCGTTGCCGATGACGCTCTCCGGATACCACTCGTTCCAGGTGGACGCGTCGCGCTCGATGGCGGCAAGCGCCGCCTCCCAGCCCGCGCGGTCCTCCACCACGTGCACGCCCGCGCTGCAGAAGCCCACCGAGGGCTTCACCACGAGCGGCTTCGGCAGCGCGTCGAAGTCCAGCGCTCGCAGGTCGTCGGCCGCCACGCGCTGGTAGAACACGCCCGGGCACAGCGGTGCCAAGAGTTCGCGCATGAGCGCCTTGTCCTTGAACACCGAGATGGCGCGGCGCATGGACGCGCGCTCCACGTGCTCGGACACCCAGGACAGCGCGTTCTCGGAAGCGGTGTAGAGTCGCTCCCCCGCCTCAACCGCGCGGGCGCACGCCGTATCGTCCACCAGGTTGATGCGGCGGCCATCCGCCGCCAAACGGCGCGCCATGGCGTTTGCCAGCACCGGGTGCTGCGTCTCCTCCAGATAGTCCGCGAACTCCGGGGCCACAAACGGCTCGTCAACGATGATCATGCGTCCTCCTTGTTCGACAAATCCTGCAGCAGCTTCCAGACGGCCTCGGTCAGGCTGTCCTCCGCGCCGAGCTTGAAGTACTTGAGCGGCAGGTGCAGTTTCTTCGAAGCAGCGATGTAGCGCCCGCCCGCGCGCCGCATCTGCTTCATGGTGTCGGCGGGCGGCTGCGCGATGGGCTCGATGCCCACCTTGCCCGCCGCCACCGTCACGGTCTCGATGCCGTGCTCGTTGGCGAACGCCTTGATGCGCGCCTTCGTGAAGAAATTCTCCGTGGCCTGCGGCATCTCCGGACGACGGCCCTTGAGCTCGGCGTAGACCTCCTCCACCGCCTCCAGCGTGGCCGCCGAGGCCACCTTGCGGTAGACGAGCACGCGCTCGTCGGCGTCGGGCACGTACTCCTCGGGGATGTAGGCGTGCTCGGGCAGGTTCACCGTGATGTCCGAGAGCGCCGGCGGCAGGCCGTCGCCGGTGGTGACGCCCTCGCGCGCGTCGGTCACGGCCTGGGCCAGCATCTGCGC
Source organism: uncultured Coriobacteriia bacterium (assembly GCA_949288145.1). Classification (GTDB taxonomy): domain Bacteria; phylum Actinomycetota; class Coriobacteriia; order Coriobacteriales; family Eggerthellaceae; genus Aveggerthella. The sequence continues at coordinate 6,910 of CASEJD010000140.1, forward strand.
GAAGAGGTCGAAGCCCACCTGACTCATGTTGCCGCTCTGTTCGGCGCCCAGCAGGCTGCCCGCGCCGCGGATCTCCAGGTCGCGCATGGCGATGCGCATGCCGCTGCCCAGGTCGCGGTGCTCGTTGATGGCCTCCAGGCGCGCGGTGGCCTCCTCGGTCAGGCTCACGTTGTCCGGGAACATGAAGTACGCGTACGCCTGCGCGCTCGAGCGGCCGACGCGTCCCTTGAGCTGGTACATCTGCGCCAAGCCCAGGCGCTGCGCGTCCTCGATGATGAGCGTGTTCGTGTGCGGGTTGTCCAGGCCGCTCTCGATGATGGTGGTGGCCACCAGCACGTCGGTCTCGCCGGCGGAGAACTCCTCCATGGCGCGCTCGAGCTGCTCTTTCGTCATCTGGCCGTGCGCCACGCCCACGCGCGCTTCGCCGGCGGCCGCCTGCACGCGCGCCACGGCGTCCTCGATGGAGCGCACGCGGTTGGACACGTAGTACACCTGGCCGCCGCGCCCCAGCTCGCGCCGGATGGCGGAGGACACCACGTCCGGGTCCCATTCGCCCACGTGCACCTCGACCGGGCGGCGCCCCTCGGGCGGCGTGAGGATCAGGCTCATGTCGCGCACGCCCGACAGCGACATCTGCATGGTGCGCGGGATAGGCGTGGCGGAGAGCGTCAGCACGTCGATGGACTCGCGCAGGTTCTTGAGCTGCTCTTTGTGGCCCACGCCGAAGCGCTGCTCCTCGTCGATGATGACCAAGCCCAGATCGTGCGGGTTCACGTCGCGCGAGAGCAGGCGGTGCGTGCCCACGAGCACGGGGATGGTGCCCTTCGCGAAGCCTTCGAGCGCCTTCTTCTGCTGCTCGGGCGTGCGGAAGCGCGAGAGCACCTCCACCTGCACGCCGAAGGGCTCGAAGCGGTCCTTGAAGCTGGCGTAGTGCTGCTGCGCCAGGACCGTGGTCGGGCAGAGCACCATGACCTGCTTGTTGTCCTGCGTGGCCTTGAACGCGGCGCGCAGGGCCACCTCGGTCTTGCCGAAGCCCACGTCGCCGCAGACCAGGCGGTCCATGGGGCGCGCGGACTGCATGTCGGCCTTCACGTCGGCGATGGCGGCCAGCTGGTCGGCCGTCTCCTGGTACGGGAAAGCCGCCTCCATCTCGCGCTGCCACGGCGTGTCGGGCGAATAGCGGAAGCCCTGCGAGGCGGCGCGGCGCGTGTAGACGTCCACCAGGTCGAACGCCAGCTTCTTCGTGGCCTTGCGCGCCTTCGTAAGCGCGCGCGACCAGTCGCTCGTGTTCAGGCGCGTGAGGCGCGGGCTGGAGCCTTCGGGCCCCACGTAGCGCGTCACGCGGTCCAGCTGCTCAACGGGCACGAAGAGCTTGTCGCCCTCGGAGTACTCCAGCTGCAGGTAGTCGCGCTCCACGCCGCCCACGTCGCGGCGCACCAGGTCGCGGAAGAACGCCACGCCGTGCGCCGCGTGGACCACGTAGTCGCCCGGCTTGAACGGGAACGTGACCTCGGTGATGTCCACCCGGCGCGACGCGCGGGCGGACGAGACGGCGCCCTGCGTGTCGGCCAGCGAGAGCAGCGCCAGCTTCGCCTTCGGGATGACCATGCCGAGCGGTACCTCAACGTCCACCACGTTCACCACGCTGCGGCGCAGGCGCGCGGGTGCGGAGCCCTCGCCGTCAAGTACCTCGGTGATGGGCAGCTCGTGGTCCACGAGCGCGAGCTTGATGTCCTGGCGCGCACGGTAGTTCGGGACGGAGAAGACCACCGTGTAGGCCTGGTCCACCAGCCCGCGCAGGCGCGCGAAGAGCTTCTCCGGACC
>CASEJD010000141.1 GCA_949288145.1 uncultured Coriobacteriia bacterium
CACGCGGCTCGGTCGCCGCCGTCGTGGACGCCGCCGACCTTCCTGCCGAGGCCGTCTGCTCCGGCGCGCGCGTGGGCGTGGTCGTGCAGACGACGCAATCGCGCGAGGTGTTCGAGCGCGTGGTGAGAGCGCTGCGCGAGTGCGGTGTCGACCTGGACGTGAAGGACACCGTGTGCACCGCCACGCGGCAACGGCAGGACGCCGCGGCGGCGCTGGCAGGCCAGGCGGACGCCTTCGTGGTCATCGGCGGGCGCAACTCGTCCAACACGACGCGCCTGCACGAGATCTGCAGCGCGCTGTGCGAGCGCTCCTACCACGTGGAGTCCGCCGACGAGCTGGACCCTGCGTGGTTCGAAGGCTGCGGCACGGTGGGAGTGACCGCGGGCGCGTCCACGCCGGAGTCCCAGATCGCCACCGTGGTGGCGCGGTTGGAGGCGATGTAGCGCATGGCGCAGCAATTGCGCGAGGACGCCATCACCTGCTCGGGCATCGACGGGGCGCTCCCCACGTGCGCGCCAGGCTACGAGGCCACCACGGCCTCCGCGCCGCGCCCGGGTGAGCGCTGCGAGCCGCGCGCGTACGTGAAAGGCGTCGTGCCGGGCAGTCCTGCCGACGACGCAGGGTTCACGCCCGGCTGCTGGGTGCTCGCCGTGGACGGACAGCCGCTGCGCGACGCCATTGACTGGCTGTGGCTGTCCGCCGACGACGAGATCGAAGTGGCCTACGAGGACACCGAGGGCGACCGCGGCACGGTGGAGCTCTTCCGCGACGAAGGGGAGGAGTGGGGCTTCGAGTTCGACGGCGCCATCTACGACGGCATCCGCCTGTGCCGCAACGCCTGCACGTTCTGCTTCATGCGCCAGCTGCCCGAAGAGGCGCGCAGCACGCTCGTGCTCCGCGACGACGACTACCGCCTGAGCTTCCTGCAGGGCACGTTCGTCACGCTCACGAACATCACGCCCGAGGACGAGACGCGCATTATCGAGCAGCAGATCAGCCCGCTGCGGTTCTCGCTGCACTGCATCACGCCGAAGGTGCGCCGCGCGGTCATCGGCAAGCACGCCCAGCACGGCATCGACGTGGCGGAGCGCCTGCTCGCCGCCGGCATCGAGCTGCACGCGCAGATCGTGCTCATGCCGGGCGTGAACGACGGGGAAGAGCTCTCGCGCTCGCTCGCGTGGGCGTGGGAGCACCCGGGCGTGCTGAACGTGGGCATCGTGCCGCTCGGGTTCACGAAACACCAGGACCGGTTCACGGAGAGCTTCAACGACCCTGCGCGCGCGGGCGCTGTCGTGCGCGCCATCGAGCCGTTCCAAGCGCGCGCTCGCGCCGAACGCGGGTATCCCTGGGTCTACGCGGCGGACGAGTTCTATCGCAACGCGCACCCGGACGATCTGCTGGACAACCTGCCGCCGACGGAGGACTACGGCGAGTTCGAGATGTTCGAGGACGGCATCGGCATCGTGCGCTCGTTCGTGGACGACTGGCGCGCGTCCGGCGCGCAGATCCACGAGGCCGCCTGCACCCTGCGCGCGGCGGGCGTGCGCGTCCACCTGGTGGCCGGGTGCGCCCAGCGCGAGTTCTTGGGACCGCTCGTCGAGCAGAGCGAGCTGGCCGGCCTGCTCGTCCCGCTGTACGTGGAGAACCGCTATTTCGGCGGCAACGTGGACGTCACGGGGCTGCTCTGCGGCTGTGACATCGCGCGCGCCCTGCGCGAGGAGGACGAGCGCTCCGGGGTGCAGCTCGCCGTCATCCCGCGCGTCGTGTTCAACGACGACATGGTGACGCTCGACGATATGGATTTGATGGATATCTCGAACGCTTCGGGCGTTGCCGCACACGTGGTATCCTGTAACGGTTCTGAATATTTACCTGAAATCATCGCGCTCCTGAGCGCTTAAAAGGAGGTCGAGCACATGGCCCTGCCCATTGTCGCCGTGGTCGGTCGACCGAACGTCGGCAAGTCCACGTTCGTCAACCGCATCGCCCAAGCCGACGACGCCATCGTGCACGAGATGCGCGGCGTCACGCGCGACCGTTCGTACCATGAGGCGGAGTGGAACGGCGTCCCGTTCACCCTCATCGACACCGGCGGCATCGAGATGGGCATGGACGACGCGTTCCAGGGCTCCATCCGCACGCAGGCGTTCTCCGCCACGCGCGAGGCCGACGTCATCCTATTCCTCGTGGACGGCAAGACCGGCATCAACGTGGACGACGAAGAGGTCGCTCGCATCCTGCGCCGTGGCGACAAGCCCGTCATCCTCGTGGTGAACAAGATGGACACCCCAGGCTCCACGGACGAGATGTGGGAGTTCTGCCGCCTAGGCCTGGGCGACCCATGGCCCGTCTCCGCCATCCACGGCATCGGCACGGGCGATCTGCTCGACGAGGTGACGGACTTCCTCAAGCAGCTGCCCGACCGCGCGGAGGACGAGGAGGTGCGCGACAGCATCAACGTCGCCATCATCGGCCGTCCGAACGCCGGCAAGTCCTCGCTCACCAACGCTATGACGAACCTCGAGCGCTCCATCGTGTCGGACGTCGCCGGCACCACGCGCGACGCCATCGACACCACCATCGAGCACGAGGGCCGCTGCTACACTATCGTGGACACCGCCGGCCTGCGCCGCAAGAGCCAGATCGACGAGGACGTGGAGTACTACGGCTTCGTGCGCGCCATGCGCGCCATCGACCGTGCCGACGTGGCGCTGCTCGTGGTGGACGCCTCCATCGGCCTGACCGACCAGGACCAGCGCGTCGCCGGCTACGCTGCCGAGCGCGACTGCGCCATGGTCATCCTGCTGAACAAGTGGGACCTCGTGGAAGGCCCGGAGGCGAAGCAGGAAGTGCGCGACCGCGTGGCCGACCGCCTGACGTTCGTCGGCTTCGCCAAGACCATCGCCATCTGCGCGAAGTCCGGCAAGAACGTGGTGAACATCTGGTCCGCCATCGACGAGGCGTACGCCAACCACGGCCAGACCATCTCCACGAGCCGTCTGAACGCTTGGATGCAGGAGATTCGCGACTTCGGCCACACCGTGACCGAGGGCAAGCGCCGTCTGAAGATCAAGTACGTGACGCAGACCGCCACGCGCCCGCCGCAGTTCACGTTCTTCTGCAACCATCCGGACCTCGTGAACGACAACTACAAGCGCTACCTCGAGAACCGCCTGCGCAAGGCCTTTGACCTGACGGGCACGCCGATTCGCCTGCGCTTCAAGAAGAAGAGCGACTAGGGGCCGCCGGGGCATGGGTATCGCAGCTGCCATCGGGCTGTTCGTCGCGTCGTTCCTGCTGGGTTCGGTGCCGTTCGGCCTCATCATCTCGAAGGTCTTCTACCATACCGACATCCGTGAGCACGGCTCCGGCAATATCGGCACCACGAACGCCATCCGCACCATGGGCAAGGTGGGCGGCTATTCCGTCTTCGTGCTCGATTTCGGCAAGGGCCTGCTCTCGGGCGTGCTCGCACTGCTCGCATGCTGGTTCCTCGTGCCGGGTGGCGGGCTGGCTCCCGGAATGCATCCCACCTACGATGAGATGCTCGCCCTCGCGCTCACGGGCTGCACGCTCGGCCACATCTTCTCGCCATGGCTTGGCTTCAAGGGCGGCAAGGGCATCGCGGTTGCCGTGGGCTGCCTGTTCATGACGTTCGGCCCGCTCGGCGCCATCCTGGAGCTCCTGCTGTTCGCCGTCATTGTCCTGACCACCCGCTACGTCTCCGCCGGCTCCATCGCCGCGGCCGTGGCCTGCCCGTTTTTCGGGATGTGGTTCTTCTGGGGCGACTGGCCGGCCGTCGCGCTGTGCGCCGTCACGGCCATCGTCGTCATCTGGGCGCACCACGGCAACATCCAGCGCCTCATGAGCGGCACGGAGCGTCGCGTGGGCGACAAGAAGAAGGACGCCGCCGGCTCTAAGTCGGAGTAACGTCGGGAGGCTTTCCAGCATGAACATCGCTGTCATCGGCGCCGGCTCGTGGGGCACGGCGCTTTCCCAGGTGCTCGCCTCGAACGGGCACGACGTGCGCCTGTGGGCGCGCAAGGACTCCGTCGTGGAGGGCGTGAACGAGCGCCATCGCAACCCGCGCTACCTGACCGACGCGGAGCTCAGCCCGCGCATCGTCGCCACCACCTCCACCGAGCAGGCGCTTTCGGGCGCTGACGCCATCGTCGTGGTCACGCCCTCGTCCATCATGCGCGAGACCGCCCACTCCTTCGAGGGATTGGTGGGGAAGGACACGCCCATCATCATCTGCTCGAAGGGCGTCGAAGAGGGCAGCGGCCTGCTGCCTGTCGAGGTGTTCGAGGCCGAGCTCGGCAACGCCGCGCGCTTGGCGGTCCTTTCCGGCCCGAACCACGCCGAGGAGGTCGTGAAGGGCATACCGTCCGCCACGGTTATCGCCTCGCAGGACGAAGCCACCGCGGCGTTCTTCCAGGACCTGTTCGCCTGCGAGCATTTCCGCACGTACGTGAGCGATGACGTGTGCGGCGTGGAGCTGTGCGCTGCGTTCAAGAACGTCATTGCCATCGCGGTGGGCATCTCCTACGGCATCGGCTTCGGCGACAACACGGCCGCGCTGCTTATGACGCGCGGCGTGGCGGAGATGAGCCGCCTGGTGCAGGCCATCGGCGGCCAGGCCATCACGTGCATGGGCCTGGCGGGCATGGGCGACATGATCGCCACGTGCACCTCCGAGCACTCGCGCAACCGCGCCTTCGGCAAGTACGTGGCGGAGGGGCGCACGCTGGCGCAGTATCAGGAGGACACGCACATGGTGGTGGAGGGCGCGCTCGCGTGCCGCACGATCCAGACGCTTTCGCAGGCATACCACGTGGAGTTGCCGATCACGGACGTCGCCCGCGCTGTCGTCTGGGAGGGCGCGGACGCCCAGCAAGCCGCGCGCGCCCTTGCCGGCCGTCCGCTCAAGACCGAATTTTACGGGCTGTAAGGGTGCATGTTCGCCGCGGCCCCTCCTGCCGCGGCGGCAAAGGCGCTCAGGCTCGCCGTTCCGCTGTTCAGAAGGCCCGACGCACGTCGGGCCTTCTTCATGCGCTGCACTGCTTCATGCTTTCGATTGCGCGCTTCGCGCGCTCTCAGGAATGGTGTTCAGACGTCATCCTCAACCCAACCCGCTCGGATGCGGTTGCTGCGTTGTCGCGGTGCTCAGACTCGCCTTCGGCCTTTACCGCCGCGGCAGGAGGGGCGTGCTTGATACAACCGTTGCCGTCCTGCTACGTGGGTGTGGGTGCCGATTGCTCCGAAGAGGCGTACTATGGTTCTAAGCTTTCGTTCTCGCGTGTGTAGCACGCGAGCGAGACAGAAGGAGGAACCTCATGCCCACCCCTATCGCGAACGGACTGAAAGACATCTTCCTGGCCGGCATCGGCGCCATGGCCATCACCGGGGAAAAGGCCTCCGAGATGGTCGACAAGCTCATCGCGCGCGGCGAGCTGACCGTCGAGCAGGGCAAGGAGATCAACCAAGAGCTGCAGCACAAGGCCGAGGGTACGCTCGACAAGGTGCGCGTTGACGCGCTGGAGGCCGCCATGGCCGCCATGACGCCGGAGGAGCGCGCTGCTTTCGCTGCGAAGGCTGCCGAGATCGCCGCGAAGCCTGACGCCGCCGAGGTCGAGGCAGTGACGCCGGAGAAGGCTGCCGAGCAGGCAGAGGAAGGCGCGCAGGCGTAAGCGCGATTCCGCGTCAGCGCCGCGTCACCGAACGACATGGCAGACAACACGCTGCTGAAATACTTCTTCAGCGCCGGGCCGGACGTCGACCCGGAGAAGCTGTTCAATCTCAGCCGCAAGTCGCGCATGCGCCGGCTGCGGAAGATTCTATCCGTGCTCTCGAAGCACCATTTCCTGAGCGGCTTCACCCCGGTGGAATTCCGTGAGCTGCTGGAGGACATGGGTCCGAGCTTCATCAAGATCGGGCAGACGCTCTCCACGCGCTCCGAGATCCTGCCGAAGGCGTATCGCGACGAGCTCTCAAAGCTTCAGATGCAGTGTGACCCCATGCCGTTCGAAGACGTGCTCGCGGCGCTTGACGCGTTTTACAACCACCATCGCGACGACGTTTTCGCCGAGATCGACCCGAAGCCTTTGGGCTCGGCGTCGCTCGCGCAGGTGCACTGCGCGCGGCTGCACAATGGCGATGTCGTCGCGATCAAAGTGCAGCGGCCTGGCGTACGCGCCACCATGGCTCAGGACATCGACGTCATGCGCATGGCGGCTCGCTGGGCTTCGTTCTTCATGCGCGATAACCAGATGGTCGACCTGCGCGAAGTGGTGGAGGAGCTGTGGACCACCTTCCTGGAGGAGACCGACTTCTCCATCGAGGCGGCGAACCTCGCGGAGTTCGCGCGGCTGAACGAGAACGTGAAGTTCATCACGTGCCCGAAGCCCTACCCGGAGTACTCCAACGAATCGGTCCTCGTCATGGAGTACGTCGACGGCATCTCCATCCGCGAGACCGACAAGCTCATCGCGCGCGGCTACGACCTGCGCGAGATCGGCGACAAGATCCTCGACAACTACGCCACGCAGGTGCTCGACCATGGCTTCTTCCATGCCGACCCGCACCCGGGCAACATCTTCATCAAGGACGGCAAGATTGTCTACATCGACCTGGGCATCATGGGCCGTCTGAACGCGCGCGACCGCGCCGGATTCGGCAAGATCATCGAGGCCGTGGGCATGATGGACGCGAGCGGGCTGCGCGACGCGCTGCTCGCCTTCGCCGTGCAGAAGGACAATTCGGAGATCGACCAAGGTCTGTTCCTGGCCAACATCGACCTGCTGCTGCGCGACTACGGCACGTGCGACGTTGCCGACATCGACATCGGCGCCATGCTGACCGACATCATCCAGCTCACGCGCACGTGCAAAGTCACGCTGCCCTCGTCCATCACCATGGTCTCGCGCGGCATCGTGACCATCGAGGGCACGCTCGCGAACTTCGTGGGCTCGTTCAACATCGTCGACATCATCAACAAGCACATCCAGAACACCAAAGACCGCGGCCAAGAGTTCGAGGACGAGGTGAAAGAGGCCGCCCGGCAGCTTCTGCTGGCAAGCAAGAGCCTGGTGCAGGCGGCGGGGTTTGCCGGCGAGACCATGCGCATGGCCTCGCGCGGCCAGTTCAAGATGAACATGGAAGTGCTCGGCTCCGAGGTGCCCATCGCGCATTTCGGGCGCATCGTGAACCGCCTGACCATCGGCCTGATGATCGCCGGCCTGTTCGTAGGCTCAAGCCTCATGGCGCAAAGCAGCATGGAGCCGCGCTGGCTGGGCGTGCCCGTGCTCTCGTTCTTTGGGTATTTGGGCGCGTTCGTTTTGAGCGTCTGGGTGGTCGTCGACATCCTACGGCGCAAGTAGCCGCGGCGCCGCATGGTGCGGCGTACTGTTCACGCTTCGAAATCTGCTGAAACCGCCGCGACCGGGGGTGGCGTTACACGAGCTGGCGCGCGTCCACGCCGAGCGGCGCCACGAGCAAGCGCCCGCACGCTGCGGGGTTCGCCGCTAGGCCGGTCTTGGCGCAGATCATCGTCACCGTGTAGTCGGCGCGGGCGCAGGGCGTCGCCGGCTCGCCCGTCTGGGCGGACAGGCCGCTCGGCACGTCCGCCGCGACGACGAGGGCGGAGGAATCGTTCGCTGCCTCGATGAGCTGGGCCGCGGACCCCGTGACCTCGCCGCCTGAGAATCCCGTGCCCAACAGGGCGTCCACCACGATATCAGCCTGGGCGATGGCCGCCGCGGCTTCTTTCGTGCCGGGGGAGAGCACCGCACAGTCTGCCTTCTCGAGTGCTGCGTGCGCGCTGACGGCGGCATCGCGCGCCGGCTGGGCCTTCACCTCGGCGGCAGGGCGCGTGGGAACGAGCGTCACGGGATACCCCAGCTGCGCCAGGATGCGGGCGCACACCCAGCCATCTCCGCCATTGTTGCCCGAGCCGCAGAGCACGGTCACCGCGGGCTGATGCGCTCGCTCGAGCGGCGCGATGGACTCCACGAGCTCCGCCAGGGCGGCTCCGGCGCGCGCCATGAGGACGGAAAGTCCGGTACCGGAGGCGGCGATGCGCTGCTCGAGCGCTGTCACCTCTGCCACGTCGAGCGCACGGTCGGTGGTCGCGTCGAAATCGTGCAGTTCCCTCATGGTGTCCGTCCTTTCGTCGCCGCGCGGCGCGATCCGCCGCGATCTGTTCGATGCCAGCTTACGACTTTCAAAGCCTTTGTGCAGGCGAGAGGGCTTTTTCTCCGGCGGGAGGACGGGGCGTCCTAGCCGTGCGCGCGCTCCAGGTCGAGCAGGCGCTGCTTGATCGGAAGGCCGCCGGCGTAGCCGGTGAGCTTGCCGTTGGCGCCCACGACTCGGTGGCACGGGATGACGATGGCGATGGGATTGCGGTTGTTGGCGCCGCCCACGGCGCGCGTCGCCCGGGGGCTGCCGATGGCGGCAGCCACGTCGGCGTAAGAGCGCGTCTGGCCGTACGGGATGTTCTGGAGCGCCTTCCACACGCGCTGCTGGAACGGGGTGCCCTCGGGTGCGAGCGGCAGGTCGAACGCGGTGCGCTTGCCCGCGAGGTATTCCTGAAGTTGGTTGGCGGCGCGGTTCGTGAGCTCGCTGGGGGCGAAGGCGCCCGGCAGCTCGCGCGCGCCGAAGGCGACGTGCGTGATGGCCGCGCCGTTCGAGGCGATGGTGACGGGCCCGATGACAGTGGTGTAGACGTAGTGCGTGCGCGCGATCGTGCCCATGGCGGCCTTCTTTCGTTGGGTTCCCTCGCATCATAGCACGGCGGCGCGGTGCGGTTCTGCCGCGCGGACGTGCGCTGTTCGTGCGGCTTCGCGCCGGCCGCTTCCAAGTGCGGTAGAATCGCTTGCGAAGAAACGCCCCGGTGGAAAGGGAAGATCGTGTTTGGACCTGTGAAGATCGCCCCGTCGATTCTTTCGGCGGATTTCATGAACATGGAGCGCGATGTCGAGCTCATCACGGAAGGCGGCGCGGGGTACGTGCACGTGGACGTCATGGACGGTCACTTCGTGCCGAACCTGACGATCGGCGTGCCGTTTGTGAAGGGCTTGAAGCGCGTCTCGAAGCTGCCGCTCGACGTGCACCTGATGATCAGCAACCCGCTTGTGCAGCTGCCGTGGTACCTGGACCACGTAGGGGAGGGCGACCTGGTCACCGTCCATGTAGAGGCGCTCGACCTGGCCGCTGACGAGGCGTGGCGCGCCATCGAGCTCATCCACGAGGCGGGCGCGGGCGCGGGCCTCGTGCTTAAGCCCGACACCGAGGCCGACGTCGTCGCGCCGTACTTGCCGCAGCTGGAGATGGTGCTCGCCATGAGCGTCTACCCGGGGTTCTCCGGCCAGTCCTACATCGAGGGCACGGAGGACAAGGTGGCGCGCCTGGCGGAGCTTTCGCGCGAGGCGGGCGTCGCCCCCTTGCTGGAGGTCGACGGCGGCATCGGGCTTGCCACCGCAGGCCGCGTCGCCGCCGCGGGCGCGGACGTGCTCGTGTGCGGCAACGCCGTCATGAAGGCGGAGGACCCGCAGGCGGCCATTCGCGACATCTCCGCTGTGGCCGAGGCCGCGCGCGAGGAGGCGTAGGCCATGGTCGTGGGACAGACCGGCGCCGATCGCGTCTACCTCGACTGGGCGGCTACCGCGCCCCTCTGCGAGGAGGCAGCCGAGGCCATGCGCCCGTTCATGGAGCCGGGCCGCGCCAACCTTGCGCACGGCCTGAACGCGAACTCGCTGCACACGCCCGGGCGCACGGCGTTCTCGGATCTGCAGGCGGCCCGCGCGCGCGTGGCGCGCTGCATCGGGGCGCGCCGTCCGGACGAAGTGACCTTCACCTCCGGCGCCACCGAGGCGGACAACGCGGCGCTCTACGGCTTGGTGTTCGTGCGCGTCAAGGCGGAGCGCCAGCATGGCAACAAGGGCTACGTGCCGCACGTGGTCACCACCACTTTCGAGCACGAGGCGGTGCTCCAGGCGGCGGACGTGCTGCGCTCCCTCGGGTGCGCGGTGACGCTCGTCGAGCCGGACTCGCAAGGGTTCGTGAGCCCTGATGCCGTGCGCGCGGCGTGCACCGCCGACACGGCGGTGGTCTCCGTCATGGCGGCGAACAACGAGCTCGGCACAATCCAGCCCGTCAAAGAGCTGGCCGCCGTGGCGCACGAAGCGGGCGCGCTCTTCCACACGGACATGGTGCAGCTGCTTGGCAAGGCTTCGGTGGACATGGAGGAGATCGGCGCTGACGCCGCGTCGTTCTCGGCGCACAAAGTGTGCGGGCCGAAGGGCGTCGGCGCCCTGTACCTGCGCGCTCGCACGCCGTTCGAGCCCTTCATCGTGGGCGGCGGCCAGGAGGACGGCCGCCGTTCCGGCACGCAGAACGTGTGCGGAGCCGTCGGGTTCGCCGCCGCGTGCGAGGCGGCGTGCGGCGCC
>CASEJD010000142.1 GCA_949288145.1 uncultured Coriobacteriia bacterium
CGCAGCCTGATTACAAAAGAACGGGTCCGACGCGTGTCGGACCCTTTCCATGCCAACGCAAAAAGCCCGACGGCTAAAACCGTCGGGCTTTCACATGCTCTTGCAAACCGGAGCGCTAGTCCTCCAGGTAGTCCTTCAGACGGGCGGAGCGGTTGGGATGGCGCAGCTTGGCGAGCGTCTTGCTCTCAATCTGACGGATGCGCTCGCGGGTGACGCCGAACTGACGGCCCACTTCCTCGAGCGTATGCGGATGGCCGTCCTCCAGGCCGAAGCGCAGGCTGATGACCTTGCGCTCGCGCTCTGCCAGGCCTTCAAGGACCTTCGAGAGCTGCTCCTGCAGCATGGAGAAGCTGGCAGCGTCCGGCGGCACGACGGCCGCGTCGTCCTCGATAAAGTCGCCCAGCTGGGAGTCCTCTTCCTCGCCGATGGGCGTCTCGAGGCTCACCGGCTCCTGGCTGATCTTCTGGATCTCGCGCACGCGCTCGGCCGGCAGGCCCATGGCCTCGCCGATCTCCTCCGGGGTGGGTTCGCGGCCCTTCTCCTGGAGCAGCTGGCGCTGGATGCGCACGAGCTTGTTGATCGTCTCGACCATGTGCACCGGGATGCGGATGGTGCGCGCCTGGTCGGCGATGGCGCGGGTGATGGCCTGGCGAATCCACCACGTGGCGTACGTAGAGAACTTGAAGCCCTTCTTGTAGTCGAACTTCTCGACCGCGCGGATCAGGCCCAGGTTGCCCTCCTGGATGAGGTCCAGGAACAGCATGCCGCGGCCCACGTAGCGCTTCGCGATGGAGACGACCAGGCGGAGGTTCGCTTCGATGAGCTGCTGCTTCGCGTCGAGACCCACCTGCTCCACGCGGGAGAGGCGACGGCGCTCGCGGCGCTCAAGCTCGCGGCCTTCCTCTTCGGCCTTCTCCAGCTCTTCAGTGGCGGCGACGCCGGCCTCGATCTTCATGGCGAGGTCGATCTCTTCCGCGGCGGTGAGCAGCGGGACCTTGCCGATCTCCTTCAGGTACATGCGGACCGGATCGCCCGTGAGCAGCGTGACGGAGGTGTCGGCCGTGCGCTTGCTGCGCGAGCGCACCTTCGACCTGCCGCCAACCTTCGGCAGCGACGCGTCGACCGTGGCCTTCAGCTCCTCCTCCGGGATGCCCTCGAGCAGATCCTCATCGTCGGAGATGTCAGAGTCGATCTTCTCTTCGTCGACGCTGTCGGAAGAAGCGGACGAAGTGATGGTCTCGGTGGAAGGACCTGCCTCGTCCAAGATGTCTTCGGTCTCCACGGCGTCGTCCACGACGTCCTGGACCGGGGTGTTCTTGGCTTTGCTTGTGGATTTCTTCTTGGAAGCTTCAGCCACGCGACGTCCTTTCAAACAAACGGCGCACCCAGCGTTCTATTCGATTTTGGGCGCAAAAATACAGCAATAAAGAGTACCACAATTTGAAGCGCGTGCAGGGTGAATTGCAAAGAAGTCCTACATTGGGCAGGGTTCGGCGAAGGAAACGGTGGCGCCGGCTCCGCCTACAACAGGCTGTGCGGGTCGACGTCCACCGCGACGTTCACGTCCTTCGCCGGCTTGCGGTGGCGGAACAACGGCAGCAGCGCGGCGGCGACGTCCGCATCGCGCGGCGCCTTCACGAGGATGTTGTAGCGGAACGTGTTGCGCAGCTTCGCGAGCACGCATGGCGTGGCGGGAAAGACCGTCCAGCCCTCTCCTGCCACGTCGCGCACGAGCTGCTCGAGCTCGGCAGTCAGCTCGGCGCCCGTTTTCGCGACGGCGTCCTCGTCCTGCCCCCAGAGGAGCACGTTCGCCAAACGGACGTACGGCGGGTAGCCGAGCGCCTTGCGCTTGGGCAGGTCGTCGCGCAGGAAGAGCGCGCGGTCGTAGTGCGCCGCCGCCTGGATGGGCACGGCGGCGGCCGAGTAGGTCTGCACGAGCACGCGCCCGGGCAGGCTTGCGCGACCGGCGCGGCCCGCCACCTGCTCGATGAGCGCGAACGTGCGCTCGCCCGCGCGGAAGTCGGGCAGGTTGAGCTGCGTGTCCGCGTTGATGACGCCCACAAGCGTCACGTCGTCGAAG
>CASEJD010000143.1 GCA_949288145.1 uncultured Coriobacteriia bacterium
CCGCGCATGGCGGGCTCCGGAGCGCCAAAGTCGTCCCAGCCGTCATCGGCGCGCACGACGCGCAGGTCCGCGCGGCGCTGGTCGTGCACGTCAGGCTCGCCCGACGCGCGCGAGACCGACAAGACGATGCCCGCCATGATGAACGACGCGATGAGCGACGAGCCGCCCGACGAGATGAACGGGAGCGGCTTGCCCGTGGTGGGCGCCACGCCCATGACGCACGCCATGTTCAGGAACGCTTGGAAGACGAGCATGGTCACCAGGCCGCACGCGAGCATGGCGCCGAAGTTGTCGGGCGCCGTGCGCGCGATGCGCATGCCGGCGAACAGCAGCAGCAGGAAGAGCGCCACCACCGCAAGAGCGCCCAGCATGCCGAGCTCCTCGCCGATGATCGCGAAGATGAAGTCCGTCTCGGCCTCGGGCAGGTAGAGGAACTTCTCGCTCGAGTTGCCCAGGCCCACGCCGAACAGGCCGCCTTCCGCAAAGGCGTAGAACGAGTGAATCAGCTGGTAGCCCGTGCCCAGGCCGCCTTCGCCGTCGTCCCACGGGTTGAGGAACGAGGTCATGCGCGCCAGACGATAGCTGGACGAAACAATGCCGAGGAAGCCCGCCACGCCCACGACGGCCAACGTGGCGCCGATAGCGCGGGCAGGCACGTCGCCCGCCCACATGACGGCGATGATGCTCACGGCGCAGATGGCCGTGGTGCCGAAGTCGGACTGCGTGATGAACAGCGCGCCGAGCGGCATGAGCAGGCCCACCACAATGTGGACGAGGAACTGGCGCGAGTCCATGTCGCCTTCGCGGAACATGAAGAACGCGCGCGCCGCCACGAGGATGAACGCGATCTTCGCGAACTCGGAAGGCTGCAAGCTCACCGGGCCGAGGTTCACCCAGCGCTGCGCGCCCAAATC
The DNA here is from genome assembly GCA_949288145.1 of uncultured Coriobacteriia bacterium. Classification (GTDB taxonomy): domain Bacteria; phylum Actinomycetota; class Coriobacteriia; order Coriobacteriales; family Eggerthellaceae; genus Aveggerthella. Next base: position 915 of record CASEJD010000143.1, read on the forward strand.
CTCGGTGCCGATGGCAGCCGTGAGCACGATGAGCGCCACGGCCACGACCCACGCGAAATCGGTCAATCGACCGAGCCAGGCGCGGTACGGGATGAACGCGCACACGCCGCACGCGACGAGGCCGATGACCGCGAACGCGAACTGCTTGAGCACGAAGGACGCCGGAGAGGAGCCCTCGTCGATCGCCTCGATGGTGGAGGCGGAGAATACCATGACCAGCCCGATGAGCACGAGCGCCAAGACCGCGAGCATGAACAGGATGCGCGGGCCCATGACCTCGGCCGGGACGCCGCCGAAACGGCGGACGGATGGAGACGGTGCGGGCGTGGTGCGGTTCGTTGCTGTGTTCTGCCCTATCGCCATCTTCTATCAAGCGCCCTTTCGTTCTCGACGGTTGGCCACGAGCTTCTTGAACACCTCGCCGCGCTCTTCGAAGCAGGAGAACTCGTCGAAGGACGCGCACGCCGGCGAGAGCGCCACGACGTCGCCCGGCTGGGCGGCCTCAAGCGCCGTGTCCAGGGCGTCCTCCAGATGCTCCGCGCGCAGGACCGCAAGCGTGGCCTCGTCCGCGCCGGGAACCTCCGCGAACGCGCGCTCGAAGCGCTCGCCCGCGGCGCCGAAGCACACGACGGCCTTGCAGTGGACACGGGCGGCCTGCACGAGCTCGGTGAGGTCCGTGCCCTTGTCGTCGCCGCCGAGCAGCACGACCGGGCGCGCCTCGCCGAAGGCTGACAGCGCCTTGAGCGTGGCGTCCACGTTGGTGGCCTTGGAGTCGTTGTAGCAGGCGATGCCGGCGACGGTGCCGCACGGCTCGATACGGTGCTCGAGCGGCGCGAAGGAGCGCAGCCCGGCGGCCACCTGCTCGCCGGTCAGGCCGAGCGCCAGGCACGCGGAGGCTGCCGCCAGCGCGTTGCTGGCGTTGTGCTCGCCCTTGATGTGCAGGTCGGCCGCGGGCATGAGGCGAAGCTCCTGGCCGCGGAAGTCCACGCGCAGTGCGCCTTCGTCCAGGAAGGCGGCGTTCTCGCTGCCGCAGGCGTCGCGCATGCTGGCGGAGAGCCCCGCCGCGCAGCCGACGGGAATGTAGTCGAACCCGCGCTCTTCGCGCGTGAGGGCGCGCAGGCGCTTCACCTGGTCGGTGCGCACGACGTCGTTCACGGCGTCGAGCACGGCCACGCCGCCGGCGCAATCCAGGTTCGCGAGCACCTTGTACTTCGCCTGCGCGTAGTTCTCGAGCGTGCGGTGCCACTTCACGTGGTCGGGCGTGATGTTGAGCAGCACGGCCACGTCCGGCGCGAACCGGCTGGTGGATGCCAGCTGGTAGGACGAGACCTCCGCCACGTACACGCTGGCACGACCGTCGGCGACCGCCGTGATGCACGCGTCGCCGATGTTGCCGCACGCCACCGCGGCGACCCCCGCAGAGGAGAGCACGTGCGCGATGAGCGACGTGGTGGTCGTCTTGCCGTTCGTGCCGGTGATGGCGACCCAACGGGAGTCCGCGGAGGACTCGCGCCAGGCGAACTCGACCTCGCTCACCACCTCGCCGCTCGCGCGGCGGGCGTTGCCGTAGAAGTCGGAGAATTCGGAGATGCCGGGGCTGGCGATGCACAGGTCATAGGAGCCCTCCACCTCCTCCGTCTCGAAGAGGACGCGGGCGCCGCACGAGGCGGCAAGCTCGTCCGCGAAGCGCTCCGCCTCGACGGTGCGCTTGCCCGCGAGCACCGACAGCGAGCGGACGCGCGTGCCGACCAGGCCGGCCACGTACGACGCGGCCGCCTTGCCCGACGTGCCGAGCCCTAGAATAAGGACGTCGCCCAGATAAGGGGCGCCGTCGGGATATCCGTGCATGGTTTGCATGGCAGACCTCCTAGGCGGTTTGCGCCAAGTACTGCGCGAAGTAGACGGAGAAGCCGATGGTGGCCAGGATGCCGGAGACGATCCAGAAGCGGATGACCACCTTCGTCTCGCTCCAGCCCTTCTTCTCGAAGTGGTGGTGCAGCGGCGCCATGAGGAACAGGCGCTTCTTGGTGCGCTTGTAGTGGAACACCTGCAGCATGACCGAGAGGGCCTCGGCCACGAACAGGCCGCCGATCAGGATGGAGAGCACCTCGGTCTTCGTCATGACGGCCAGGCAGCCCAGCGCCATGCCGAGCGCGAGCGAGCCCGTGTCGCCCATGAAGATGTCGGCCGGGTAGGAGTTGAACCACAAAAAGCCCAGGCACGCGCCGGCGATGGCGGCGCCGAAGATGGCGCTGTCGAGCAGGTTGCAGCGGTACGCGATCATGGCCATGACCAGCATGACGATCATGACGGTGCCGCCCGCCAGGCCGTCCAGGCCGTCGGTCAGGTTGACGGCGTTGCACATGCCCATGAGCAGGATGTCAACGAACAGGACGTACAGCCACGGCACCTCGATGCCCGATCCGATGGGCACCACCGTGGTGAGCACGCCCAAATCGAACGTCCACACAAACGGGATCTCCACCGTGGGCGCCACGCCCAAGGCGTTCACGGCGTACAGGCAGAAGAACGTGGAGATGAGGAACTGACCCACAAGCTTCGCCTTCGGCGTGAGGCCGAGCGAGCGCTCCTTGACGACCTTCGACGCGTCGTCGAACAGGCCCAGCGCGCCCGCCAGCAGCGTGCACGCCACGAGCGCGAGCGTCTCGGACGTGGGCGCGCTCACCGCCACGGCCACCACGGCGATGGCCACGAGCATGACCACGCCGCCCATGGTGGGCGTGCCCTGCTTCACCAGGTGGCTCTGCGGGCCGTCTGCGCGGACCTGCTGGCCGATGTGCACGCGGCGCAGGAACTTGATGAACAGCGGCATGATGACGAGCGTGATGGCGGCCGCCAGCACGAACGCCAAGAACGTCAGGAACGTCGGGTACTCCGCGAAAATCTCGAACATTTACTTCACCAACCCTTCAGCCAGCCGCTCGAGCCCCATGAAGTGGGACGCCTTGACCAGCACGGCGTCGCCCGCAGCGAGCTGCATACCGCGCACGGCCTCGAGCGCCTCGTCGCGACCGGGCACCCACACGACGGCATCCTGGTCCATGCCGGCGGCCACTGCCGCCTCGGCCATGGAGCGGGACAGCTCGCCCGCGCACACGAGCGCGTCGAACCCCGCGTCAGCCGCCATGCGGCCGACGCGCTCATGCCCCTCCAGAGCGTGCGCGCCGAGCTCGCCCATGTCGCCCAGCACCGCGATGCGGCGGCCGGGCACGGAAAGCGACGAGAAGAACG
>CASEJD010000144.1 GCA_949288145.1 uncultured Coriobacteriia bacterium
ATGGCCAGGGGCCACGCGACGGTGTCCCACGCGGGGCGCGCGGCCATCATGTAGCTGTGGGCGGAGACGACCGCGAGGGCCACGCTGATGGCGATCGCCACGACGGCCAGCCACGCGGGCACCGTGCCGCCGTCGCTGCTCTTGCGCAGCATGGCGAAGTAGACGACCGCCACGACCACGAACACGACGATGGCGATCAGCTCCTGCGTGATGCCGGAGGTGATGTGGCCGAAGCCGTTGAAGATGCGCTCCCAGTGCTCAAGGTGGAAGAAGACGGCGATGCCGCTAACGGCCAGCAGCGCGACGCTTGTGATCAAGGCCGGGAGCTGCACCTCCTTGCCCTCGCCCTTAAGGGCCAAGACGCCCTGGGTCGCGAACACACCGCACGCCCACGCGAGCAACACCGTGAAGATGATGAGGGGCCACTGAAGCTCCATTACTGGTCACCACCTTCCCAGGTTTTCCCGCGCAAGATGTATCGGAATGTCGGACGATTGCCTACGTCAGGAAGCATGTGAACGTCGGACTCCTCAAATGGCTCGCAGAAATCACCGATGGTGTAATCGCCCACACCACGGAACGTTTCGATTCCCTCGTCCAGATCGCCAAACCACTTCGCCATGCCGACGCAGTTCTTCACGCACTGAGGGACATCGCCCTGGGCAATCTGCTGCTCGCAGAGCGTGCACTTCTCCACGACGCGCTCCTCCTCGTTGAGGTAGCGGACGCCGTAGGGGCAGGCCATGGCGCAGAACTGGCAGCCGATGCACTTGGACTTGTCGATCTGCACGGTGCCGTCCTCCAGGACGTGCGACGCCTCGGTCGGGCACACGGCCACGCACGCTGGATTTTCGCAGTGCTGGCACTGAATCGGCAGGTAGTAGAAGTCGGTGCCCGCGTGCACGCCGTCCGGATCGGGAGCGTTCGGCCCGATGCGAAGCACTTTGTTCCAGAAGTTGCCAATCGGCACATTGTTGACCATTTTGCATGCACCGTTGCATGCCATGCAGGCGACGCAGCGGTTCACGTCAACGGCTATCGCATAGTGCGTCATCGCTACTCGCTCCTTCCTTCATAGACTGGCAGCCATTCTTTCAGGCGCGGATCAGTCGCTTCGGAGATGATGCCCTCAGGGCACCCTTCCTCGGCTTTGTAGACCTTGACCGGATAGCCGCGCACAATGGACGAGCCGCAGTGCGGATCGTCGATGTCGTTGTTGACCAACTGATTGACCGCGGAATAGCGCCAACCGTGCTCGGGAGCTGGGCATTCGGGGAACCACCACGTGTGCTCGCAATTGATGACGCCGCGTGCGATGCCGTAGAACAGGTCGGCCGTCTCGCGGATTCTGCCATGCGGGCTTTCAATCCAGACCCAATCTCCTTGCTCAATGCCCCATTCGGCTGCGTCGTCAGGATTAATCTCCACGCGCGGAACAGGCCAAACTTCACGGCACCACGGAAGCTGACGGTGCTCGGAATGGAAGTACACCGGGATACGGCGGCCCGTCAGGCACATGACCGGGTATTCTTCCCACAGCTCCGGGTTGAGGTCCTTACTATCCGGATTCGGTCGGTAGTCAGGGAGTGCATCGGCTGCGCCATGATAGGTCTCCATGACCGTGCACCATATTTCCTGCTTCTGCGTGGGCGTGTTGAAGCCGGGAATGACGTTCGACGCCGTCGGCGCTTCCGTGTACGCCTTCTTCATGAAGCCCGTCTCAAAGCGTCGATACGTGCCCCAGTCGTCGGGACGCAGCTTCTTGACGTCCCACCAGCCGTTCTCTTCGAACTCTTCCACGAAATCCTTCCAGGAAGATGAGACCTCGCGCACCACGTAGTCGAGCTTTTCCTCGAGCGTCGGATACGGGTTATCGTCGTCCCATCCCCACGGAATACCAACGCGGCGGTACAGCTCCTCCACGATCTCCGGGTCGTACCAAGACTCTGCCAGCGGTTCAACGCACGGCACGCACGCACCGAGCGCTCCGCCCGAGCCTTGCGACTGGCGCGGGCATGGAACCTCAAGCCAGTGACGGCACGGCAGGATGATGTCCGCCAGCTCGGAAGTCGGATGATGCCACAGGTCGATGTCAAAGAAGAAATCAAGCTGCATGAGCGTGTCCCACGCCATGGTGGTGTTGCCCATGTTCATGAAGTCGCCGGACTGGCACACGCCGCCCTTGATCGGGTACGGCTCGCCCGTGACGCCAGCTTTCCAAATGCTGTTGGCATTGCCCCACAGCGCCCACCACTCAAACAGCGGATGCGTATCGCGGCCAAGCTGCTTTTCCATGATCTCTGGATGGTTGAGCGGCGTGTCGACCTTCTTGCTGTACGTTTGATCGGAGAAATTGCCCATGTAGTTGACGTCGATCTTCGTGGAACCGCGCTGACCACCCGGACCGTCCGTGTTGCCCGTGATGGCGGTCAACAGCTCGATGGCACGGCAGTTCATGATGGAGTTGCCATGGTGCTCGACGGCAAGCTGGTACAAAATGCCGCCATTGCCCCAACGCGGGTCTTTGCGCGTGCCGTACACGAGCGCAGCCTCGGTCACCAGCTGGGCCGGAACTTCGGTAATCGCCTCGGACTTTTCCGGCGCATACTCATCGCAGCGCTCGGCAAATTTCTGCCATACCGGGATAGCGATGTGCTTCGATCCGTCCTTGAACGTTACCTCGAACTCGCCTTCGGTTGCGGGGTCGATGGACTCGAAATTGTCCAAGTCGGGCAGCCATGCCTGGGACTGGCCTTCGCGCACGTTCGCCTGCCCTTCCATGCCCGGATACGTACGGCGCGCCCAGTCGTCTTTGTGGCCAGTGCCGTCATAACGCGGCCACGGCGCTTCGCCTTCCCAGCAATTGCACTCGGGATCAGCCGCAGGGTCATACGTGGGGTCGGCAGCGGCACGCTGGCCCGTCGCGTTAAACCACTTGAGCGAGTTGGACGCTTTGTCCCAAACCATGTACTTGTACGGGCTGCCGTCTTCTTGCAGATCCGCCTGCGTAAGAAGCGTAGTCTTGATCATGTTCGGGCCGTGGAAAATGTGCGGGATTTCCGGGCCAGACGGCTCCTTGTCTTCCACCACCAGGAAGCACGCATTCGTCCATCGCTTGACGAACTGCCAATCGACCAGATCGTTTTTGATAATCACGTCGCACATAGCGAGCGCAAGCGCGGTGTCCGTTCCGCCACGCAGCTTCAGGTGATAATCCGCCTCTTTGCCAAGGGCAGTCGTGCGCGGATCGACCGAGATGAACGTATCCGCAGAAAACACCTCGTCGGTCACCGAACGACCGGCCTCGTCGTAATTCGAGACCTCCGGAGTAGACGCCCAGATGGTGAACACCGGCGGGCGCTCGACGCTTGCAGACCAGCTGTGGTTATACTCCGACGTAAGGGCCGATGCGAAGTGGCGTGGTCCTTTGCAGACCTGCCAGGCAACTGCAGTGTTCGGGGACATGAACCAAGCATTGTATCCGGCATACGGAGACATGCACCAAATTCGCCCCGTGCCGCCCATGGTGAACAGCGACTCACCGCCATACCGGTCTTTCACGCTTTGAATGCCAGCCACGATGCTGTCAAGCGCCTCTTCCCACGAGATGCGCACCCAGCCGGGATCGTCGCCTTTGGGTGCCGTGCGCTTCATGGGGTAGCGCAAGCGATCCGGGTGGTAGCATGCCTGCAGCGACGCGACAGATTTGTTGCAGCAGCTGCCCATCGTGTGCGGCGCGCTCTCGTCGCCTTCGATCTTGACCGCCCGTCCGTTCTCGACGGTCACCCATACGCCGCACTCCATCTTGCCGCAGCCACGGCAGCACGTGCGGACGCGCTTTACGGTGTCCGCGCTGTCGACCGCTGTGTAGGGTTCCTCGGCGAACGCCGTGATCCCCTGGGCGGACGCGACACCGACCGCTGCTGCCGTCATGGCCGAAACTTTTAGGAAGTTGCGGCGTGAAAGGCTCAGCTTCATGGTCACTCCTCCTCTTCTCGTCTAATCTTTGGCAAGGCGAGCCGTAAGCTCCCCTGATCCATGCAGAGGCGATAGTACGGGCGCGCCCAGGCGTCACACATCCAGTTAGGCTTATGAGAAAGCAGGCAAAATACGAAATCATAAGGGCCTTATGATGCTTCATGCCGGCTTTATGAGTCACAATGCCATCAGGGGAAATCGTCTCAGCACGTCACGTGATGGTGCGTCGGAGCCTGTAAGGGGGATACATGGCAGCCATAGAACTGGTGCCGAAGAAACAGGGCGGCCCTGCGCACGCCGGATTGTCCGCCTGGCGGTTTTCGGGCTATCTTTTCAACCGTCTGTGGATATACACGATCTTTTTCAGCAGCGTGTTGTTCGCTCCGTTCACGGCCGAATCGCGCGGGGTTGTCTTCAACGACGTCTACCTTGCGTCCGTCGTCTTCCTGACCGCAGTCTTGGCGCTTTGCGCACTCTCCCACCGCTCGGCGATGCGACTCCTCGACAACGCAGCATGCCGATACGTGGGACCCGCTATCGCCGGCATCGGCGTGCTGCTGCTTGCGCATGAGGCAATATCCGGGGGAATGCTTGCTCCCGGCGCCGTAATCGCCGTCGGAGTCTTCACGGGCCTGGGGTCCGCGCTCGTCTTGCTCGAGATTGGCCGCTCGTATTCGGCCGCAGACGCGAAGACCTGCTCCCTTGAAGTGCTAGCAGCTACTGCCCTGGCAGCCGCCTTGAGTGTCGCTCTTTTCTTCTTGCCGTACCCGTGCGCTGTGGCAATCGTCGTCGCTTCTCCGTTTCTGGCAGAGTTCTGCGCCGCGAAGACCCTCGAACACCATGCGCAGACAACTCCGCAGCCAAGCGGAGAGAAGCTGCCGAAACTCCTTTTAATCAAGTTCTCTTTGTTCGCTTTGGCCGTGGGCGCAGCAACGGGGCTCATGCGCGACGTCTACTCACTGCACGGCATGAACGCTTTCGGCGTGGAGTACGGCGTCCTATTCGCCATTGCCAGCTGCCTTGTTGCGGCGATGCTCGCTCTCGTCATCGCGACGAACAAACGATTCTCCATTGACCTGCTCACGAAACCTGTCGTTTTGCTGTGCGTCATCGGATTCGCTTCATTCACGGTCTGGACCACCGAGAGCTTTCCTTCTTACCTCATCGTCACATTGGGGTACACGCTCTTTGAAGTGGTTATCTGGGTCATCCTTGCAGAGATGGCCGGCAGGTTTCAATATACGTCGATCCAGGTGTTCGGATTCGGCCGCGCCCTGGTCTTGGCGGTTGGCATGCTGATGGGCGCCCCCATCGCTCGAGCAATGGCGTCTGGAGGGCCCACTGACAGCGGCGTTTTCGCGGCCATGTGCGCAATTGCCGTAGGCCTCATCGCTTTCGCGCGACTCTACGTGCTGACGGAATCAGACATTTCGCGATTTGAGGGCAATCTGGCCCCCGATATGGAATCTGCTGACCCTACGGAAACAGAAGCCTCACCAGCCACATCCGAGGAAGGAGCTCCTGCACCGAAATCGCGTAAGATCCCGCTGCTGGCGCGCTGCCGAATCATTGGAGCCTACTACGGGCTGTCAAAGCGTGAGGTGGACGTATTCCACCTGCTCGCATGCGGAAGGAATGCCGCACGAATCCAGGAAGAGCTTGTCATTTCTGCTGGCACCGTGAACACGCACACGCGCCATATCTACCAGAAGCTGAGCATCCACGCGCAGCAGGAGCTGATTGACCTCATGCAGGAAGCCGATCTCGACATGATGGAAAAAACGATTGCCGAACGATCGGCGGCAAACGCGTGAAATAGCGCGCACATGCGCCTCAGGCGCCTCTCCTCCCCGACAGCACGAAGCCCGGCATGTGCCGGGCTTCGGTTTAGTGCGGAATGCTCTGCGGGTCGCTACAGCATGTGAAAAAGTACCTGACCCTTTTTCACATTGAGCGTGCCTTTGTCGTCTGACGCTACTCCTCGGCCATGCGCATGAGCAGGGCTGCCATCTCGGCACGGGTCACGGCGTCCTGCGGATCGAGCACGCACTGGCCGTCCGCGCCTTCTTCGCCTTCCAGCACTCCAGCGGCGACTGCCCACGACACGGCGTCGTTCGCCCACGAGGACACCGCGTCAGCGTCCGAGAATGCGGCAAGGTCGGCGCGCACCGAGGTGTCCACGCCGTTCGACGCCGCCCAGCGCATGATCACCACGGCTGCTTGCTCGCGCGTAAGGGCGTCCTCCGGGCCGAAGACGCTTTCGCCGTACCCGTTCAAAACGCCATCGCCGTACGCCCACGCGACCGCTTCCGCGTACCATGCGCTCGTATCACAATCGGCGAACGCCGACACGACCGCGGGATCCGCCGAGGGGTTGCCCTCCAGGTTGTGCAGCACCGTCGCCATCTGCGCGCGCGTCAGCTCGCCGTCAGGCATCATGAGGTCGGTACCGCCCATGCCATGGAGCACATCGTTCTCGATCGCCCAGTCAATGGCGCTGTGGTACCACGCGTCACGATCCACGTCAGAGAAGCCAGCGCACGGGTCGTCAGCGCTCGGGTCGTGGTCCACGATGCGCACGCGGCCTTGGCCTCCTTCGTTGGCATACTGCTCGCCGATGACGCCGCCCAAACCGTCCTGGATGTAGTCGATGAGCGCCTCGCTGTCCAATCCGACAAGCGTCACGTCACCCGTGAACATAGTCATGCCGTCGCCGCCCTCTTCCACGAGGTAGGAGATGGACACGAGGCCATACGTGCGCGCAAGGTCGAGGGGCTCTCCGCCAATGGTCACGTCCTGCACGCGGTATTCGCCCGTGACGCCGACGAAGTTCTCGGCGGCATCCAGCTGGACGGAGGACGGGATGTCGGTGCGAATGGTGTAGGACACGCCCGCCACCTGCAAGAACCCGCCTGCGGACTCCGGCAGATTGCGCGCGCCCAGCTCGAGCGCATCGAGGATTTGCTGGCCGGTCGCCTCCAGGTAGACGAGCTGGTTGCTGTAGGGGTTCACGTTGATGAGGTCGCCATAAGTCACGTCGCCCTGCGCCACGTCGGCACGCAGGCCACCGCCGTTGACGAAGGCCAGGTCGGCGTCGTAGCCCAGGCTGCGGGCAGAGTACAGGTACGCGTCCGCCACGAAGTCACCCAAGTTCGTCTCGCGATGGCGAACCGCCCACGCGAAACCGTCGTCCTCGATGGCGACGAGCTTGTGCTCGGAGGAACCGATGACCTGCTCGGTCGTCTCCGACAGCTTATTCTGGACGTCCTGCACCGCCGCAGCCACGCTGGCGTCCTCGCCGTCCCATTCGCTCACCAGCTGCGCTTCGACCTCGCCGGTGTCCGGCTTGATGGTCACGGTGCCGATGTTCTGCAGGCCGTAGCCGGTCTGGACGACCGGGACCGCTTCGCCCGCGGCGTTCTGCACGTCTTCCTGCACGTAGGCTTCGTGCGAATGGCCGTCGATGAGCGCGTCGATGCCCGTGGTGTGCTCGACCACGGCGTCGCTGCGCCACTGGCTCGTGATGCCCTCTTGGCCCAAATGCGTCACGGCGACCACGTAGTCAGCACCCTCGGCGCGCGCGGTGTCGACGGTGTCCTGCACGGCGTCGTAGAGCGCCTCGCCCGTCTCGTCCTGGCAGAAGCCGTAGATGTAGGCGCCGGATTCGTCCTTGAAGGTGTTCGGCGACGACTTCGTGAGCGTCTCGGGCGTAGAGATGCCTACGTAGGCGACCTGCACGGCGTCTTCGCCCGTGCCGTAGTCCACAATCGTGTACGGATCGAGGACGGTCTCGCCCGTGCGCAAATCGGTGAAATTGCACGAGAGGTATTTCACGTTCGAAAGCGCCACCAGGGTGTTGAACTGCGTCATGCCGTAGTCGAACTCGTGGTTGCCGGGAACGGCGATGTCGTAGCCCACCGCGTTCATGATGTCCACCAGGTACTCGCCCTGGGACAGCGTGCCGATGACGTTGCCCTGCACCGCGTCGCCCGCGTCGACGAGCGTCACGCGGTCTTCGCCGTACTGCGCTTCCAGTGAGTCGGCGTACGACGCGAGCTTCGCGTAGCCCAGGTTGTCGTCAACCGCGCAGTGCACGTCGTTGGTGTGCACGATGACGATCGGACCCTGCGACCCGTCGCCCGCGGCCGTGTCCGTCGTAGCGCCTTCCACGGCGAAGGCCGACGGCATGCCCAAGAACGATGCCGCCATCGCAAGCGCGACGAGCAGCGCGATTGACCGGTCGAACAGGCTGCCGCGCCGTGCGCGCGGCTGAGAGGTGGCGTTATGTCGCTCCATGACGAGCCCCTTCCGTCGAAGTCCCCGGCGGATCACGCCGCGACCCGCCCTGTTTTCCCAGCATACGACGAAAGCGGGGCCTTTCGTCCCGTATAAGAACGAAAGGCCCCGCTTGATGCGTGAATGCGGCACGATGAGGAACACCCGTCTCGTGAAACAAGCACGCGCAGTGCCGGGGAGCACGCTCGGCAGTAGCGCTTACTCCGCGCCGTGTTGCAACGCTGACAACCTGTCATCTTTTATATTGACATGTTGTCATTTTGGTCATATCGTGAGGGCGAACCGATACGTGACAATATGTCACCTTTATCACGCGTGAGAAAGGATCCCTCATGAGCAAGACATTGGTTGCGTACTTCTCCGCCTCCGGCACCACCGCGCGCGTTGCGGACGAGCTGGCCAGCGCAATCGGCGCCGACCTGTACCAGATCGAGCCGAAAGTCCCCTACACCGCTGCGGACCTGAACTGGAACGACCGCACGAGCCGCAGCTCCGTCGAGATGAACGACGAGCACTGCCGCCCGGAAATCGCCGACACCGTCGCGAACATGGACGAGTACGACACCGTGTTCGTGGGCTTCCCGGTGTGGTGGTATGTCGAGCCGCGCATCATCGACACCTTCCTGGAGTCCTACGACTTCGCGGGCAAGACCATCGTCCCCTTCGCGACGAGCGGCGGCAGCGGCCTGGGCAAGGCGCCGCAGCGCATGCAGCAGATTGCCGCGAGCTCCACGGTCGCGGCTGGTAAACTGCTGAACGGCCACCAGAGCGCCAGCTCCCTGCGTGCTTGGGCCGAAAGCCTGTAGAAGCTACGGATGCCCCGCGGTCGCCGCCCTGGCGGCTGCAGGACGAATCGCACCGCAGTGTCTCGCCAGGACGCCTGCGGTGCGTGCTTTTCGGCGCCCGCTCCGTCCGAGTGCGCAGGTGCCGAACACTCCGCGATGTCAAGGAAGGTCAGGCAATGCCGAAAATCAGCAAGGAAGAGTCGGAGGCACGGCGCACCGAAATCATCGACGCGTGCGAGGCCCTCTACCGCTCGGAAAGCTACCACGACATCACGATGACCCAGGTCGCCGCGAAGGTCTCCTTCGGCCGCGCAAACGTGTACAACTACTTCCAGAACAAGGACGAAATCCTGCTCGCCCTGCTCCAGCGTGAGCACGAGCTCTGGGCGGACGACCTGGCAGCCCTGCGCGCAAGCAGCGCAGCCCTCGACGACGAACGCTTGGCCGACGGTCTGGCAGCCAGCCTGGAGCAGCGCACGCAGATGCTCAAGCTCCTGGCCATGAACCTGTACGACATCGAGCAAAACAGCCGCCTGGAAAGCCTTGTGGAGTTCAAGCACGCTTACAAGCGCGTCACGAGCGAGCTTGAGGCCCTGTTGCGGGCATGCAAGCCCCAGTGGAGCGCAGAACGCGTGAGCCGCTTCGTCTTTGGGTTCGTACCGTACACGCACGGCGTCTACCCCTTCGTCTTCCATTCCAAGAAACAACTGGCGGCCATGGAGGCCGCCGAGGTGACGCAACCTGGACTCACCGTGCGCGTCCTCGTGCGCGATTTAGCGCTGAAGCTGCTGAGAGATTAAAGCTTGCGTTCGCTCGAAATGTGCGCACAAAAAAGCGGCGGCCCGGAGGCCGCCGCTTCGTCATCTGTTACCAGGGGCAACGAACGATGATCATGTTCGACTGGACGGAGCCGACCGTAACGGTGGCACCGGAGTGCGGAGCATGAATCATCTGGCCGCCGCCGATGTAGATGCCGCAGTGCGTGGAGCTCGTGCAGATGTCGCCCGGCTGCGGGTCGCTCACCTGCGGCCACGCCATGAACGTGTAGGTGGTGCCGACGCGGGAGTAACCGCCAGTCAGCGCGTAGCCAACGAGGCCGGAGCAGTCATAGGAGTCCGGACCGGTGGCGCCCCACACGTACGGCTTGCCAATCTGGCTGTACGCGCGGTCAACGATGGCGTTGCCGGTGCTGGCGCTGTAGGACGGCTGGGACGGAGCCGGCTCGGGCTCGGGCTCGACGTAGGACTCGCCGCCGCCATTGTCAACGGTGCCGCCGTTGTTGGAGGAACCGCCACCATTGTCGGAAGAACCGCCGCCGTTGTTGGAGGAGGAACCGCCGTTGTCAGCAGCGCCGCCATTGTCGGAGGAGCTGCCGCCCGCAGCCTGCTGCTGGGCAGCTTCCTGCGCGGACTGCTCGACGACCTGCGCCGCAGCCGCAGCGCGGGCAGCCTCGGCAGCAGCCTCTTCCTGAGCCAGAAGCTCGGCGGCCTCGGCGCTCAGGCTGTCGTATGTGGCCTGCATGGTGGCCTCGGCGGCGCGAGCGTCGGCCTCAGCCTGAGCAGCAGCCTCGGCGTTCTCGGTCGCAATCTGCTCCTGGCGAGCAGCCTCGGCCTCCTGCGCCTCAATCTCAGCGCGCAGGTCCTTGGTCTGCTGAACCATCTGGGAGTCGTCCTCGTTGATGGAGATCAGCAGATCCCAGTTGTTCGCGAACTCCTCCCAGGACGTGGCGCCCAGGAGCAGGTCAAGAATGGAGGACGAGCCCTCCTTGTACATGCTGTGCGCGCGAGAACCGAGCTTGCCCTGCAGGTCGGAAATCTCAGCGTTGCACTCGTCGATGCGGTCGAGGCAATCCTGATGCGCGGCCTCGGCCTCGGCCTGCAGCTCAAGAGCCTGGCCGTAGTTGGCGGACGCCTGGTCCGCCTCTTGACGCATGGTTTCCAGCGTTGCCAGAGCGGCATCCGCCTCGGCCTGCTTGTCGGCCGACGTGGGAGCCGCGAACGCTGCGCCCGGAACGCACATGGTGGCGGCAAGCGCCACGGTGAGGCCGCAAACAGCGACCTTGCGAGCGCCGGGAATGCGTCGCGTGATCTCAATCATGGGCTCCTCCTTGGTGTACGAATAGGGAACAAATAGGAGCGTACAGCTTTGGATGGTAGCAAATCCAAAGGGCGTTTGCCCATCCTTTTCAAGGTTCCATCACGCGGCCTTCACATTTTACAAAACTACGTTTCCCCACGTCAGAAGCTGTTTTTGATTCGATATACACCATATCGAGCGCCCGATCAGAACCCCCTCCCCTACATATAGCGGGCACGATATCGTCACAAGTTCACGGCATGTTTCCGCGTTCGAAACCGTTCGCCGAGCATGCTTAGATTTTCAAAGAAAACCGCCGGAGCGTCCGAAAGCAGCGCAGCCAGTCAGACGCGCATCAAGGCGCGACGAGGGCGCGACGGATGTGCAGTCGCGCCCTCGTCAACGTCAATCCACCACGATTGCTCGCTCGACAACAAAGCGCGCC
>CASEJD010000145.1 GCA_949288145.1 uncultured Coriobacteriia bacterium
CGGCCAGCGCCACGATGAGGGCGCGCACCGCCCAGACGGCGGCGTCGATCTCCAGCAGCGGCTCGTCGTCGGGGATGGCGGCCAGCCCGCCCACCGCGGCGTCGAACTTCTCGGCAGGGATGGTCGCGTCCAGCTCGCACACGGCGCGGAAGACGCGCAGCGTGGCGCTGTCGAGCCCTTGGTAGAGGTTCGCGGTGCCGAAAAGCAGCAGGATGCCCAAGCAGAACGCCGTGAGCGCCACCGTGAGCACGTGCCCGCGGCCGAGGGTCTCGCCCCACTGCGGGCGCGGGCCGGTTGTGGCCATGCGCACCAGGTAGAACGCAAACGGCACGAGCAGCGGCCCCACGTAGCGCAGGTGTTGGCGCAGCGCCACGTGGCCGGCGTCCTCGCGCATGGAAATGGTGAACACCACCGTGAGGAAGCTCACCAGGAGCACGAGCGAGAGCAGCGTCAAGAACACGCGGTGCTCGCGCGGGAAACGGCGCCACGACACGAGCGGCAGCACGAGCGGGAAGAACGCGAACCCCAGCGCGAAGTGCACCAGGCCCAGCGCCAGGGCATGGAATGCGAACACGTCCACGTAGAGACTCTGCAGGATGTCGAGCGAGGACTGGTTGTACGAGTTGAGCATGCCCGCGAACAGCGTGAGCTTCATGAGCGCGAACGGCAGCAGGAAGCCTGCCAGGAAGAGCGCCATGCGGGCGAAGGAGTCCACGAACGCCACATCGTTCACGATGGCGCGGGCGACGTGAGAACGGGGCTCCTTCCGCACCTCGAGGGCGCGGCGCACGGCGCGCACGGCGAACATGAGCGCCACGACGATGACGTACGCGAGCGCGACCTCCTTGCACAGGTACGCCACGTAGCACAGCACGCCGCCCGCCGCAGCGAGCACGATGCCGCGGCGCCCCGGCTTCTCGAGCGCGTCCCACAGCAGCACCAGCAACCACAGCGACAACGGCAGGTACAGACTCTCGCTCATGAACGTCATGGAGTAGCACAGATCCGGCAGCAGCGCGGCAATGGCCAGGCATGCGACCCCAGGCCAGAACCCGGGCGCGATGCGGCGCGCCAGCACGTACGCCGGGAACACAGCCGACGACGCGTAGAGCGCGTTCAGGAAGCCCATGACCTTCACCTGCGCCAACGGGTCGTGGAAGAGCATAGCGGGCATGAGCGCTATGGGATAGAGAATCTTCTGGAACGTGGTCTGCACACCGCGGATGGTGAGCGTGCCGTCGGTCAGCAGGCTGCGCGCCAGGTCCAGGTAGCGCATCTCGTCGGGCATGACGTCGGCGGCTTTCGGGAAGTCCGCCAAGATGGTGCGCACCACGGTGGAGACCGCGAACAGCACGATGGCGAGCAGCAACAGCCTGTCGGCGCCCCAAAGCTTACGAACGAAGGAGGAGTCAGGGTGGAATACGGGCGCGGGCGCGAGAGCGGGCTCAGATGCGGACTCGGGAATGGTCGCAGGCGCCCCAGCGCCCGCCGACGAACCGGTTTCCGCCGACTCGCCCGCAGCGGGCACCTCCCCCGCCAGCACGTCGCCAGCGACAGGCGCTTCACTAGCGGTAGGCGCTTCGCTCGCGGATTCGCGCTCCTCGGCGCGACGGCGCATGATTTCCTTGACTGACTTGATGACCCCTCCTCACCTCTGGGGCATTGTACCGTTGCTGCGCGCCCAAACGGCGCGCACCGCACCTTCAACCACGCTTTCTCTGCGGACGGCGCGCCGCCGCACCATCCATTCCCCATCGCGGGGCTACAATAAAGCGACCATACAAGGCCGGCAACGCCGGCACGCAAGAAAGAAGGCTCCTATGCTCCGAGCGACCGAAATCAAGCCCGACGTGTACTGGGTCGGCGGCATCGACTGGACCGAGCGCAATTTCCACGGTTACACCACCGACCGCGGATCCACGTACAACGCGTACCTCATCCTGGACGAGCACGTCACGCTCATCGACACGTGCAAGCCGCAGTTCGCAGGCGAGCTGCTCGAGCGCATCGCCGACATCATCGACCCGGCGCGCATCGACTACGTCATCTCCAACCACGTTGAGCAAGACCACTCCGGCGCCATCCCCGCCGTCATGGAGGCCGCGCCGAACGCGAAGATCGTCACGAGCAACCCGCATGGCCTGAAAGGCCTCAAGGCGCACTACGGCGAGGGTTACGACTATATCCCCGTGAAGACCGGCGACGAGCTGTGCATCGGCAAGCGCACGCTCGCGTTCACGAACACCGTCATGGTGCACTGGCCCGACAACATGGTGACCTACGACGCGTACGACAAGATTCTCTTCAGCAACGACGCCTTCGGCCAGCACTTCGCCTCGTCGAAGCGCTTCGACGACGAGGTGGGCCTGCCCGAGGTGCTGGCGCAGGCGAAGAAGTACTACGCGAACATCGTCATGCCGTACTCGCGCCACGTGGCCCGCGCGCTCGGCGTGCTGGGCGGGCTGGACTTCGACATGATCGCGCCAAGCCACGGCGTCATCTGGCGCTCGCACGTGGCGGAGATCCTGGAGACGTACGGCACGTGGAGCTCGCTGGCGCCCGAGGAGTACGCCATCGTGGTCTACGACTCCATGTGGCACACCACCGAGGTCATGGCCCAGCAGATCCTGGAGGCGTTCATCGAGGCGGGCATCCCGGCACGCCTGTTCGACCTGAAGGTGGACCACATCTCCGACATCATGACCGAGGTGCTCTCGGCGCGCTATATCGCCGTGGGCTCGCCCACGCTCAACAACGGCATGATGCCCACCGTGGCAAGCTTCCTGTGGTACCTGAAGGGCCTCTCGCCGAAAGGCCGCATCGGCATCCCATTCGGCTCGTACGGCTGGGGCCAGAACGGCCCGCAAGAGGTGGCCGAGCTGCTGGAGAAGTGCGGCTTCACGCAGGACTTCGGCATGCTCACGCACCAGTGGACCGAAGACGAGAGCAGCCTGGAAGAGCTGCACCAGGCGGTGCTCGAGGGCATCAAGCGCGTGAACGAGTAGGAGCGAGCGAGACGAAACGCCCCGGCATGCGAAAAGTCCGGCGGCCTGCGAGTGTGCAGGCCGCCGGACTTTGTTGTTTCACAGGAAAGGAAGGCGAAGCGTGCGGACGGCACGCAAGCCGAAAGCGGCGCCCCGACCGGGCACGACACATGGCAGCCGCCCGCCCAGCGCGCTTTACTCCCCCATCAAATCCAC
>CASEJD010000146.1 GCA_949288145.1 uncultured Coriobacteriia bacterium
CGCGCGCGAACGCGGCGGCGGCCAGGTCCACGGCGGAGGGCAGCTCGTCCTGGGCGGCCTGCTCGCCTTCGGCCTCGATGCCGCGGGCGATACGGCCCAGGATGCCGTTCACGAAGCGGTGCGAGTCGTCGCCGCCGCCGAAGCGCTTGGCCAGCTCCACCGCCTCGTTGATGGAGACGGACAGCGGGACCTCGTCCACGTAGAGCATCTCGCACGCGGCCATGCGCAGCAGCGCGCGGTCGACGGCGGGCATGCGCGAGAGCGTCCAGTTCTCGGAGGCGGTGCGCAGCTGGTCGTCGATCTCTTCGCGGTGCTCTTCGACGCCCTGCAGCAGGCGCTCGGCGTACGCGGACGGCACGCCCTCTTCGGCGACGTAGGCCTTGTCGGCCAGGATGGCGCTCGGCGTCTTCTCGACCATCTCGCTCTGGTAGAGCACCTGCAGCGCCAAACGGCGGGCTTCGGTGCGCTCGTGATGATGGTGCGGACGCCTGGTTTTCTTGCTCATGCTCTCGGTCTTTCCTTCTTGAAGGTCCCTGTGTCAACGTGCCGTGCAGGAAACGTCCGGAGCCGGCGCGGGCGGCATGATGCCGCGCGCTGCCGGACCTCCGGACGCTCGCGCGCGCCGCGCGGGGCGGCGCGAATGGTCTTTATTCGAACTGGACTGCCTCGACGTAAACGTCGACGGCAGCCACTTTCAGCCCCACCTGGGACGTCACGGCGTCGGCCACCGAGGTGCGGATGTCCTCCGCCACCTTCGGCAGCGAGATGCCGTAGCGCACGTCCACGTGCACGTCCACGTGGAGCTCGTCGTTCTCGTCGGCCGTCACCTCGATGCCCTGGCCGCCCTGGCGGTTGCCGAACAGCCGCAGGCCGCCGGCAGAGCCGACGGAGACGACGCCTTCCACCTCGCGGACGGCGAGCGAGACGATGGTCTCGACGACGCCCGGCGCGATGGCCATGCCTTCCAGGTTCAGTTCGCTCATAGGACATCCCCCATCTGGGTCTCGATGAAGTCGGTGCAGGCGTCGCCTGCGAGGAAGCACTCGTTCTCCAGCACGCGCTGATGGAACGGAATGGTGGTCTTGATGCCCTCGATCACGAATTCCTCGAGCGCGCGCTTGCCGCGGGCGATGGCCTCGGCGCGGTCAGCGCCGCGCACGATGAGCTTCGCCACGAGCGAGTCGTAGTACGGCGAGATGCGCGAGCCGGTGCGCACGTAGCTTTCCACGCGCACGCCCGGGCCGGCCGGCGGCTCGAAGCGCGTGATGGTGCCCGGGCAGGGACGGAAACCGTGCTCCGGGTCCTCCGCGTTGATGCGGAACTCGATAGCGTGGCCGTGCGGCACGAACGGGGCGCGCTCACCGCAGCTCATGGGCTCGCCGGCCGCGATGCGGATCTGCTCCTTCACGATGTCCGTGAAGGTGATCTCCTCCGTGACCGGGTGCTCCACCTGGACGCGCGTGTTCATCTCCATGAAGTAGAACTTGCCGTCCTGGTCGAGCAGGAACTCGATGGTGCCGGCGTTGCGGTAGTCCACCGCGCGCACGGCCTTGATGGCTGCCACGCCCATGGCGCGGCGGGTCTCTTCGGTGAGCGCCGGGGAGGGAGCCTCCTCCAGCAGCTTCTGGTGGCGACGCTGGATGGAGCAGTCGCGCTCGCAGAGCGACACGCGCGTGCCGAAGTCGTCGGCCAGCACCTGGATCTCCACGTGGCGCGGGCGCATGACGAGCTTCTCCAGGTAGACGTCGCCGTTGCCGAAGGCGGCCTGCGCCTCGGTGCGGGCTGCCTGGAATTCAGATGCGAGGTCTGCCGGGTCGTGCACTTCGCGCATGCCCTTGCCGCCACCGCCGGCCGTGGCCTTGATGAGGACCGGGTATCCCACGCTGTTGGCGAAGGCCTCAGCCTCTTCCACGGTGTCGACGATGCCGTCGGAGCCGGGGACGGTGGGCACGCCACAGGCGCGCATCGTCTCGCGCGCCGTGGACTTGTCGCCCATGCCCTCGATGCACTCCGGCGAGGGGCCGATGAACACGAGGTCGTGCTCGGCGCACGCGCGGGCGAAATCGGCGTTCTCGGCCAAGAAGCCGTAGCCGGGATGGATGGCCTGGCAGCCGGTGTTCTTCGCCGCGGCGATGATGGAGGGCATCACCAGGTAGCTTTTGTTCGCCTGGGCCGGGCCGATGCACACCGCCTCGTCGGCGTAGCGCACCGGGTAGGTGTCGGCGTCTTCGGTGGAGTAGACCGCAACCGTCTTCACGCCCAGCTCTTTGCAAGCGCGCATGATACGCAGGGCCACTTCACCGCGGTTGGCAATTAGGATTTTGTCGAACATTACGCATTCTCCGGGCCGATGGCATCTTTGGCGTTGTGGGGCTCGATGTAGAACATGACCGTGCCGAACTCGACCGGCGTGGCGTCCTCAAGGCAGACCTCGCGGACGGTGCCCATCTCCTCGGCAGTGATCTCGTTCATGAGCTTCATAGCCTCGACGATGCAGAGGGTCTGGTTGGCGGCGACCTCGTCGCCCTCCTTCACGAACGGGGGCTCGCCCGGCGCCGGGGACGTGTAGAACGTGCCGACCATGGGCGAGGTCACCGGGATCCAGTGGGACGGGCGCTCGCCGGCAGCG
>CASEJD010000147.1 GCA_949288145.1 uncultured Coriobacteriia bacterium
CGAGCAGCGGGTGCAGCGCCCCCGCGCCCTCGCGCGCTTGCGCGCCGTCGCACGGGCCGTCAGCGATTCCGGACATGATAGCTCCGGCACTCGTTTCGACGCTGTTAAATCTCGTCGCCACCATGGCTTCACCCCCTCTTCAACCGACCGCCTACCCCGTCGGTGGGAAAGCGTCCTCTTGCCAGCGATTCCATCTAGGGTAGAGTAGTCCGCGGACAATGCGAACCGACAACCAGTCGTTTTCGGCCAAAGGACGCGCGCCCCTTTGAGGAGTGCGCCCTGCGCCCCGAAGGCGGCTGGACGCGCGGCGGCCCCTTCGCGGGCCCCGCACGAAGGACAAGGAGCGAACGTGGAACCGAACACCGAAGAAATCACCCGGCGTATCCGCGCGCTGCGCGAGGACATGGAGTTCACGCTGCAGGAGATGGCCGACGCCACCGGCCGCAGCGTCGCCGAGTACGAGGCGCAGGAAAGCGGCAAGCAGGACCTGTCCTTCACCTTCCTGTACAAGTGCGCCGAGAAGTTCGGCGTGGACGTGGTCGACCTGCTGACCGGCGAGACCCCGCACCTGGGCGGTTACTCCATCGTGCGCGCCGGCGACGGCCTGTCCATCAAGCGCCGTGCGGGCTTCGAGTACCTGCACAAGGCGCCGTACTTCAAGAACAAGCTGTGCGAGCCCTTCGTGGTCACCGCACCGTACCTGGAAGAAGAGCAGGACAAGCCGATCCACCTCTCCCGCCACTACGGCCAGGAGCTCGACTTCATCATCTCGGGCAAGCTGCGCTTCGCCTACGAAGACCACGTGGAGGAGCTCGAGGCCGGCGACCTGGCGCTGTACGACTCCGGTCGTGGCCATGGCATGATCGCCATCGGCGGCGAGCCGTGCGTCTTTCTGGCCATCATCCTCAAGGAGCCGGAGGAGATTATGTAGGGAAACGCTGATAGGGCCTTCCCCGCGACGGCCCATCGACGTTTCCCGCATCGCGACCGCCCCATGCGGCGCGCGCAGCCAGCGCCCTGCGGCGCTTTCGGCTTGTGCGCCCTCGCCCCGTGCGGCGGCCTTCGGCAGAGTCACGCAAACCCACGAACACCTTGAGGAACCATCATGCATAACATCCACGCACAGTACGTTGAGGAAACCTACGACGAGAAGGGGCTCCTGACCGGCTTCACGGCCGTCTGCCCTGACGATTTCAACTTCGGCTACGACGTCGTCGACAAGCTCGCCGAGCTCGAGCCGGAGCGCCGCGCCATGGTCTGGTGCAATCCCGAGGGCGAAGAGCACGTCTTCTCCTTCGGCGACATGAAGCGCTGGTCCGACAAGACCGCGAACTTCCTGGCCGAGCAGGGCATCGGCGCCGGCGACATGGTCATGGTCATCCTGCGCCGCCACTACCAGTTCTGGTTCGTGGCAACGGCGCTTGCGAAGCTGGGCGCCGTCATGGTGCCGGCCACGTTCATGCTCAAGGAGCACGACCTGGACTACCGCCTGAACCGCGCTGAGATCAAGGCCATGATCTGCACGAACGTGGGCGACATCGCCCAGGTGACGGACAACGTGGAGGCGTCCTGCCCCAGCCTGCAGGTGAAGATGCTCGTCAACGGCGCCGGCGGCGGCCTGTCCGAGTTCGACGCCGAGGGCAAGCCCGTGAGCGCCGACGGAGGCCCGCTGGGCGCCGAGCTCTCCGGCCCCGAGGGCGTCTGCGCCGCCACGGCCGAGCGCGAGGGCTGGCTTGACTTCAACGCCGGTGTGCGCGCCGCCTCCGAGGACTTCGAGCGCCGCGCCACGAAGGCCGCCGACCCCATGCTCATGTACTTCTCGAGCGGCACGAGCGGCAACCCGAAGATGGTCATGCACGACTCGAAGTACGCGCTCGCGCACATCCCCACCGCCAAGCACTGGCACAACGTGGTGCCCGACGGCGGCCTGCACTTCACCATCGCCGACACCGGCTGGGGCAAGGCCGTCTGGGGCAAGTACTACGGTCAGTGGCTCATGGAGGCCGCGGTGCTCACGTACGACTTCGACCGCTTCCACGCCGACGAGATCCTGGACCTCATCGGCCGCTACCGCGTGACCACGCTGTGCTGCCCGCCCACCATGTACCGCCTCATGATGCAGGCCGACATCGACAAGCACGACCTGACCTCGCTCGTGTACTCCACCACCGCCGGCGAGGCGCTCAACCCCGACCTGTTCGCGTTCTGGAAAGAGCACACGGGGCTGACCATCTTCGAGGGCTTCGGCCAGACCGAGACGCCGCTCACGGTGGCGAACCTCACGGGCTCGAACCCCCGCCCCGGCTCCATGGGCAAGCCCATCCCGCAGTACACGGTGGAGATCCAGCGCGAGGACGGCACCCGCTGCAACACCGGCGAGACCGGCGAGATCTGCATCAAGATGGACCCGCGCCCGGCCGGCATCATGATGGAGTACTACCGCGACCCGGAGAAGACCGCCAGCGCCATCCATGACGGCTGGTACCACACCGGCGACACCGCCTGGTGCGACGAGGACGGCTTCTTCTGGTACGTGGGCCGCAACGACGACGTCATCAAGTCGTCCGGCTACCGCATCGGCCCCTTCGAAATCGAGAGCGTCATGCTCGAGCACGACGCCGTGCGCGAGGTTGCCGTCACCGGCGTGCCCGACGAGCTGCGCGGCTTCGCCGTGAAGGCCACCGTGGTGTTGGCGCCCGGCTTCGAGCCCAGCATGAGCCTCACGAAGGAGCTGCAGACGTGGGTCAAGCACCGCACGGCGCCGTACAAGTTCCCGCGCATCATCGACTACGTGGACGCGCTGCCCCGCACCGTCAACGGCAAAATCCGCCGCACCGTCATCCGCGAGCAGGACATGCGCAAGGACGAGGACGGCTTGATCTAGCCGAACGCTTGGGGGCGTCGCGCGGCGGGCGCTTGGGCGCGTCGTTCGCCAGGCGCTTGGCATGGCGAACGCCTGCCCGCACCACCATTCGAACCGAAACGCACGAAGGGCCGCCGAACGCGGCCCTTCGTTGTGCTTGCAGCAGCGTATCGCGCGGTCGTTCAGGCGACGCCCTGCCAAAGCAGGCTGGAGCAACGCCCGCAGCGCGGTCATGCCGTTGCCCCAGCGCGTCCACGGCATGCTCCGGCGCGTGCGCGGCGCGCCTACTCCTCGATGCGCTCGAACATCTCCTTGCCCGCGCCGCAGATGGGACAGACGAAGTCGTCGGGCAGCTCGTCGACCCACTCGATGTAGCCGCAGAGCATGCAACGCCAGCCCACGCGCTTCGGCGCGGCGTCGGCAGGCGCCTCCTCAGCGGCCGGCTGCTCGGCGGCGGGCTCGGCCGGGCCTTCGTAGCTCGATGCCTTCGGCGGGGTCTTGCCGCCCTTGACCTGGTGGTAGTACGCATACGTCATCGGCGCGGCGCCGCCAGCCGGCTCGGCCTCGGTCACCTCGCCCACGAAGAGCACGTGCGTGCCCAGGTCGAGCTCGGAGACCACCTTCGCCGAGAAGCGCGCTGCCGCGTGCTCGGTCAGGTAGGGCATGCCGGCCTCATCCTGCGCGCTCTGCCAGGCGCCGAACTTGTCGGTGTCGGCGCTCGTGTGGAAACCGAACGTGCCGATGAGCTCCATGGGCGTCTCTTCGTCCAGCGCGACGGCCGTGAAGCGGCCTGCGGCGCGGATGACGCCCGTGGTGAAGTTCTCTTTGTTGATGGCGACGCTCACCTGCGCCGGCGTGGACGTGACCTGGGCGAACGTGTTCACCACGCAGCCCGCCTGCACGCCGTCGGCGGCAGCGCCCACCACGTACAGCCCGTAGCTCAGCGAGCGGAATGCTTTCTTGTCGATCATGGGAGACCCCTTTCCTCGCGGCCTTCTCCACCGCGAAGTGAGACATAGACACATTATGGCAGATTGGCGCACTAGCGGGATATATCCGAAATGAAGCGCGCGAAGGCCTTTGCATGCCGTACAGTAAGCACGATTGAAACGAGTATTGTCAGGAGGAACCATGCGCGCAGTCGTCCAATGCGCGAGCAAGGCTCGCGTCGACATCGAGGGGCAGACCGTCGGGGAGATCGGGGGTGGCTACGTGATCCTGCTCGGCGTCGGGCATGCGGACACGGAAGCGCAGGCCGACAAGCTCTGGGCGAAGATCTCCAAGCTCCGCGTGTTCCCGGACGAGAACGGCAAGACGAACCTTTCGCTGCGCGACGTGGGCGGTGACGTGCTCGTGGTGTCCCAGTTCACGCTGTTCGCCAGCTGCAAGAAGGGCAACCGCCCCTCGTTCACCGACGCCGGCGCGCCCGACGAAGCGGAGCGGCTCTACGAGTACTTCGTGAGCCTGGCGCGCCAGGACGTGGAGCGCGTGGAGACCGGGCGCTTCGGCGCCATGATGGACGTCTCGCTCGTGAACCACGGACCGTTCACGCTCGTCCTGGACACGGACGCGCTGTAGGCGCGCCGCCCGGCGCGCTACGACATTGCGCGCGCCACGTCGATGTAGTTCTCGAGCACGTCCTTCGAGACGGCGCCGGGCACGTACTTCACGAGCGTGCCGTCAGGGCCGATGATCGCCGTAGTCGGGAAGCCCGTGACCTGGTAGTCGGACAGCACGTCGCCCGTTTCGTCCAGAAGCGTCGGGTACGTGACGCCCAGCCCCTTCAAGAAGCTGCCCACCATGCCCTCGGAGACGTCGGCGTTGTCGGGATGCTCCTTGGTGGCCGGGTTCGCGACGCCCAGGATGACCACGTCGCCCTGGTTCTCGCCCATCTCCTCGTAGATGGCCTGCAAGTCGGGCAGTGTCTGCTTGCAGTACGTGCACCAGGTGGTGAAGAAGTCCAGCACGACCACTTTGCCGCGGTAGTCCTCGAGCGCATGGGTCGTCCCGTCCAAATCCTCCAACTGGAACGCGGGCGCCGCCATGCTGCTAGAGCTCGCTGAGGATTCCGAGCTGCCGCCTGCGCGTGCATCGTCTTCGCCAGCGTCGCTGCCGGAGCTGTCACCGCTTCCTGACGTGTCCGCGTCGCCTTCGGCGTCCGCGCTTTCCGCTTCGCCGCTCTCCGACGCCGCGCCCTCGCCTGCCACGGCCGACAGGTCCACACCGGAGCCCGCCTTCGCCAGCATGCTCGACGCGCCGTTCATGAGGCCGGTCATCGTGAGCGCGCCCATGACGATCAGGAGGATCGCACCGATCTTCGTGGCAATCTGCACCACGCCTCGATGCTTCTTGATGAGCGTGAGCACCTGCCCCGTGAACAAGCCAACCGCCAGAAACGGCAGGCAGAACCCGATGGCGTACAGCCCCACCAGCGCGAAGCCCGCCACCGCGGATGCGCTGGCCGACGCCATGAGCAGGACGCTCGCCAGCACCGGGCCGACGCAGGGCGTCCACGCGAAGCTGAACGTGAACCCTAGGACGAACGCCGTGATGGGGCTCATGGCCCAGCGGTCCAGCTTGAAGGGCAGGCGCCGCTCCTGCTCGATGGCCATCGTGCGCCCGAACGCGCCGAGCATGTACAGTCCGAAGAGCACCATCACCACGCCCGCCACGACGGAGAGCGCGCCGCGCGCGTCCGAGAGCAGCTGCCCAAGCGCCGAGAAGCCCACTCCCAGGACCGCGAACGCGAAGCTGATGCCCAGCACGAACCCGACGGTGTTCAGGAAGATGGTGGCACGCGAGTAGACCACGTTGCCCGCTTCGTCCACCTCGCGCGCGCCGCCCATGAGGTAGCCCACGTACAGCGGGATGAGCGGCAGCACGCACGGCGAGAAGAAGCTCAGGATGCCCTGTGCGAAAACGATGAGGGCAGAAACGTTCGAGGCGGCGTCCATAGGCGCGGCCCTTCCTTTCTGTCAGCGAGGCGCGCCAAGCGGGGCGCCAGGATAAAGGGGGCGTCTGGCCGCTACAGCAGCGCCGCCTCCCATTCAGCTTCTTTGAAACCCACAAGCACGAAGTCATCGCCCACCACGATGGGACGCTTCACCATCATGCCGTTCTCGGCCAAGAGCGCGAAGGCGTCCTCGTCGCTCATGCCCGCGTCCAAGCGCGCCTTCACGCCCTGCTCGCGGTAGAGCATACCGCTCGTGTTGAAGAAGCGGCGCACCGGCAGGCCGCTTTTCGCCTGCCACGCGGCCAGCTCGTCGGCGCGTGGGTTGTCCTCCACGATATGACGGTCGACGTAGTCCACGCCGTGCTCGTCCAGCCACTTCTTCGCCTTCTTGCACGTGCTGCACTTCGGGTACTCCACGAACAGAACGGACATGGCGCCTCTCCTTTCGACCATGGGATTGCGTGCTCCCTTCGAGCATGGCGTCGCGCAGCTTTTTTTCGAGCACAGCATCGCTCGCTTCTTTCGAACATGGCGTCGCACGCTTCTTTCGAGCATGGCGTCGCGTGCTTTTCTCTCAAGCTCGACGTCGCGCACCCCAAATTTGCTACCAGGTTAGTATCGTTTTGCATCCTAGCAGAGCTGAACACGACGCGCGACAGGCGTCAGCAAAACTGCGCAAAGCAGCGCAGGAAGCGTAATGCTAAGGCAGCGCAACGCGACTTCGATCATGTCAAAGCGACGCTACGGCGCCAGGAAGCGACGGCTCTGCATGACAGCGCGCCGCGAAAGCATGCGCAATCGCACGACGACACGGCGCCAGACTCCCTCTTTGCACGAAAAAAGGCCGAATCCGTGACGCTTTTTTCGATTGGGACGCATCATCGCGGCCTCCACCGAACGGCAACTTGCATTTTGCCTGGTCAGCATTTTCCGCACCTGCTCCATCATCACGTTCGCCGGCACATAATGCGTCCATATCGTGCTTTTCGTCAGCGCGAGCGTCCCTATCAAAAAAAGCGTCATGGATTTGGGGCCGTTGCCAGCAATTTCCGGCAAGGACGCAGAGTCGACACATGCGATGCGAGCAGGCCGCCGCTGCAATGCGAGCAGGCAGACGCTGCAGCGCGATCGAGGCGCCGAGAGCACATGCAGCGCACGTTGACGATTGTGCGCGCCTGCGCCCGAGAGGATGAGAAGGGTGCTTGCTAACTGTGTATAGTGTGTATATACTGTGCTTATCAGACATACACAGTCTGAGGCGACGGGCGGGAACGTGCCGACCGTCGTCGGCAGAGAGCGGGACGCCGTGCTCCGCCCGAAGCGCCCCGGGACGCCAGGGCGCTTCACCAGACCGAGCGCGGTGGCGTGAAAAGCGCAGGCAGCCGGCAGAAGAGCCGGCGCCCACCAGCACGCACGAGCGCACCCGCGCAGAGAGGAAGCCGCTTGGACATCATCATTTCGAACGCGAGCAACGCCCCTATCTACGAGCAGATCGTCCGCCAGATGAAGGACGCCATCCTGTCCGGCGAGCTTTCGGAAGGCGAGCAGCTGCCCTCCATCCGCGCGCTCGCGAACGACCTGCGCATCAGCGCCATCACCACGAAGCGCGCCTACGCGGACTTGGAAACGCAAGGCTTCATTGAGACCGTGCAGGGCAAAGGCAGCTTCGTCGCCGGCGGCAACACAGAGCTGCTGCGCGAAGAGCGTCTGCGTCACGTGGAAGAGCTGCTGGCGAGCGCCGTCCGCGAGGCGGACAGCGTGGGCGTGGAGCTTCCCGAACTGCACGACATGCTCGACCTCGTTGCCGGCGGCGACTAACGCCCCTGGCACACCCAACCCAACCCAACCCCTACCCCTACCCACTCGGGCAGCCTGCACCCAGGCGCCCTGCGAGAAAGCAATGCCATGAACGACCTGATCAAAGCCCGCGGACTCACCAAGTCCTACGGCGGCACGACGGTGCTCGACAGCGTCGACATCACCGTGCCCGCCGGCACCATCGTCGGATTCGTCGGCGCGAACGGCGCCGGCAAGACATGCACCATCCGCGCCTTGCTCAGCCTTATGCCGCCGGACTCCGGCAGCGTGGAACTCTTCGGGGAACCCCTCAGTGCCAGCGCAGGCGACGAGGCCGCCGTCCGTGCGAAGCGGCGCATCGGCGTCGTGCTCGACACCTGCCCGTTCATCGGAGACCTGTCGGTCAAGACGGCGGGCGACGTCGTGAAGGCCGCCTACCCCACCTGGCGCGCAGACCTGTTCGAAGGCCTGCTGCGCCGGTTCGAGCTCGACCCTAAACGGAAGGTGAAAGACCTCTCGCGCGGCATGGGCATGAAGCTCCAGCTGGCGTGCGCGCTCGCCCACGAGCCCGAGCTGCTTGTGCTCGACGAGGCCACGGCAGGCCTCGACCCGCTCGCGCGCGACGAGGTGCTCGACATCCTGCGCGACTTCGTCTCCGACGAAGCGCACGGCGTCCTGCTGTCCAGCCACATCACGACCGACCTTGAGAAGATCGCCGATATCGTGGTGGGCATCGACCACGGCCGCATCCTCTTCGACCTGGAGAAAGACGCCATCACCGACGGCATGGGCGTCGCCCGGTGCCGCGCTGCCGACGTGGAGCGCATCGTGAGCGGCGGCATCGCCGAAGAAGGCACGCTGCGCGTCCTACGCCACGAGCGCAGCACCGACGTGCTCGTGCCCGACCGCTTCGCCTTCGCGCGCCGCTTCCCCGAAATCGCGTGCGACGCGTGCTCCATCGAAGACTACCTGCAGCTCGTCTTGAAGGGAGAACCCCGATGAAAGCCGCCTTCCTGTCCGAATTCGCCTCCGTGCGCAGCACGCTCGCCCAAATGGCGCTCATCTACCTTGCCTGCGGCATTTTCATCTGCATCGGCATGAAAAGCGTCCTCGGAATGGTAGGCGCGATCTCGGCCATGACGCCGTTCTTCCTAACGTTCACGTTCGCAGGCTATGACACCTTGAACGGCTGGGAGCGCTACCGTGCCGCACTGCCGCTCTCGCGCCGCGACATCGTCCTCGGGCGCTACGCGAACGTGCTCGCCTGCTCCGTCGTTGCCGCAGCGGCGTCCGTCGTGGCCGGCCTTGCCATCGCCGCCTTCGCGCCCTCGCTGCCGATCGGCGAAGAGCTCGCCTCCAACCTGGCGAAGGAGGCGGACCTCGCCCTCCTGGCGCTCGTGGCGGTATCGGCGCTCGCCGTCATGCTCATCGTGACGTCGTTCTTGTTGCCTGCTGTGTTTCGCTTCGGAATGAACAAGGCGATGCGCTTCGTCCCCATCGGGATGTTCGTCGTCATAATGCTGGGCGGCCTGGCGCTGCCGAACATCGCCGGCATGCCGGACGTCCTCGTGCAGCTGGACGCATGGCTCAGCGACCCTTCCAACATGCCGCTCGCCACGGCGGCAATCGCCGGCATCACGCTGGCGGTGTTCGCTGCGAGCTGCCTGGTCGCCGTTCGCTTGTACCGCTCGAAGGACCTGTAGCGCAGCACCCCGACAACGCGCGACGGCGCGGCGAGTCATCCCGCCGCGCCGTCGTTGTGCACGGTCTCAAAACGCGCTTCGCCGAGCTCGGCCCAAACGCCCTACTTCTGCTCCTCGCACGAGGTGCCCGCTGCCAAGTCCGCTAGCGTGACGCCGTCGATGTAGGTGTCGATCGCGTCGCGCAGGCCCTGCCAGAACCCGAGCGTGCTGCACTCGTCGCGACGCGGGCAGACGCCGTAGTCCTGCCCCAGGCACGCGATGGGCACGAACTCGCCCTCCACCGCACGCAGCACGTCGCCGGCTGTCACCGTGTCGGCAGGCTTCGCCAGACGATAACCGCCGCGCGGTCCGCGCGAGCTCTCCAGGAAGCCCGTCTGCACGAGCATGCTGGCAATCTGCTCCAGGTATTTCATCGAGATATCCTGCCGCGCGGACACGATGCGCAGCGGCACGCGCACGCCCGGCTCCTGCTGCGCGAATTCGATCATCATGCGCAGTGCATAACGTCCCCTCGTCGAAATCATCGCAGACTCCCTCCCCCGCGAACGCCGCAACACTCATGACGCCCACGGTTCGATAAATGCTTTCTTAAGGATAGCAAATTCCCCGAGATTGCAAGCAGAATAGCCCGTCAACGGCATCATCAACCAGGGGTACAATGGCAAAACCGGCTGCGATGCGCGTCACGACGGCGCCGAAGCGCCCATGCGCGCACGCGCGAGCGAGCGAAGCGCCCTATCCGGCCGCACCGCAAGCCAGACCGCCGTCCTACGAAAGGAGCTTCGCGAGACATGCGCGCCAAGCACTTCTTCTTCGACTACGACGGCACGCTCACGTCCCCCGAGACGGGGCAGGTGCCAGAAAGCGCGCGCCAGGCGCTCGCAGCGCTCGTGAGCGCAGGGCACACGGTAGCGCTGTGCACCGGGCGCCTGCAGTGCAACGCCATGAACCTCGTCGCCCAAAGCGGCCTGCCGTTCTCCACCGTCATCGGCGACGGCGGCAATTCCGCCACGGTGGACGGGCGCATCCTCTGGATGGACCCGCTACCCCTCGAGCCGGTCCGTGCTTTTTTGCACCGCATGGACGAAGCGGGCATCCCTTGGTCGGTCATCACGGACAACGAGATGGTGCGCTACGCCCGCTCGGAAGAGTTCGTCCGACGCTCGCCCGACTACTACACGCCCACCGTCGTGCGCCCCGACTTGGAGCCGGACCGGCTTGAGCGGGTGTTCAAGGCGTTCATCCCCTGCGCCCTCGGCGAGGAAGCGGGCATCGACTTCTCCGGCGTGCCGCACGTGCGCTACAACCCGAGCACCATGTTCATCGAGCCCATCGCGAAGGGCGCGGGCATCAAGCGCCTCATGGCGCACCTGGGCGCACCCCTGGAGGACGTCGTCGTGTTCGGCGACGGCATGAACGACCTGTCGATGTTCCTGCCGGAGTGGACGAGCATCGCCCTGGGCAACGGGCGGCCCGCCCTCAAAGAGCGCGCGACCTATGTCACGAGCACCGTGGACGAAGACGGCGTACTGCGCGCCTGCCAGGAGTTCGGTTGGATCTAGCCCGCTGACCAGCAGCACGATGCGCCTTTCGAAGGCGTCTTGGCGAGCAAGCGCCGCGCGGTGCACCCCGCTACGACCGGCGGCTGCCGCCGTACGCGGAATGCTTGCGGTTGCCGAAGGCGCTACCGCGGCGGGCGTTCTTCTTGAGGTCTTTCAGCACGTCGGCCTCGCTTTCACCCTCTACCTGGCTGCGCAGGCGCACCACCTCGTCGCGCAGCGTGGCGGCGCGCTCGAAGTCCATGTTGCGCGAGGCTTCCGCCATGTCGTCCTCCATGCTGGAGATGACGCGCAGCACCTCTTCGCGCGAAAGTTCCGCCAGCTGGCGGTTCACGTCTTCCGCAGAGGTCTTCTCAATGTCGTCCACCAGGCTGTCGGCGATGTCGGTGATTGCCTTGCGGATGGTCTTCGGCACGATGCCGTGCTCTTCGTTGTAGCGCATCTGCAGCTCGCGACGGCGGCGCGTCTCCGTGATAGCGCGGTCCATGGAGTCCGTCATGCGGTCGGCGTACATGATGACCTGGCCGCTTGCGTTGCGCGCGGCGCGGCCGATGGTCTGGATGAGGCTGCGGTGGTTGCGCAGGAAGCCCTCTTTGTCGGCGTCGAGGATGGCCACGAGGCTCACTTCCGGCAGGTCGAGGCCCTCGCGCAACAGGTTGATGCCCACGAGCACGTCGAAGGTGCCTTTGCGCAGCTCGCGCAGGATCTCCACGCGCTCCAGCGTGCCGATGTCGGAGTGCATGTAACGCGCCTTCACGCCCTGGTCAAGCAGGTGGTCCGTCAAATCTTCGGCCATCTTCTTCGTGAGCGTGGTGATGAGCGTGCGCTCGTCGCGCGCGGCGCGCTCCTTCGCCTCGTCGATGATGTCGTCGATCTGGCTGGCCGTGGGGCGCACGATAATCTCGGGGTCCAGCAAGCCCGTGGGACGGATGATCTGCTCCACCTGCTTTTGGCTCACGCGCTCTTCGTAGTCGCCCGGGGTGGCCGAGACGTAGACGAACTGCGGCACGCGCTGCTCGAACTCGTCGAAGCGCAGCGG
Organism: uncultured Coriobacteriia bacterium; assembly: GCA_949288145.1. Classification (GTDB taxonomy): domain Bacteria; phylum Actinomycetota; class Coriobacteriia; order Coriobacteriales; family Eggerthellaceae; genus Aveggerthella. The sequence continues at coordinate 11,915 of CASEJD010000147.1, forward strand.
ACGGTTGTCCAGGCAGCTGGGCAGGCGGAAGCCGTGCTCGGCCAGGGTGACCTTGCGGCTGCGGTCGCCTTCGTGCATGCCGCGGATCTGCGGCACCGTGACGTGCGACTCGTCGATGATGCAGAGGAAGTCCTTCGGGAAATAGTCGATGAGCGTGTAGGGCGGCTCGCCCGGCTGGCGCCCGTCGAGGTGGCGTGAGTAGTTCTCGATGCCGGAGCAGAAGCCCATGGTCTCCATCATCTCGAGGTCGTAGCTCGTGCGCATCTCGAGGCGCTGGGCTTCCAGCAGCTTTCCCTCCGCCTTGAACTGGCGCAGGCGGTCTTCCAACTCTTCGCGGATGGTGGCAAGGGCGTGGTCCATCTTCGGCTTTGCCGTGACGTAGTGCGACGCCGGCCAGATAGGCAGCGCTTCGAAGCGGCCCCGAACCTCGCCCGTCACGTGGTCGACCTCAGAGATCTCCTCGATCTCGTCGCCCCAGAACTCGATGCGCACCGGATTGTCAGCATACGGCGGGAACACGTCGAGCGCGTCGCCGCGCACACGGAACGTCCCGCGCTTGAGCTCGTAGTCGTTGCGGTCGTACTGGATGTCGATGAGCTGGCGCACCACGTCATCGCGCTCAGCGGGCACCTGCTTGTCCACGAACACTGCCATGCCCGCGTAGTCCATGGGGCTGCCGATGCCGTAGATGCACGAGACGGACGCCACGACGATGCAGTCACGCCGCGAAAGCAGCGCGCTCGTGGCGGCATGGCGCAGCTTCTCCACCTCTTCGTTGATGGAGGCGTCCTTCTCAATGAACGTGTCCGTGGTGGGCACGTACGCTTCGGGCTGGTAGTAATCGTAGTAGGAGACGAAGTAGACGACCGAGTTGTTCGGGAAGAACTCCTTGAGCTCGTTGGCCAGCTGCGCGGCGAGCGTCTTGTTCGGCGCGAGCACGAGCGTGGGCTTCTGCACCGCTTCGATGGTCTTTGCCATGGTGAACGTCTTGCCAGAGCCCGTGACTCCCAACAGCGTCTGGTAGCGCAGGCCGTCGCGCACGCCCTTCGCGAGCGCCTCGACCGCCTGCGGCTGGTCGCCCGCCATCTCGAAGGGAGACACGACTTCGAAGGGTGTGTTCGCCAAGCGTACGTCGGGCAGCTTGCCCGCCATCTCCATGCCCTCGATGTTCTTCAGGTGCTCAGACATTGCAGCCTCCCCCGACCGGATGAGAAAAGGGACAGTCACGTGTTCTCAGGCTCCGCCGCATGGCCTGCGGCACTCCGCCTGTTTCTCGCGAACGTATATCATACCAGAACATCCGTACGATGTGCATGGGCAGCACGAGGTGCGGCAAACAGCGGAAGGCCCCGGTGTCGGGGGCCTTCCTGAGAGGAGGGGGAATCAAAGCGGGCTGGGCGGCCCGCCTCATTCGCTAGGGTGATGGCGTACATCCTTCGCACGGAAGGACGCCCGCCGTTTGGCATGTTTCCTTAGTGGTGGCAGGCGTGCTCGGCGCCCATGACGGGCAGGGTGCCGGCGGCGGCCATCTTCGCGACCTCCCCCACGTTCGGGGTCTGGTTCTCGAAGAATACCGTGATGCCCGCCTGTTGGAAGCCCATCATCGGGCGCATGCCCATGCCGGCGGCCACGATGGCGTCGATGCCGTTGTCGGCCAGCAGGGACACGGGGCGCAGGCAGCCGCCTTCCTCGTGCGGCGGGTTGTCGATGATGGACGTGCCGGCGATCTCGCCGTCCTGGATGTCGACGACCGTGAAGCAGTCACAGTGGCCGAAGTGGCCGGAGCGCTCGCAGTCCATGCCGCCCTGACCCATGGTGGGGATAGCAACCTTCATGCTGTTCTCGCCTTCTTTCTTGCTGCCGCCACAATGCGGCGCGTCTTCGTGCGCCATTTCCTGAAAATGGTGCGGTTTTATCTCGGTGCTGTTATACCGCTTTTCTGGCGTAATGTCAGGCATCTTTCCGCGAATGACACGCGCGCGCCATCATTTACTCGGCAGAAGCCCGCACGCCGACGCCGTCCGCCGCCTCGCGCAGGAACTCCTCTTCGAACGCCATGCTCTGCTCCAGCAGGGCGCCCAGCGCGCGGCGCGCCTCCGGCGAGAGGCCTTCGGTCGGAAATTCGCAGACGATGCCCACGTTCACGCGCGCGTCGCACACAGCGCCCAACCGGTCTTGCACGCCCACCATGCGGCGCGCCTCTTCGGCCGCTTCGGCGCCCAGGATGCTACCGAAGTTCTCGGCCGCGTAGCGCACGCGCTTGGCGTTCTTGCGCAACGTGTGCACCGCATCGGCATCGGCGAAGTCCACCGTCTCGAAGCCTTCGTCCACGCCATGCGCTATCTCGTCGAAGCGCGCCTGGGCGGCCTCGGGCTCGATGCCCCACTTCTCCACGGCGCTCGTCCACGGCAGGCGCTTCACGCCCGCACGCACGCGCTTGAGCGCGGCCTTCGCCTCGGGGCCATCCAAGAACGCGACGACGCGGTCACGCTCGGCCTCGCGCGCTGCGCGCACGGCGGCGACGAGCTCGTCGGCGGGAAGGGGCAGCTCGGCCGCTTGCTTCATGAGCACGTCGTACTCGCGCAGGCGCGAGGTCTCGATCACGACGGCGCGCAGGTCGCGCTGCAGGGCCTTATGGCGCTTCCGGTCAAGGAAGGGCGATGCGAACGCGAGCAGGCTGCGCAGCGTGCGAATGGACACGCGCAGCTTGTGGAGCGCCTCCGGCTCGTCAGGATCCGCCAGGAACAAGCCCAAGCGCTCTTCGACCGTCTCATCCCATGCGCGCACGGTATCCTGAATGGTCGCGCGCGTCTTCCAGCACTGGGAGCGCGGCCCCTGGACGAACCAGAGCAGGCGCGGTTGCTCGCCGCGGGGACCAGGAGCGACATCGAGCGGTGCCGCCACGGCATCCACTTCGGGAGCGGCGCCCTCGCCGTCGGGCACGACGTCGAAATAGCCGACCTCCTCTTCCGCCAGGCCGCCATCCGTCGGGGCGACCTCGCCTGCGAACCAGTCTTCAACTCGCCGCGGCAGGCGCACCGCCGCGACCGCACCCGTGGCGCACTCGATCCGCGCGCCGCACAGGCATGCGAGCGCGTCCTCCACGAACGGGTTATGACCCACCACGATGACGCACGGGGCGCCCGCCTCTGCCAACTCCGCGCAGAATGCCGCGAAGTCCTGGCGTAGCAGGCTCTCGTGCTCGGTGACGGGGATGTCGCCCTTCGCCGCCCTGGCGTACGCGCGCATGATCTCGTCCGCCGTCTGGCGCGTGCGCGCCGTGGGGCTAACCCACAGCTCGACGGCCGCCGCCCCGCCAGGTGCGCTCTGCCGCGCCTCCGCGAACAGCCCTTTCGCAAGCTTCGTGGACTTCGGCAGCCATGCGCGCAAGGCCTGCCTGCCCGCCTTCGTGAGCGTGCGCTCTTCGTCCGGAAGCCCCAGATCGCGCGACTGCGCCTTGCCGTGCCTGATGAAAAGTACCGTGCGTGCCGTCATGGGAGCCCCTTTCCGCGGGTCTTCGCTTTGTCTTATTCTACCCGCCCATCATCAAAGCTAGGCAACAAGACGGCAACTGAACGCAATTGCACAACGGCGAGGCGCCGCGGCGACGCGACATATCGCGCAATGACGACGGCCGCCTTAGCTCGGCGGGCACACACGCGATTGTACGGGCATGCTATGACGGAATGGAATCGTGATCGTACACGCCAACCATGCGAATGACACGATTGCGCTCCCGCTTGAAATAGACCACGAGCACATCGTCATCATGGATATGAAATTCGAAATGGCAGCCATCAGCATACGGCGAGCGCTCCAAGACGCGCTCGGCCCAGCCGCACTCCTCTACATGCCCCTTTTCAGCAAGCTCTTCGATGGCTTCACGAATCGTCTTGATAATCGAGAGGTATTCCTTTTCGGGGTATTTTTCCTTGAAAGGCCTAACGGTCTTCCAAAAGTCCATGCTTGCTTTGACGTGCCAGCTCACAGGGCCACCTGCTCGGCCGTTACCCCCAGCATGCTCAACACGTCATCGGGCATGGTGGTGGCGTCGAACGAGTCGTCGGGTAGCAGCCCGCACTCTTTGGCCTCTTCACGCAGCATGGCAACGCGCACCTCTTCGGAAAAGGCGCGCCCAGCGGGAGTCGAGAACAGCCCATCGAACGGGCTGACACCCGTGTTCGCCACTTGCGTGACCATGACTCGGACCGCCATGGCCGACGTCAGGCCGCTCCGCGCGAATACGGCGTCCGCACGCGCTTTCACATCGTCATCGATGGTTGTCTGCAGCAATGCCATGGTCGTTCCTCCCGTCATACTATGGGATTCGATTGTTTTTTCATAATAGCATGTCTACGGGCACGTTGTCCGCGAATTAACAGCCTCGCTGCCTACCTATCACCCACACGCAGTGCGTCGGCACGTTTCATCGGGCGGATCATGAGCACACCGCACAGGACGAACGCCACGACGGCGAGGGCCGCCCCCACGTACCCGACGGACGCGATGCCGCCCGCTGCCACCACCAGGCCGCCGATCTGCGTGCCGCCGCCGATGCCGAGGTTGAACAAGCCCGAGAAGATGGACATGGCGACTGCCGAGGAGTCGGACGGCGCGTACTTCAGCACCTCGGCCTGGAACGCCACGTTGAACGCCGTGTAGCACATGCCCCATAGCACGCAGCACGCGAACGCCGTGCCGAACGTGGACGCCGCGATGCCTAGCAGCCCCAACGCCGCGGCGACGCCCAGGATGGCGCAGCGCATGAACGCGAAGCGCGCAGTGCCGTACAGGCGCGAGAAGAGCGCGCTGCCTGCGATGCCCGCCGCGCCGTACACGCAGAGCACCACCGTGACGAGCCCCTCGGGCATGCCCGCCACCTGCAGCAGGAACGGCTCGATGTAGCTGTAGCCCACGAAGTGCGCGCCAGCCAGGACGACCGTGACCACGAAGATGCCCGCGAGCGGGCGGATGCGCAGCAGCCCCGGCAGCTCGCGCACGCCGAAGCGCTTGCCCGCCGGCATCTTCGGCAGCGTGCGCCACAAGTACGCGAGCGCCACGAACGCCGCCACGGCCACGCACGCGAACGTCATGCGCCAGCCGAGCGCAAGGCCGATGGACCGCCCAAGCGGCAGCCCGCACACCACGGCGACGGCGGAGCCGGTGGCGATGCAGCTGAGCGCGAGCGAGCTGCGCCGGTAGTCCACGGCGTGCACCGCCATGGGCGAGGCGATGGACCAGAACACCGCGTGCGCGCTCGCCACCACGAGGCGCGCTGCTACGAGCAGCGCGAAGCTCGGCGCCACCGCCGAGAGCAGCTGCCCCAAGCCGAACACGCCGATCACCGCGAGCATGAGCCCCTTGAACGCGAACCTCGAGGCGAGCATCATGAGCGGCAGCGACAGCACGAGCACCGCGAGCGCGTACACGGAGATCATGACGCCGGCCTCCGCCTCGGTCATGGAGAAGTCCGCCGCGATGTCCACCAAAAGGCCGATGGGCATGAACTCGGACGTGTTCATCATGAACGCCGAGAACGCAAGGCCGATGAGCGGAAGCCACTCCTTCGCCGTCATGCCGCCCTTCCCTGCCATGCGCCCACCTTTCTGTCGTCGTGCAAACGGCCTGCGATTATAGCGCACGAAAAAGCGGGCAGGACCTCCGCCCTGCCCGCTTCGCCGTTCCTTCGCGAACTTTTCGCGCGCTGTTTACCAGGTGTTTACCGCACCGCCGCGTACTGCTCGTCGTCCACCGGCTCGAGCCATTCGTTCGTGGCGCCCTCCACTGGCTCCGAGAAGGCGATGTGCGACATCCAGCTGTCCGCTGCCGCGCCGTGCCAGTGCTTGACCTCCGGCGGGATGTTGATGACGGCGCCCGGCACGAGCTCGACGGCCGGCTTGCCCCATTCCTGGTACCAGCCGCGGCCGCCCACCACGATGAGAACCTGGCCGGCGCCATGGTGCACGTGCCAGTTGTTGCGGCACCCCGGCTCGAAGGTGACGTTGTGCACGTTGATGCGCTCGCTTGTGAGCGGCGCCAGGTAGCTCTGCCCGATGAAGTACTGCGCGAACGCGTCGTTCGGCACGCCGATCGGGAAGGCCATGCCCTCGCCCAGGCTCGCCCGCGCTTCCGCCAACTTCTGCTCGTCCATTCGTGTGCTCCTTTCGGTTCCGGCGAGCGCCCGAACGGCACCCGCAAAGTCCGGCACGCGTTGGCATGCCGGCATCGTGCTGACAAGAATCCGTCGGTACCCCCGACGCCGCCGTTCGAGGTCGAACGACATCACGCCCGCGCCTTGGCCGCTGCGTCCACGCAGTTGAGCGCGTTCAAGCTGCGCGGGTAGCCGATGTAGGGCAGGCACTGGTGCACGACGGCGTACAGGAACGCTTTGTCGTTGCCCATGTTGAGGTTGCCGCCGGCGTGCGCGGTGAGCTGCGGCTCGCAGCCGCCCTGCGCAGCCAGGTAGCAGAACGTGACCAGCTCGCGCTCGGCCAGCGAAAGCCCGCCGCGCGTGTAGTAGTCGCCGAAGCAGTTCGCCGCGAGCCACCGGTTCACGACCGCGCGCTCTTCCGGCCCTTTCTCCCAGCTTGCGCGCATGCCCTCGCCGAAGATGTCGACCTGCGCCTGGTTGCCCTTCTGCAGGCGGTCGTCCGCCGAGGTCGTGCCCTGCGCCTCGAGCGGCAGCTCCACGCCGCGCGCCGCGAGGACGTCGTTCATGGCGCCCACGAACGGCAGCACGCGCCCGATGCCCAGGTGGTCCACCGCCTGGTAGACCACTTCGCGCAGCTCCACAGGCGTCACGCCCGCGTCAAGGATGCCCGGCAGCTCCGCGCGGAACGCGTCGACGCCCTGGCAGCCCAGCAGCGTGGCCGCGACGCACAGCCCACGCGTGCGCTCCGGCAGGCGCACCGCCTCCTCCTGCCGCACTTCGTCCATGAACCTGCCGACGATGCCCGCCAGCTCAGGGTCGGTCTGCGCGATGCCCGCACACACGCCCGTCAGCGCCTCTTGCTCCGCCATGCTCGCCGTCCTTTCCGTGTCGCTTCGTTGTCCAGGAAGGATGCTAGGCCTTGGAGTGCGGTCGAAGTCAACGACTTTCGAAAGGTTTTTCTTACGCGCCACAATGCGGTAAGGTGCGCGAAAAGGTCGCTCGCGCACCGCGCGGCAGGACGGAAAGGAGACCCTATGTGCTACCGGTTCACACCGCTCACGAGCGCGGAAGCGCACGGCGCGCTGGACGCGCTCGCCCGCACCGGCCGAGCGACCGTGCCCGCCGGCGATGCGACGCCGCCCGACGCGAG
>CASEJD010000148.1 GCA_949288145.1 uncultured Coriobacteriia bacterium
CGGACGCTGCTTGCGCGTGCGGCTCGAACGACGCTGCGGATGCGTGCGGCTCGAACGACCCTTGCGCTGCGGGCGTGTTCGGTCACGAGCTGCTGAGCTGCGAAGGGCCGTTCGGCGTCGGGTACGCCGTCGCGGCCTTCGAGCGTGCGGTGGATGCGGGCGAGAACGCTCGTGGCGACGTGGTGGAGGGCGGCGCGACGGAGGACGATGCGGCGAGGGGCGTTGCGGCGGAGGATGCTGCTGCACCCGCCGTCGACCCGTACGTTGCGCTCGCGCGGGCGAGCGTGGAAGGTTTCGTGCGCACGGGCCGTCCGATCAAGGTGCCGGACGACACGCCGCGCGAACTTTTGGAATCGCGCGCCGGCGTGTTCGTCTCGCTGCACGAGGACGGCGAGCTGCGCGGGTGCATCGGCACCATCGAGCCGACGCGCAAAAGCGTGGCCGAGGAAATCGTGCGCAACGGCGTGGCGGCGTGCTCGGAGGACCCACGCTTCCCGCCTGTGCGCGAAGAGGAGCTCGACTACTTGGAGCTGTCTGTCGACGTGCTGTTCCCGGCAGAGCCCATCGCCTCGGAGGACGAGCTCGACCCGGTGCGCTATGGCGTCATCGTGTCGAAGGGATGGCGGCGCGGCTTGCTGCTGCCGAACCTCGAAGGCGTGGACACGGTGGAGCAGCAGGTGGCCATCGCCAAGCGCAAAGCGGGCATTGGCCTGGGCGAGCGCGGTGTGCGGCTCGAGCGTTTCGAGGTGGTCCGCCACGAGCGCGGAGGGGAGGCGCGCTGTGTTCGGTAGGGAGGGGCGCGGCGCGTTTTCGCGCGCGCTCGATGCCAAACGCGCACGCGAAAGGTTTGCAGGCGAAGAGGTCGCTCTGGCTGCCGCGCTCTCTGGCGAGGGGCTGGCGGCAGAAGCGGCCTCGAAGGATGCGCGCGAGTCAGCGGAGGATTTCGCCGTCTGCGAGATCTGCCCGCACGCGTGCCATCTGCGCGAAGGACAGCGCGGCCGTTGCAAAGCGCGCGTGGCGCACGGCGGGCGCGTCGTGGACGAGAACTACGGCCGCATCACGTCCATTGCCCTCGACCCGATCGAGAAGAAGCCGCTCGCGCGCTTTCGTCCCGGCAGCAAGATTCTGTCCGTGGGCTCGTACGGCTGCAACCTGAGCTGCCCGTTCTGTCAGAACGCGAGCATCGCCGCCGTAGGGGCGGACGCGTCCTCGTGGCGCGAGGTTTCGCCTGAAGAGCTCGTGGCGGAGGCGGCGCGCGCCCGTGCGCGGGGCAACGTCGGTATCGCGTTCACGTACAATGAGCCGCTCGTGGGCTTCGAGTTCGTGCGCGACACGGCACACTTGGCGCACGAGGCGGGCCTCGTGAACGTGCTCGTCACGAACGGCATGGTGAACCCCGGCCCCTTGGCAGAGCTGCTGCCGTTCGTCGATGCCGCGAACGTGGACTTGAAGGGGTTCGGCCAGGATTTCTACGACTTCGTCGGCGGCGACTTCGAGGCGGTTCGCGCCACCATCCAAGCCATGGAGGCGCGCGAGACCTGCCATGTGGAGGTGACGACGCTCATCGTGCCCGGCATGAACGACTCCGAGGAGGAAATCGACGCGCTGTCTGCGTGGCTTGCATCGCTCGACCCGGAGATCCCGTACCATGTGAGCCGCTTCTTCCCGTGCCACCGCCTGACGGACCGCGGTCCCACGCCCGTGCGCACGGTCTATCGCCTGGCGGACGTCGCGCGCCGCCACCTGCGGCATGTGCACACGGGCAACTGCTGAAGGACGTTACATCCCCTTCACGTTCATGCAGCGCATGGCGTTCAAGATGGCGAGCACCGCCACGCCCACGTCGCCGAAGACGGCCAGCCACATGTTCGCGATGCCCAGCGCAGCCAGCACGAGGATCACCACCTTCACGCCGATAGCGAACACGATGTTCTGCCGCACGATGCGCATGGTCTTGCGCGCGATGCGCATGGCGCGGGCAATGTTGGACGGCTTGTCGTCCATGAGCACGACGTCCGCCGCCTCGATGGCCGCGTCGGATCCCATGGCGCCCATGGCGATACCTACGTCGGCGCGCGTGAGCACCGGGGCATCGTTGATGCCGTCGCCCACGAACGCGAGCTTCGCCTTCAGGTCGCGCTGCGCGGTGTCGCTCATGAGCGCTTCGACCGCCTCCACCTTGCCCTGCGGCAGGAGCTGGGCGCGGTACTCGTCGACTCCGACGGCTTTCGCCACTGCCGCCGCCACGGCCTCGCGGTCGCCCGTGAGCATGACGGTCTTCGTCACGCCTGCTTCGTGCAGGCTGCGCAGCGCTTCGGCGGCGTCCTCTTTCACCATGTCGGCTATGACGATGTGGCCGATGTACTCGCCGTCCAGCGACACGTGCAGGATGGTGCCCTCGAGCCTGCAGTCGTGGTAACCCACGCCGTTCGCGCGCATGAGCTTGTCGTTGCCCACGAGCACGGTGCGCTCGTCCACTAAAGCGCGCACGCCATGGCCGCTCTCTTCGTGCGCCTCGCGGATGCGCTGCTGGTCAATCGTGCCGCGGTGGGCTTCCTTCACGGACAGGGCGATGGGGTGGTCGGAGTACGCTTCGGCGTGCGCAGCAACGGAGAGCACGAGGTCAGGGTCGACGTCCGCTTCGGCGTGCACGGCCACCACGCTGAACGTGCCGTTCGTGAGCGTGCCGGTCTTGTCGAAGACCACGGTCTCGGTCTGGGCGAGTAGCTCCAGGTAGTTCGAGCCCTTCACTAGGATGCCCAGCTTCGACGCGCCGCCGATGCCGCCGAAGAACGACAGCGGCACGCTGATGACCAGGGCGCAGGGGCAGGACACCACCAGGAACGTGAGGCCGCGCAGGATCCAGTCGCTCCACGCGCCCATGCCGGCGAGCGGCGGTATGACGGCGATGGCAAGCGCCGCGCCGGTGACGATGGGGGTGTAGTACCGCGCGAACCGCGTGATGAAGCTCTCGGTGTGCGCCTTCTTTGAAGAGGCGTTCTCCACCAGCTCCAGGATGCGTGAGACGGTGGACTCGCCGAACGGCTTCGTGGTGCGCACGCGCAGCACGCCGGTCATGTTGATGCAGCCGGAGACGACCTCGGCGCCCGCCTCCACGTGGCGTGGCACGCTCTCGCCGGTGAGGGCGGCGGTGTCCAGCTGCGAGGCCCCTTCGACCACCGTGCCATCAATCGGCACGCGCTCGCCCGGCTTCACGATGATGACGTCGCCCACTGCCACTTCGTCGGGGTCAACCTGCTGGAGCGCGCCGTCCACTTCGATGTTGGCGTAGTCGGGGGCGATGTCCATCATGTCGGCGATGGACTGGCGGGATTTGCCCACCGCATAGCTTTGGAAAAGCTCGCCCACCTGGTAGAACAGCATGACCGCCGCGCCTTCCGCCATGTGCGGATCCGTGTCCGGGAAGAGCACCATGGCGAAGGCGCCCACGGTGGCGATGGACATGAGGAAGTTCTCGTCGAACACCTGCCCGTGGCCGATGTTGCGCACCGCCTTCCAGAGCACGTCGTAGCCGGCGATCGCGTACGGCACCAGGAAGAGGACGAACTCCAGCCACACGGCCGCGGTGTGGCTGCCAAGCCATGCCTCGAGCGGCAGGAATTCGGTCGCTGCGAAGATCACCGCGAACAGGACGAGCGCCACGACGATGCGGTTGCGCCACCGTCTCTGCTTCTTGTTCATGAATGCTCCTATCTAGGGTGGGTGGGCTATGCAGGGCGCGCTGCGCCAAGCCTGCCGAAAGGCGGGCATGGCGTGCGTTCAGGAAATGGGGTATGACGGTGCGGATGGCCTCGACGCGGTGGCGGCTCGATGGCACGAGCGGGCTATGCGCGCCCGGTCTGGCCGCCGGCGTCTGCTCGCTTTCGCTTACCGCAGGATGGTCATGTCCGGTTCGACCTTCGAGCAGACGCGCTCGACCTCGTCCATGATCTCGTCGAAGCGGTCGTCGTCGGCGACGATGGTGAGCTTTTGCGTCATGAAGCTCATGGTGGCTTTCTCCACGCCGTCGATCTTGTTGATGGCGTCTTCCATCTTGGCGGCGCAGTTCGCGCAGTCCAGGTCTTCAAGCTTGAATACTTTGCGCATGGGGGCTCCTTTCGGGTGGGGTGCGGCGGGTTCGTGGCAGGGTGCCGTGCGAGCCTTAAGGCTTGACGGGCCTGCGGGCAGTTACTCGCAAATGTGGGTCATGCCTTGACTGAGCATGGTGTAGACGTGGTCGTCGGCAAGGGCGTAGATGACGTTCTTGCCCTCGCGGCGGAAGCGCACGAGGCGCGCCTGCTTCAACGTGCGCAGCTGGTGGGAAACGGCGCTTTGCGAGGCGCCCACTGCCTCCGCCAGGTCGGCCACGCAGAGGTCCGTGCCCATGAGGGCGTAGAGGATCTTGATGCGCGTGGTGTCGGCGAAGACCTTGAACAGGTCCGCCAGGTCGTAGAGGAGCTCTTCGTCGGGCATTTCCTCCAGGGCGGCTTGTGCGCCGGCGCACCCACAGCAGCGCGAGGGCTCTACTTGGGCACCTTCGGCATCCTCGTTTGCGTGGTCTTCCGGTGCCACTTCAGGTTCGCGCAGTTCTTCGCTCATCATTAAACCTTTCAACATATGAGCAACTGTTCATAAGTATACGAGCTATCGGGGTGGCGTCAAGGGGGAGCGAGGGGTTTTAGGGTGTGGATCCAGGAATGCGACAGGTTCCAAGAGGGCCGAAGCTTGCAAAAGGTTGGCTGGGTCTTGAAGGTCGCGATAGTTTGCTGCCAAATCCGACGAAATAGCACGCGGTGCACGAAACCGCGGTTTCATCTGACAAATCGTGCGGAATAGAATGGAGGAAAGATGGAGAAGCGCGCGAAAGGCTTCTCTGAGGGCGCGCTGTCGTTTTGTGCGAGAAAACAGATACGAGAAAACGCAGGTCGAAACTATAGCCGAAATGGATAACTTGGGGAACGATCGGTGTTGGGCGCTTTGACCGGGGGTTCATGCACGGCAGGGGCGCTGTTCCGCCGTGCCATGAAAGCCGATTTGTCAGATGGAAGGCCTTTTTCGTGCAGCAAAACGGTGAATGTGCCATCTCGGCGGATTTGGCAGCAGTTTGGAGCGGTAGTTGAGGCGGCGGCTACGGCTGGGGCAGCAGTTGGACGCGGCAGCGGGGGCAGCAGTTAGGCGAGGTGGTGACGGCTGGGGGCGCAGGAGTTGGGAGCGGCAGCTGGGGGGCGGCTACGGATGGGGTAGTGGTTGGGGACGCGGTAGGAGGGGCGCAGCAGTTGGAGCGGCGACGACGGCTGGGGCGATAGCTGGGGCGCAGCAGTTGTGAGGCAGCGGCTCGCGGTTCGCTGTGGCTGGCGGCGACCGCGAATGCGGCGACTACTCAATACGGGCGGCGATAAAACAACGCAGGGGGCGTCGTGCCCCCTGCGTTTGCATTGTGCGCGGCAGCTCCATGAGCGCCGCGCTTGTGGCGCATCCTGCTACAGGCCTGCGTTATGCGCGTTGAGCAGCATGGTTGCCATCTCGGCGCGCGTGATGGAGCGCTGCGGCTCGAGCAGGCCGTCGCTGCCATGGACGATGCCCAAGTCCACGGCCCACGCCATGGACGACGTCGCCCAGGAGCTCACGTCCGCCTTGTCAGGGAAGTCGCCGCTGATCGCGTCGCCGCCCCCTTGGCCGATCGAGCGGTGCAGCACGGTGGCGACCATCTCGCGCGTGATGGGGTCGCCCACGCCGAAGTTGGTTCCCTCGCCGTAGCCGTTCAGGACGCCGTTGCGGTAGCACCAGTTGACGGCGGGCGTGTAGTACGCGCCATCGGCGACATCCGCCAGCCCGGTCTCGTTGTTGACCGCGTCGGCAGCGTCGGGATCGTTGTACTTCGCGGCTTCCTCGGGAGCCAGCCAACGGAACAGCATGACGGCCACGTCCTGGCGCATCATGGTGTCGTTCGGGCCGAACGTGCTGGAGTTCGCATACCCGAACATGATACCGTTCGAGGTGGCGTAGTCCACCGCATCGGCGTACCAGGCGTCGTCTGCCACGTCGGCAAACTCGAGCGGCAGCGGGTCGGCGTACGCCTTGATGGCGAAGTTGTCGAAGTCGTAGGTAATCGGCGGCTCTGCCTGGCTTTCGAGCTCCGCGATGCCTTCGAGCCAATCGCGCCACACGCCGTTCTCGCTGAAGTAGCTCTCGCCCTCGTTCACGACGCCCGTGGTGTAGGTGGGCATGTTTATGCCGGACATCTCCTTGATGGCCTCGGCGCCCTCTTTGTCTATGGCGCACTCCGCCTGCATCTGATACTGGCCGGTCACCGTGCGTTGGGTCACCACCACGGAGAACTTCTGGCCTTCGCGCACGACCACGCCATGCTGCAGGTCGGTCTGGTGGAATCCTCCGTACTGGTACGTGTCGGACGTGGACGCCACCAACGTGCCGTCGGTGGGGTTCGTGGCGTTGTCGTCAAGCAGGTACACCTCGTAGTACACGGACGTGTACGGGGTGGAGGTCTCGGTGGTCACGGTCGTGACCAGCTGGTCGCACTCGGCGGTGAACACGTTCGCCATCTGCAGCGGGTCGGCGGACGACACCATGTTCAGCTCTTGGGACGGCATGTAATCGTAGGCGTTCACGATGTAGGAGCTACGTCCTTCGTCGCCGCTCACGTCGAAGTCCAGCGTCTCCGGCTTCATCAGGCTTTGGTCATAGTACGACAGGTAGAAGTAACCGTCGCCCACGCCGTCGCCGTCCTCGTCGATGCCCCAGTTGCCTGCGTTCGGGAACTCCTGGGAGCCGGCGCCCCAGCTGTTCTTCACGATCCACGCGCCGTCGTAGGGCGGCTGATGGCCTTCAAGGAAGTTCTCGCGGCTGTAGTCATCGTCCCAGCCCACGATGGCCACGGCGTGATTCGCGTACTGCGAGTCGTAGGTGTAGTGCGCCCATGTGTTCGTGTTGATGTACATGGGCTCGGTGTCCTGGCCAGGACGGGACGCGTCGGCGCAGAAGCCGATCTGGACCGAGCGGCCCTCCAAGATCTCGGACTTGATTGCGATGGTGCCCTGTTCGTTGTGCTCGTACGCAGTGTAGAAGTTTCCGTTCTCGTCGAGCGCGAGCTTGGTGCCGACAGGGCTTGGCAGGATGTTGCTCGACTCCAGTCGGTAGGACTGCGCGAAGCGCAGGCTCTCGTCGAGCGACCAGTCGCCTCCCGTGGAGTACTCGGTATAGCCGTCGTGTCCCGTGACGGTCAGCCCCTCGTTGTTGCGGTACGGCGCCTGCTCCTCCGAAATGGGTCCGACGCCCGAAGAGAAGACGGACGTGGCGACGAAAGGAAAGCCGCCGACGTTCAGGCGCTCGTTCGGGTCGTCGTTGGTGGAGTACATGCCTTCACCCGCCTGCGAGCCGGCGTCCTTCGGCAAGGGCGTGCGGGCGAACCATGCAAGCTGGCGCTCAGACAAGTCCAGCGGGAACTCCTCGTAGGTGGCGCCCATCTTTGAAAGGATGCTCGTTTCCGCTGCGGAGATGGCGGCGAAGCACCAGCAGGTGCTCCAGGGGTTCTGGCGCTTCACGGGCGTGACGACGCCTTCGTCGCGCAGGTCGTAGGAGCTGGGCAGCGCGGAGCGCGCGATGGCCGGCTCGGTGCCCTCCTCGTAGTCGTACGCGTCGTTGGCGGCAAGCAGGCTCGCGCCCTGCGTCTGCACGAGCGCGGTGCTCCGCTCGTTGAGCTGCTGCGCCATCTGCTCGATGACCGGGCTCGTTGCCGGTCGTTTCGGTGGCGAATGCCGTCGAAGGCGCGAGGCCGGCAGCAAGCACGATGGCGAGCGCCCCGTTCGCGAAGCGCCGTGCGGAGCCTGTTCGTGTCATGTGATTGCGTCCCACGCTCGCTCCTTTCTGCTATCTTTGGGAGCTGTTTTCCATAGGGGTATTATCTCATGGAGCGGCACTTTGCGAGGATGCTCTGAGGCCGAGGTCTGATTTTTCGCAGACAGAACGGCGTTGTTTTCCCAGGTGGCGTAAAAAGTGCGTAAAAGTGTTCACACACCTTTACGAATATTTGATTTTTCCTTTACACAAGCTTGCTCGGATGGGTACTAGACTAGCCGAGGCCCGCACGGGGGAGAGGCTTCGTGCGCGCTGTCTCGGGTTTGCACGCTGAAGGAGGAATCAAGAACCGCATGGACATCTTCACGCTTGTCGTCGTCGGCCTCGTCATCATCACGGCGCTGACGTTCGACTTCACGAACGGCTTCCATGACACGGCCAACGCCATGGCCACGTCCATCGCCACGGGAGCCCTGAAGCCCAAGACCGCGGTCATCGCGGCGGGCACGCTGAACCTGATCGGCGCGTTCTTGTCGACCGAGGTCGCGAACACCATCTCGGGCGGCATCATCAACGAGCAGCAGGTGACCATCGGGCCTGAATTCATCTTAGCGGGCTTGCTCGGCGCCATTATCTGGAACCTGCTCACGTGGCTTGTCGGCCTGCCTTCCAGCTCGTCCCACGCGCTGTTCGGCGGCCTGGTTGGCGCCGTCATCGTGGGCGCGGGCGTCGAGGGCGTGAACTTCGCCGCCGTTGCCATGAAGGTCCTCATCCCGGCGCTCGTCTCGCCGGTCGTCGCCGGCCTGGCGGCGTTCTGCGCGACGCGTTTGATCTACGCCATCGTCAAGCGCATGAAGGAAGGCGAAGTCGAAAGCGGCTTCCGCCATGGCCAGACCATCACCGCGTGCCTGGTGGCGCTCTCACACGGCACGAACGACGCCCAGAAGACCATGGGCATCATCACGCTGGCCCTCATCGCCGTGGGCGCGCAGCCTTCTGGCTCTGACCCGCAGCTCTGGGTCATCGCCGCGTGCGGCATCACCATCGCGGCCGGCACCTACATGGGCGGCTGGCGCGTCATCCGCACGCTCGGCAAGGGCCTGACGGAGATCAACACCCCGCAGGGCTTCGCCGCCGAGGCCAGTTCCGCCACCACCATCCTCGTTTCCTCTCACCTGGGCTTCGCGCTGTCCACCACGCAGGTCTGCTCCGGCTCCATCATCGGCTCGGGCCTGGGCAAGAAGGGCTCTGAGGTCAACTGGAGCGTTGCTGGCCGCATGCTCATCGCGTGGCTCGTCACGTTCCCGGCTGCCGGCGTCATCGGTGCCGCCGCGTGCGCACTTACGAAGACGGGCTTTGCTGGCGTCATCGCCACCGTCGTCCTGGCCCTCATCGCCGGCTTCGTCATCTTCCGCCTCTCTCGCCGTAATCCGGTCAACTCCATGAACGTGAACGATCGGGCGGATGTTAAACTCAACCCCGACACGGCTACCGCCCACGCAGCGTAAGGAGGGATGGTCATATGGAATTCTTCATGCAGGAAGTCACGAGCTTCGTCACGGTTCTTGTGGTCGCTATTTGCGTCGCGTGCGCCATCAGCACCCTGTACGCAACAGGCCTGCGCTTGTGGGCAGGTAGCGGCGTCGACGGCGAAGGCAACGCTCACCTCATGGCCCGCCTGGGTTCCGTGGTGTGCTTCGCCGCCTGCATAGCCATCGTGCTGTTCGCGCTGTGGCTCATGATTCCGATGTTCCACTAGGACGAAAGGCAGGCGTATTCGCATGAACAGCATTGTTGTTGGCATTGACGGCACCGAGCGCGGTCAGCGCGCCCTTGAGTGGGCAGCGCGCAGCGCAGAGCGCGAAGGGGCAGGGCTGACCCTGCTCGCCATCATCGACGAGAGCGCGGTCCAGGCGTACGGCACGCCGGCGGAGGACATGCGCGGTTCCGTCGAGCAGATGCTCGAGGCCGAGCGCGCCCGCATGATGGAGCGCCATCCGAACCTCGAGGCCAGCACGGCCGTCGTCACGGGCAAGATCGTGGAATGCCTGACCGACGCGGCACAGAAGCACGACATGATCGTCATGGGCTCGCACCATGGCGCCACCGTGGGCGAGACCATCGGCGGTGCGAAAGGCCTGCGCGTGTCCATCTCCGTCGATGTCCCGACGGTCGTCGTCCCGTCCGACTGGGATCCGGACGCCGAGCGCACGGGTATCGTGGTGGGCATTGGCCCGGACGATTCCAGCGACGACGCCATCCAGTTCGGCGCGCGCGTGGCCCTGCTGCTCGACGAGCCGCTGCGCCTGGTCTCCGCGTGGGGCCTACCGCCCATGCTGTCCCGTTCCGCCGAGGCCATGGGGGGCGGTCTGCGCCCCGTGGGCGCGCAGTTCCAGCGCAACCTGGACGTTCTGGTGGAGCGTCTGAAGGAGCAGTACCCAAGCCTGCAGGTCACGGGCGAGGCCATCGAGGGCGCTGCGCCGTCCCGCGTGCTGGTGGACTGCAGCAAGGAATGCCGTACGCTCGTGCTTGGCACGCACTCCCGCAAGGCGCTTGGCCGCGCGGTGTTCGGCTCCGTCACGCATAGCGTGCTGCTGAACTTGCAGATTCCTACGGTGGTCGTGCCGAAGCAGTAGGGCCATTCGCGAAGCGGTCGTTTCTGCCGTGCGCATTGAGGCGTTCGGAGCCGGAAGGCTCCTGGTAGCGAAGGGTCGGAACCTGGCGTTCCGGCCCTTCGTCGTTTAAAGGGCATTCATTCCCGTTCGGTCGGCATTCGTTCTTTGGTCGCTGCGCGCTGAGGAGTAAAGCGTACAATTAAGGACAGCGTTCGCGTGCGTTCGCGCAGTTCGCACGCCAGTTCGTCAGAGAACGAAAGGTGGATACCCATGATTGCTCGATTCTTGGCTTCGAAGGCGCTGCAGTGCGCGCTCGCGCTCACGCTCGCGGTCGGGCTGGCTCCGTCCGTGGCGCTCGCTGCCCCTGAGGGCGCGGAAGGCGAAGGGTCGGAGGCGGCGCCGTCATCTTCGAGCGCTCCCGCTACGGCCGAGGACATGCCGTCCGTCGAAGGGCAGGCGCTCGTTCTGTACCGGACGCCCGCTGCGGTCGAAAGCGACGCGTCTGCGCGCTCTGCGGGCGATGACGCCACCGTGCTCGCGGACCAGGGCGTGTCCGTGCTGCAGACGTGGGACTTCTCCGCCGTTGACGAGGCGCAAGAGCAGGGCGTGCTTTCTGCGCGCGCTGTCGAAGGAGCCGAAGCAGATGCGGGCAGCGATATCCCTTCGGGCGATGACGTGCGCGTGGCGCTCGTCACGCGCGAGGGCGTGAGCACGGAGGATTTGATCGCCGAGCTGTTGGAGCTGGACTGCGTGGAGGCCGCCCAGCCGAACTACGTTCTGTCCTTCGACGAAGGGACGGACGCAGAAGCGGAAGAGGAGCTGGCGCAGCTGTCCGAGGACGCCCTGGCGACCACTGCCGAGAGCGCAACCTCACTGGACGATTCGAGTGCGGCGGACCTTGAGAGCGCGGATGCTGAAAAGCCCGACGCCGCTGTGGGCGCGGCTGGCGAGCCGGCGGCCGAGGAGCCGGACTCCGCAGCAGGCGCCACGGTGGACGACCCGTACTACACTGCGTGGCAGGGCTACCTGCACGAAGGCGACGCCTCCATCGACCTTGAAGCCGCATTGGCGGCGCGCGAGCAGGCGCAGGCTTCCGGCACGCTGGAGGAGAACATCGTCGCCGTCATCGACACCGGCGTGGACACGGACCATCCCGACCTGGCGGACAGTCTGTGGACGAACCCCGGCATCCCGGGACTGCCGGGTGAGGCGGGATCGCACGGGTACGACTTCGGCGACCATGACAGCGACCCGCGCCCGACGGGCCAAACGTCAAGCGATTCGCACGGCACGCACTGCGCTGGCATCATCGCTGCCACCACGGACAATGCCGAAGGCATCGCGGGCGCGTCCTCCGACACGAAGATCATGGCGCTCAAAATCGCCACCGACGCCACCGGCGGCTCGCCGCTCACGAGCGCTGCCGTCGAGTCGTACCAGTACGTCGTGGGCGCGCTCTTGGCGGGCGAGAACGTGGTGGCCGTTAACAACTCGTACAACGCTGGGTTCTACGCACCGGTCCTTGACTACCTGGTCAACCAGGCGGGCAAGGCGGGCGCGCTTTCGTTCTTCTCCGCCATGAACGAGGCTGTCGACACTTCGACGAAGCCCGAGTACGCCTCGAGCATCGGGCTTCAGAGCCCGTATGCCATCGCGGTGGCGTCCTCGAACTCGTACAACGCGCTTTCCTCGTTCTCGAACTACAACGAGACGGAAGTCGACGTGGCCGCTCCGGGCTCCAACATCCTCTCCACGGTCAGCACGCGCGCGGCGAGCTCATTCTTCGATCCGCTCTTGTCGCACCAGGCTGGCAGGGAGTTGCTGTACTATCAGGACTTCGCCGACTACGCAGAGCATCAGGACGCGTACCAGGTGTCGCTCGTTCGAAGCGACGGGCAAGCGGTCGCCGCCTCCGACTACGAGGCGCTCACCGTGACGTACGAGCCGGACGCCGTGGCGGGGGAGCTCGGCCTGCGGTTCACGGTCGACGCGAGCAAGCTATCCGCTCCCATCGCGTATTACCGGGTGCAGGTGACGTGGGCAGCGGACAACCCCTTCTACGGTTCGTCGGAGCCGGCGTCCGATTACGCCTTGGGCGTTGCCGCGCGTATCGACGCCGAGGCTTCGCCCGAGAACGCGGGCATGAACGCCGTCGCGCAGTTGGCCGTGTACGACGAGTCCGGATTGCCTCAGGTTGCGGCGAACAGCATGGTGCAGATTCCCATGGACAACTACGCGATCGTCTCGACCGCTGTCGCGGCAACGTACCCTGAGTGCCAGCGCGCGATGTACGGCGTGGTCGTTATGCTCGCCAACAACATGGATGCGGCGGCTACCACGGGCGTGTACTCGGGCACGCTGACCGGCGTGGGCGTTGGCAAGGTCGCCGGTGAGGACGTGACGTCCGAAACGAGCGCGTACGAACCGTACGCCCTGATGAGCGGCACGTCTATGGCGTCTCCGCTCGTGGCGGGATCCGCCGCGCAACTCGCGGCGCTCTATCCCGACGCCAGCCCGCTCGAGCTGCGCGGCATGATCGTGGGCGGCACCGTGCCGATCAGCGACACCGCGTTCCTGGGCATGGAGAAGCACACCGCCACTGACGGTCGCTTCGACTGGGATACCGTTTTGGACCCGGCATCCATTAGCGCGAACACGTGGTCGGTCGACGCGGACGTGGCGGCCGGGACGGCGACCGCGCACGGCTACGCGCTCGGCGATGCGAGCGTGACGCTCGACGGCGCGTCAGTTGAGGTGGTGGCGCAGTCCGACAACGCTGTTACCTTCGCGGTTCCCGCGGAGGCGTTCGACGGCGAAGCGCACCGCGTTGACGTGACGGACGCGTCCACCGGTCGCGTGCACCGCGCGTCCTACGTGCTGCCGGAGCGCACGGCCCCATCTGCGCTCGAGTACGTGAGCGAGCTGCCTCCGGACGTGGAGGCGAAGCACGCGTCTGGCGTGCTCGTGGACGGCGGGGACGCGCTGTACCTCGCGGCGGCGGACGGCTCGTACCTGTTCCGCACGGACTGTCCGGAGAGCGGGGTGTGGGAGGTGCTTGCCACTCCGCCTGCGCTGGGACAAGAAGGCGCGCGCAGCAATGTCGCCTACGCCATGCGGGATGGAAAGCTCTTCGCGGTGTACCTGCAGGAGTTGTCTGGCGGTGCTGCGGGCAACGCGTTCGTCACGTACTGCGCGGTTTACGATGCTGAGCAGAATGTCTGGGCGCCGTTCGAAGAGGTCGAGCGCGTGTGCGAAGGTTCGGCCCCGGGCAGCTCGATGATTAATAAGAGCAGCGTCACGGTCGTGGACGGCCGCGTGATCGCCGCGGTCTCGTTCGTCGCGAATGACAGCGCGGGCGAGCAGCATGCCTACACGTACCTATACCGGGCTGACGCCGGCTCCGACGAGCTTCGGCCTGCTGGCAGGGCCACGGTCGGGGATACGGCGGACGTTATCGTGACGGGCCTTGCTGCGACGGAGGGCGCGCTCCGCGCGCTTGCGGGCGTCATCTCCGATATGAGCACAAGCGCGGGCTCGTTCCATGCGCTTGCCTACGATGCTGATGCGGGCGCATGGTCCGACGAAGGGGCGCTTGTGGGCACGGACGTTGCTGACGAGGAAATGGTCGCGCTGATGTGGTCTTCCACGGCCCAGTTCGGCGACGGCCTTTTGATGGCGGTCGCCACCGACGAGGGCGGCAGCGACCTGGCGTATATCGACCTTGCAGAGCGGACCTGGATGGGCCTGGGCTCCTACGGCACGGCAGCGTTCTCGTCCGGCGCGGTGATCTCATCGTTCGCGGCGTTCGACGGCGACGTGTACGCCAACGCCTTCGACGCCACGGACGACAGCGATACGGTGACTGGCGCGCTCTACCGCCTGCCGTACCTGGCGCTGGAGAAGGCAAGCGGTCAGACGTGCCCCACGGAAGGCTACGCTGACATCGACCAAGGCCAGTGGTACCACGAGGGCGTCGATTGGGCGGTTCGCGCGCAGGTCATGACTGGCTACGGCGAGGAGCCTGCAGCGTTCGGACCTGACGACGTCACGACGCGCGCCCAGATGGCGCAGGTGCTCTACAACCTGGCGCAGCAGCCTGCCGTGACGGTCGACGCGCCGTTCGCGGACTGCGCGCCGGGCGCGTGGTACGAGGACGCCGTGGCATGGGCGAGCGCGGAAGGACTGGTGGAAGGCTACGGAGACGCGTTCGGTCCCGATGACGTGCTCACGCGCGAGCAGCTGGCCACCATGCTGTGGCGCCTGGCCGGTGAGCCGGCGGGCACGGGCGACGTATCCTGGTTCCCGGACGGCATCACGGTGAGCGACTGGGCGTCTGATGCGGTGGCCTGGGCCGTGGGCAAAGGCATTCTGCAGGGCTATGCGGACTCCGGCCTGTTGGACCCGGCGGGCGACGTGACGCGCGCCCAGCTGGCGACGATCCTCATGCGCCTCTCTGAGCGGAGCGTTGAGCTGCGCTCGCTTTCCCTGCCTGAAGCGTAACCATCGTAAGCAGCCAAGGCGGGAGCGCTCTTAGAAGCGCTCCCGCACGATACCTTCATCCACCTCCCACGTGCGGTTCGTGCACGCGGCGAGGAACGGCCGGTCGTGGCTGACGAGCACGAGCGCGCCCGGGTAGGCCGCCAGCGCGCGCTCGAGCGCCTCGACCGAATGCAGGTCGAGGTGGTTCGTGGGCTCGTCCATCAGCACAAGCTGCGGCTCATGCAACAAACCGAGCGCCAGCATGAGCTTGCGAAGCTCACCGGGGCTCGTCGTGCTCCCGGCGAGTACGCGGTCGGGATCCGAGTTAAGCTGGGCGATGGTTGAGAGCACGCTGCCGCGCTCTGCAGGGCTCAACTTCGTGATGGACTCGAGCGTGCGGTCGCGGACGCTGGGCGAGACCTCCTGCGGGACGTCGAGGACGCGCACGTCCTCGGGCGCAAGCGTGCGCAGGTGCGCGAGCAGCGTCGACTTGCCGGCGCCGTTCGGCCCGACCACGCCCACGTGGTCC
>CASEJD010000149.1 GCA_949288145.1 uncultured Coriobacteriia bacterium
ACCCCGCGCGAGGCGGCGCAGGCCGCGAAAGCTGCCGCGCGCGGTGGCGAGCAGTACGTGACCTACACGCCCGTCGAGGAAGAGGGCGCCCGCTAGGCGTCCGTCCCGCTGCACTGCGATTGGAGGGATCAGCATGCAGCTTCCCGAAGTGAACGCCCCGGCCGCCAAAGACGTGGCCGACGACCGCGACGCCGTCCAGACTGCACCGGAAAACGCCAACGCGCGCTCCGGGCGCACGGCCGCGGCGCCGCCGTCGGACCCTGACAGCCCAAGCGGCCTGACGGCTCGCGACGAGGACGGCCTGCGCTCGTTCGCCAAGCTCAAGCGCCGCTGCTTGCAGGTATGGGGCGCCATCGGCGTCATCGCGCTGCTCGGCGTGGTCATCTACCTGCTCGACATCCTCGCAACGCCCATGGCCATCCTCATCTGGACGGTCATCATCGTGTTCTGCCTGCGCGGCATCGTGAACAACCTGGAGGCGCGCGGCATTGGGCGCGGCATCGGCACGGCGGTCGCCTACGTGGTCATGGTCGGCGTCCTTGCGGTCGTCGTCTACCTCATGTGCTCGCCGGCGCTCGGCGTGGGCGGCCAGTTCCACGACCTTGTCATGTCGGCCCCGGGCTATATCAGCCGTATCTCCTCGTGGGTGAGCGGCCTGTACGCGCAATACGCCGACGTCTTCCAAAACGACACCGTCCATCAGTGGCTCGAGACCGCGCTCGCCACGCTCTCCGACGCCGCGGGCGACGTGGCGCGCCAGAGCGCGGGCGGCATCATGGCGTTCGGCTCGGGCGTGGCGAACACGTTCGTGGCCATCGGCTTCGCGCTCGTCGTGGCGTACTGGATGCTCCTTGAGCTTCCCGCTCTCGGCCGTGAGGTCAAGCGCCTGTTCGGTCCCGAGCACGAGGAAACGCTCGACTTTCTGCACGTCACGTTCACGCGCGTCATGGGCGGCTACATCAAAGGCACGCTGTTGCAGTGCGCCGTCATCGGCATAGGCTGCGCCGTCGTCTTCGGCGTCCTCGGCATCCGCAACTACGTGGCGCTCGGCGTCATCGCCGGCCTGCTGAACATCATCCCGATTATCGGCCCGTGGTTCGGCGGCGCGCTCGCCGCGCTCGTGGGCATCTTCGTGAGCCCGTTCGTGGCGCTCGTGGCGCTCGTGGCCACCATCGCTATCCAGCAGATCGTCTACACGTTCGTGAGCCCTCGAATCATGGCGTCTTCGGTGGACGTCCACCCGGCGCTCACCATCATCGCGTTGATGGCAGGGTCGGCGCTCGGCGGCGCCATGGGCGAGCTGCCCGGCTCGCTCATCGGCATGCTCGCGTCCATCCCGGCGGTGGCCGTGGCTAAGGCCGTGTTCGTGTACTATTTCGAAAAACGCACCGGGCGCCACCTGGTTGCCGAAGATGGTGTATTCTTCCAAGGCACGATCGGCGAGGACGTCAACCCGTTCAACGACGCCACCTCGCCCCATCCTGACTCCACATCGCCCATCCCCGTGCTCGAGGGCATCGGCGAGAAGATCGCGAAAGCCGGTGGGAAAGAATCTCCTACCGGAAAGCGCAGGAAACAGTAGAATGAAACGATGCGCGAACGACGCGGCCGAGGTTCCGGCCGCGTCGTTCGTACCGCAGGCGAACAGACGGCAGAAAGCAGGAAAGACACGACCATGCAGTACATGACCTCGGCAGAGATCCGTGAAAAGTACCTGAAGTTCTTCGAGGAGAAAGGATGCCAGCGCTGGCCCAGCTCCTCGCTCATCCCCGACGACCCCTCGCTTCTGCTGACGAGCGCCGGCATGGTGCAGTTCAAGCCGTACTTCTTGCACGTGAAGGAATGGCCGGAGCCCTACATCGGCACCACCACCGTGCAGAAGTGCGTCCGCACTAACGACATCGACATTATCGGCACCACCGGCCGTCACCTGAGCTTCTTCGAGATGCTCGGCAACTTCAGCTTCGGCAAGTACTTCAAGAAGGAGATGTGCGCCTGGGCGTACGAGTTCTCCACCGAAGTGCTGGAACTGCCGAAGGAGCGCCTGTACTTCACCGTCTTCGAAGACGACGACGAGACCATCGAGATCTGGAAAGAGCTCGGCGTGCCCGAGGACCACATCTCCAAGCTCGGCGAGGACGACAACTTCTGGCGCGCCGGCCCCACCGGCCCGTGCGGCCCGTGCTCTGAGATTTACTACGACCAGGGCCCCGAGTTCGGCTGCGGCAGCCCGGATTGCAAGCCCGGTTGCGACTGCGACCGCTTCCTGGAGTACTGGAATTGCGTGTTCACCCAGTACGACGGCCAGGAGGACGGCACGCTCAAGGAGCTGCCCACCAAGAATATCGACACCGGCATGGGCCTCGAGCGCATCGCGGCCATCATGCAGGGCGTGCAGACCAACTACGAGACCGACGTCCTGCGCGACCTCATCTCCGTGGGCGAGCGCCTGTCGGGCAAGGCCTACCACGACAACGACGAGGACGACCTCTCGCTGCGCATCGTGGCCGACCACAGCCGCAGCGTCACGTTCATGATCGGTGACGGCATCCTGCCGTCCAACGAAGGCCGCGGCTACGTGCTGCGCCGCCTGCTGCGCCGTGCGGTCATGCGCGGCCACATGCTGGGCATCGAAGGCCCGTTCCTGGCGAACTACATCGAGAAGATCGCCGAGCTCATGGGTCATGTGTACCCCGAGCTCACCGAGAATCGCGAGCTTATCGACCGCGTCGTCCTTTCCGAGGAAGAGCGCTTCGGCGCCACGCTGCGCCAGGGCCAGGTCTTCCTAGACGAGGCGCTCGACGCGCTCGAGGGCACGGTGCTCGACGGCGAGACCGCCTTCACCCTGCACGACACCTACGGCTTCCCGATTGAGATCACGCAGGAGATCTGCGCCGGCCGCGGCATCACGGTTGACGAAGAGGGCTTCGCCGCCTGCATGGAAGAGCAGCGCAACCGCGCTCGCGCCGCCACGAAGGCGGACGCCGAGGCAGCATGGAGCACCTACGGCGGCGTGCACGCCGAGGTTCTGAAAGAAGTCGGCGCCACGAAGTTCGTCGGCTACGACGAGACCGAGGCGCAAGCCCGCGTGGCCGCCATCCTGCGCGACGGCGAGCGTGTCGAGCGCCTGGAGGCCGGCCAGGAGGGCGAGGTCGTGCTCGACGCCACGCCGTTCTACGCCGAGATGGGCGGCGAAGTAGGCGATACCGGCGAGATCGTGGCAGAGGGCGCCCGCGCTGAGGTGACCGATGCCCAGGCTCCGGAGAAGGGTCTGGTCTGCCACCGTGCGAAGGTCGTCGAGGGCGCGCTTGCCGTGGGCGACGCCGTGACCGCGCGCGTCGACGCCGAGCGGCGCGCCCGCATCACGCGCAACCACACGGGCACGCACATTCTGCACGCCGCGCTGCGCGAGGTCCTGGGCGACCACGTGAAGCAGGCCGGCAGCTACGTCGGCCCGGATCGTCTGCGCTTCGACTTCACGCACTTCGAGGCCGTCACGCCCGAGCAGCTGGCTGCTATCGAAGCCCGCGCGAATGAGATCATCATGCAGGCCGTCCCCACCACCATCTACGAGACGTCGCTTGACGCCGCGCGCGAGGCGGGCATCATCGGCCTGTTCGGCGAGAAGTACGGCGACGTGGTCCGTGTCGTCGAGGCCGGCGAGTTCTCCAAGGAGCTTTGCGGTGGCTGCCACGTGCGCAACACCGCCGAGATCGGCCTCATGAAGATCGTCTCCGAGTCCAGCGTCGGCGCGAACATCCGCCGCATCGAGGCGCTCACGAGCTACGAGGCGCTGGCCTACCTGCGCAAGGTCGAGGACGAGCTGCGCGAGACGGCCGCCGAGCTGCGCGTGCCGCTGTTCGACGTGAGCGAGCGCACTGCTGCGAACCTGCGCCAGATCAAGGAGCTGCAGTCCAAGATGAAGGCGAACAAGCAGCGCGCCGCCGAAAGCGAGGGCGCAGAGCTGCTCGAGGGCATGATCGACGTGGGGTACCCGCTCGTCATCGCCGAGATCAAGCAGGTGGACGCCGGCGGCCTGCGCAACGCGTGGGACATCGTCCGCGCGCGCATGCCGAAGCCGGGCGCCGTCGTGCTCGCCTCGAACAACAACGGCACGCCCATCCTGCTGGCTGCCGGCACCGACGAGGCCGTGGCGGCGGGCTTCAACGCCGGCGCCGTCATCAAGGCCATCGCGCCGTGCGTCAAGGGCGGTGGCGGCGGCAAGCCCACCATGGCCCAGGCTGGCGGCAAGGACGTCGAAGGCATCCCCGCCGCGCTCGACGCAGCCCGAGAGATGCTGGTGAAATAAGGACAGCCAAGGGCCGAGGCACCGCCTCGGCCCTTTTCGCATGCGGAGGCTCCGGGTGGGCGGCGTGCGCCGCGCCGATTGCGCGGAGCCTCCGCCGCAAAGCTCGCCTGGGATCGAGGCCAAAAGCCTCGGCTGTGCGGCCGGCGATAGTTGGACGTCGTGGCCGAATCGTATCTGTTTTGGCACCGTAGCCTCGATGGCGAGCTTGGAGGCGGTACCCGGCTCCAAACGCCAGGCCTGATCGAAGGCAGGGCGAAGATATGAGGCGCGGCGCACGCCGGTCGCCCGGAGCTCCCGTCCCAACGAGAAAGGATGCAGGCATGCGCATTATGGCGCTTGATATCGGAGAGAAGCGCATCGGCGTCGCGGTGAGCGACCCGGGCGAGCGCGTGGCGTCGCCCATCGCGGTGCTGCCTGCGGCTGAGGTGCTGCAGAAGGCGCCGTCGTTTCGCCGTCTGCTGGAAGACTGGGAGCCCGAGCTTCTGGTGTGCGGCCTGCCGATGACGCTGGCGGGTGAGGAGGGCCCGCAGGCGCAGCGCATTCGCGAGCAGGCGCAGCGCATCGCGCAGGCGGCCGAACTCCCGGTCGAGTTCTCCGACGAGCGTTTGAGCTCGCAGGAGGCCAAGCGGAGTTTGCGTGAAAAGGGCTTATCAGAGCGGGAGATGCGCGGAAAAGTCGATATGATAGCGGCATGTGTGTTCCTGCAGGCGTGGCTTGACGCGCGCGTGCAAGACTAGCAGAAAGGTTCATCCTCATGCGGCATCGTCGCCTTACGTACTCCGAGCGCCCCACCCACGCTGCCCGCGCTGCCCATGCGCGCGGCGAGCGCGAATTCCGGACGTACGACACGTCCGCCATCCGCCCGAAGCGCAGCAAGGCGCCCGCCATCGTGTGCGGCGTGATCGTGCTCGTGGTCCTTGCCGCCGTCATCTTCGGCGTCGTCTCCCTCGTGCGCGGCTGCACCGGCCCCGCCAACGAGATGCTCCCCGACGGCCAGGAGGCCGCTATCACCGTGGAATCCGGCGCCGGCCTGTCGGACGTCGCCTCGCAGCTCTTCGACGCGGGCCTCATCGCCTCCTCGTCCGATTTCACCTCGCAGGCATCCAGCCTCGAGACTTCGCTCGCTCCGGGCACGTACACGTTCACGGGCGGCATGTCGCTCGAAGAGGTCGTGGGCGTGCTGCAGGCGGGCCCCGAGGTGGCCACGTTCACCGTGCCCGAGGGCATGACCGCCGCGCAGGTTGCCCAGACGGTGGCAGAGGCCTACCAGGGCGCCATCACCGCGGAGGACTTCGCCGCCGCCGTGCACAACGCGCCTGCGTACGCCGCGGACTACCCGTTCACGCAGGGCGCCTACGACAACTCGCTCGAGGGCTTCCTCTTCCCGAAGACCTACGAGATCGTGGAAGGCGCCACAGCCGACACCGTGCTGCGCCAGATGCTCGACCAGTACCGTGACGAGACGGCATCGCTCGACTACTCGCACGCCGAGCAGCACAACCTCACTCCGTACCAGACGCTCATCCTGGCGTCCGTGATCGAGAAGGAGGCTGCGGACGACAACCGCGCCACGGTGTCCTCGGTGTTCTACAACCGCCTGGCAGCCGACATGCCGCTGCAGAGCGACGCCACGGTGGCCTACGTCATCGGCGGCGACCCCACGCCGGAGGATCTGCAGGTGGAGAGCCCGTACAACACGTACCTGAACCGCGGCCTGCCCGCCGGTCCCGTGTGCTCGCCGGGCATCGCCAGCTTGCAGGCTGCGTGCGCTCCGGAGCAGACGGACTACCTGTACTTCTACTTCGCCACGGACGAGTCCGGCCAGATGCAGTACTACTTCAGCCAGGACTACGACCAGCACCAGAACGCCATCGCCACGTCCTAAGGGCAGGAGTCGTCATGGCGTTCATGCGGCCTGAGCGGTTCTTCTCCCGCATCACCCGCGTCGACATCGAGCGCGACCTGCTGGGCGCAGGGCGCACGCACGTGCTGCTCGACGTGGACAACACCATCCTCTCGCGCGAGACCGGCGAAGTGCCGCGCGACGTTGCGGCGTGGCTCGCGCGGGCGCGCACGGCGGGCGCGGGGTTCTGCCTCGTCTCGAACAACTGGCATCAGAGCGTCTTCGACCTGGCAGCCCGCCTGGAGCTGCCGCTCGTGGCGCGCTCGGTAAAGCCGCTGCCGCCCGCGTTCTTGGCTGCCATGCGCAAGATCGGGGCGAAGCGGCGCGACACCGTGGTCATCGGCGACCAGCTCATCACGGACTGCATGGGCGGCCATTTCCTCGGCATGCCCGTGTACATGGTGCTGCCCCTGGCAGAGGCCGACCTCAAGCACACGCTCATGCTGCGCCACGTGGAGCGCGTGTTCATCGGCGACATGCGCCCCGAAGGCGGGCCCGAGTCCGTGCCCGAAGGCGCCGTTGCCGCGGAGGCGGCCGAACGCCCGGCGCACGGCCCCGGCACCACGCGCGCATAGCGGGCACCTGGGAGCTCCACCTTCGCAGCGCCCGGCACGATCCGGCACCACGCGCATAGCGGGCACCCCTGTTTCCTCCACGTTTCCGTTTGCAGGCGAGAGGGCCTGCCATCAGGCCGCGTCCTGCACCTCGTGTTAGAATCGCCTGCGCGAACCACGAAGCAAGGAGCTGCGCATGCGCTACGTCACAGGAGGAGAAAGCCACGGCCCGGCGTTGACGGCCATCGTCTCCGGCGTCCCTGCCGGCCTCGAGATTTCCGAGAAGCAGATCAACGCGGATTTGGCGCGCCGCCAGTCCGGCTACGGCCGCGGCGGACGCCAGCAGATCGAGCGCGACACGGTGCGCGTGCTCTCTGGCGTGCGCTTCGGCAAGACGCTCGGCACGCCGGTCACGCTGCAAGTGGCCAACCGCGATTGGGAGAACTGGACCGACCGCATGGCCGTCTTCGGAGATGCTCCGGAGGACCTCAAGCGCGAGACCACGCCGCGTCCTGGCCACGCAGACCTGCTCGGCGTCATCAAGACCGACACCGACGACTGCCGCAACATCCTCGAGCGCGCGAGCGCCCGCGAGACGGCGGCGCGCGTGGCGGCGTCCGGCATCGCGCGCGAGTTCTTGGCGTCGGTGGGCGTGGAGGTGTACTCCTACGTGCGCCGCATCGGCTCGGTGGAGTTCGACGAAGGCAGCGCGGACTTTCTGACGTTGCCGTACAGCCCGCTCGACATCGAGACGAGCGAAGTGCGCTGCCCCGACGAGGCGACGACCGCCTCCATGAAGCGCGCCATCGACCGCGCGCGCCAGGACCGCAACACGCTCGGCGGCGAGTTCCGCGTCATCGTGACCGGCCTCGTGCCCGGACTGGGCGGCTACGCCGAGCGCGGCGAGCGCTTGACGGCGCGCCTCGGCGGCGCGCTCTTCTCCATCCCGGCCATCAAGGGCGTGGAGTTCGGCATCGGCTTCGACGTGGCGAAGCGCCCCGGCTCCGACGTGCATGACGAGATCGTCTGCGAGCAGCCGGGCGGCTTCACGCGCACCACGAACCGCGCGGGCGGCCTGGAGGGCGGCATGACCACGGGCCTGCCGCTCGTCATCACGGCTGCCATGAAGCCTATTCCCACGCTCATGCGCCCGCTCAAGACCGTGAACATCGACACGCTCGAGCCCGAGGAGGCCAGCAAGGAGCGCAGCGACGTCTGCGCCGTGCCCGCCGCCGCCGTCGTGGCTGAGGCAGAGGTGGCGTTCGTCCTGGCCGAGGCGTACCTGGAAAAATTCGGGCGCGATAACATGACGGACATACGGGCTGCCATAAAATCGTACCGCCAGCGCGTCAAGACCATGTCGCGCTAACCGGAATTGCCACGACGGCGCGCCGTCCGAGGCGCGCCGTGCGTTCGAAAGGATGACGCATGAACGACGGGAGGGTGCCGCGCCGCGGTCGTTGGGTTCTGCGAAAGCCCGTGTTCCTTATCGGGTTCATGGGCGCGGGCAAGACGAGCGTCGCTCAGCAGCTTGCGGTCACGCGCGGCCTTATGTCGGTCGACGCGGACGAGTACTTGGAACTCCAGGAAGACCGCGTGATCGCCGACATCTTCGCCGAAGAGGGAGAAGAGGCGTTCCGCACGAAGGAGACCGAGGTGCTGCGAGACCTGGCAGCGCGCGTTCCGCGCCTGATCGGTTGCGGCGGCGGCGCCCCTTTGCGCGAGGAAAACCGATCGATCATGCGCGAGGCGGGTTTCGTCGTGTACTTGGAGGTCACGGCCGACGAAGCGGCGGCGCGCATTCCCAACACCGCCTCGCGCCCGCTGTTCAAGGATTTGGACACCGCGCGTCGTACGATTGTCGAGCG
This sequence comes from uncultured Coriobacteriia bacterium, assembly GCA_949288145.1. Lineage (GTDB taxonomy): Bacteria > Actinomycetota > Coriobacteriia > Coriobacteriales > Eggerthellaceae > Aveggerthella. The sequence continues at coordinate 8,635 of CASEJD010000149.1, forward strand.
CATGCCGCGCTATGAGGAGGCTGCGGACGCGAAGGTGAGCACCATGGGGCGCACGGTTCCTCAGATTGCCGACGAGGTGGCGAGCATCCTCGAGCGCGAAGGGGTGCTTTGCCGCGAGGAGGCATAATGCGCTGACGGCGCCTTCGCGCCCTCTCTCCGAACGAAGCCGCAGAGGAGCACGGAGCTCCAGGAAAGGACGGCCATGGCCATCAAAGTCATCGTGAACATCCCGAACGAGGCACCCTACGACGTGCGCATCGGCGCGGGCCAGCTTGAGGGCCTGGGCGCGAAGCTGCGCGCTGTGAGCGCGGCGCCGGACGCGTTCGTGCTGACCGACAGCACCGTCGGGCCGCTGTGCCTGGAGCCGGTGCGCGCCTCGCTCAAGGCGGCGGGCTTCCGCACCGTGGCGGTCACCGTGCCAGCAGGCGAGGAGTCGAAGTCCGTGGCGTGCGCGGCGGAGCTGTGGCAGGCCATGGCCGAGGCGAAGCTCGGGCGCGACGCGCTCGTCGTGGCGCTCGGCGGCGGTGTGGTGGGCGACATCGCGGGCTTCGTAGCGTCCACGTTCATGCGCGGCGTGCCGTTCGCCCAGGTGCCCACCACGCTGCTTGCCATGGTGGACTCGTCAGTGGGCGGTAAGACCGGCATCAACCTGGACGCCGGCAAGAACCTGGTGGGCACGTTCTGCCAACCGCTGTACGTGTGCGCGTCCACGGACACGCTCGCGACGTTGAACGAGCGCGAATGGGCGTGCGGCTGCGGCGAGGTGGCGAAGTCCGCAGCCGTGGAGGGCGATGATTTCTTCTTCTGGCTCATGGAGCACGCTGATGCCATGGCGGCGCGCGACCCGGAGGTCGTGACGGAGGCCATCGCGCGCTGCGTCACGTTCAAGGCAGACGTCGTGGCTCGCGACGAGCATGAGAGCGCCGGCGTGCGCGAGTGCCTGAACTACGGCCACACCTACGGCCACGCGGTCGAGAAGCTGGCGGGCTTCGGGGTCTACTCGCACGGCCATGCGGTGGCCGAGGGCATGCGCTTTGCGGCGCGCCTTGCTGTGGCGTGCGGGCACGGCTCTGAGGAGTTCTCGCAGGCGCAGGACGAGCTGCTCGACGCGCTGGGGCTGCCGGCGCTCGATTTCGCGGCGGAGCCGGCCGACGTGCTCGCGTGCATGAAGGGCGACAAGAAGGTGCGCGGCGGCAAGCTGCGCTACGTGCTCGTGCACGACGCGGGCGATTGGTCGGTCGAGTCCCCGGACGACAGCGCGGTGCTCGATCAGCTGGAAGCGTGGATGGCCACGAAGCGCGCGTAAGACGCGCGAGGTAGGTCGTGCGGCGCCTTCGGGCGGGCTGGGTGCGCGCCTTTGCGCCTTTGCCTGTTCTGGGTGCCGTTTCGCTCTGTTTCGGCTTGCGTGGGCCGAGCGAAGGGCTGGCGTGACGAAGGAGGACGAACATGGCTGCAAGTGCGGGATCGGCGTCCGCCGCGCGCATCGCGCGCGTGCGCGCGGCGTGCAAGGAAGCGGGAATCGACGCGTTCTACGCGCGCGGCACCTCGAACATTGCGTGGCTGACGGCGTTCGACGGCGTGTTCGACGACGAGGCCGCGCACGCGCTCGTCGTCACGGCCGAGCGTGCGGTGCTTCACACGGACTCGCGCTACTCGCTTGCGTGCGAGGCAGCGGCGCAGGGCACGCCCATCGAGGTGGACGCGTCCCGCCGCCCGCACGCGGAGGTGGCGGCAGAGGTCGTTCAGGCTGCGGCGGGCGATGTCGTTCGGGCTGCGGCAGGCGATGCGCATGACGCGGCGAACGCCTCGGGCGAAGCGGCAAGCGCGGGCGGCTGCCCCGAGGCCGCGCAGCGCTTCGTCCTCTGCATCGAGGATGACATGACGCTCGCGGAGTACCGCCGTCTCGAGCGCGCGTTCGCGGCGGGGGAGGACGCTGCTGCAGATAGCGCGGGCTCGACGCCCGCTGCCCCCGCTCGGGCGGCAGCCCCCGTCGTGCCTGCGTCCGCGCCCTCTTCCCCCCTCTGGGCCGACCTGCGCGAGACGACCAACTTCGTCTTCGGCCTGCGCGCCGTGAAGGACGCCGGCGAGATCGAGCGCATGAAATCGGCGCAGGCCATCACCGACGCCGCGTTCGCGCACATCGTGGCGTTCATGCGCCCGGGCATGACCGAGCGCGCTGTCCAGATCGAGCTCGAGGACTTCATGCGCCGCCATGGCGCGGAGAACCTGGCGTTCTCCTCAATCGTCGCCACGGGCGCTAACGGCGCGAGCCCGCACGCCATCCCGGGCGAGACGGTGCTCGAGGCCGGCCAATGCGTCGTGCTCGACTTCGGCGCGAAGGCGCGTGGGTACTGCTCGGACATGACGCGCACGGTGTTCCTGGGCACTCCCGAGGGCGAGATGCTGCGCGCGTGGGAGACGCTGCGCGCGGCGAACGAGGCCGTAGAGGCCGCTATCTGCCCGGGCGTCACGGGCGCTGAGATGCACCAGCTGGCCGAGGACATCCTGGCCGAGGGCGGCTTCGGCGGGCGCATGGGCCATGGCCTGGGCCACGGCGTGGGCATGGACATCCACGAGGAGCCGGTGCTCGCCCCGCGCAACAAGGAGCTGCTCGTGCCGGGCAACGTCGTCACGGTGGAGCCGGGCATCTACCTGCCGGGGAAATTCGGCATGCGCTTGGAGGATTTCGGCGTCGTCACCGAGACGGGATTCGAAGTCTTCACGAAATCCACGCATGAGGCCGTTATAATTTAGCGGTTTGTTATTCGATTGTTTGTAAGCAGCATGACGGGCAGGCGTTGCAGCGCGCCCGTCGCGCGTGACAGGAGGGTTTCTGTGGCTATCTCTACCGCGGACTTCAAGAACGGCATGTGCATCATGAACAACGGCAAGATGTGCACCATCGTCGAATTCCAGCATGTCAAGCCGGGCAAGGGCGGCGCGTTCGTCCGCACCAAGCTTCGCGACATCAAGACCGGCCGCGTGGTCGACTACACCTTCAACGCCGGCACGAAGTTCGACCAGGTCCGCCTGGAGACGAAGAAGATGCAGTACCTCTACAACGACGGCGCTGACTTCTACTTCATGGACAACGAGACCTTCGAGCAGATCGCCATCCCGTCCGACGTCGTGGGCGACAACGCTCAGTGGCTGAAGGAGAACGACGAGGCCTCCCTGCTCTACGCCGACGGCGAGCTCATCAGCATCGAGCCGCAGATGTTCGTCGAGCTGGAGATCACCCAGACCGACCCGGGCTTCAAGGGCGACACCGTCCAGGGCGGCACGAAGCCGGCCACGCTGGAGACCGGCGCTGTCATCCAGGTCCCGATGTACATGAACCAGGGTGAGATCGTCCAGGTGGACACCCGCGACGGCCGCTTCATCAAGCGCGTCTAACTCGCTGCTATCCTGCGCGACGAGCGCCTAGCGCGTCGCCGCATGACAAGAGGCCGCCTCGGCGTACGCCTCGCGTGTTCGAGCTGCGTGCATATTCCAGGGCTTCGAAGGAGCTCGGTAGGACACTGTCCGCCGAGCTCCTTTTTCGTTTCGCAGAGGGGCGTTTCCGCGGCACGGGCGCTCGCAATTGCGATGGCTGCAGACGGTCATTCTACGCTAAGATAGCTCAAGCAAACTTTTCAAGCAGAAAGGAACGGACATGGCTGAGGCGACGATCAAGGTCACGGGAATGATGTGCCCGAAGTGCGAAGCGCGCGTGGAGAAGGGCGCGTTGGCGGTCCCGGGTGTCGAGGCGGTGAAGGCGGACCACGAGGCGGAGACTGTCGTGCTGACCTACGACGGGACGGAGGAGACGCTTGCTGCCGCGAAGGCAGCTATCGATGCCGTCGACGAGGACTTCAACGTCGTCGAGTAAGGAAGCCGTGCGTGCGGGCGCCCGACCGTGCCATGGGTACGGGCGCCTTGATCGCACCGCGTCGTCCGCGTGGACTCTCAATCCACGGCGCAGCGCTTGCGCGAAGACGTCGCGCAAGCGTCGCTCCACGTGCGTGGGAGCACCGCGTTCATGCTGCGGTGCTCGCATGTTCCTTGTATATGCGCTGTTGTGCAGTGCAGGTGACGATTGTTTTCATCTGCGGTAATCCTACCGCGCCGCCATTCGGTAAAATGAGAGGTCTGCGGGTGCTTTTTACCGTCAGAGTACGGTTAAGGCAGGTCGCCGAGCGTTGATATCGCAGAGAAAGGAGGCCTCATCCAATGTACCGTGTAGTGGTCTTGGAAGACGACGTCAAGCAGGCTCAAGCGTTGGCGAAGATGGTTGAGTCGACACCCTGCGGAACGTCGCTTGAGGTCTCGTACTGTACGAGCGCGGCGGAGCTTGCGTCGCTTGCGGCGGCGCGCGATATCTCGATTGCCTTGCTCGACATCGTGCTCGCCGGGAACGGAAGCTCGGGCGTCGATCTTGCTCGTCGGCTGTTCCCGGACGGAAGCGGCGTTCAGGTCATCTACGTCACCGGGTACGCCGAAGACTACTATCTCGACGTCTACGAGACCGACCATGTGTACCTGCTCGCGAAACCGGTCGATCCCGACAAGCTGGCGGACGCGCTCCACCGCGCGGTCGCGCGCTTGGACAAAGAGGCGAGCGTTCCGTTCGCCGTGAGCTTCCGCGGCAGGATGCGGCTCATCAGGCCCGAAAAGGTGCTGTTCGTCGAGAGCGACCGACGCAAAGTCCGCATTAATCTGCAGGACGAGGTGATCGAGACGTACGCGAGCCTTGCCAACATGCAGGAGCGGCTGCCCGGCAGTTTCCTGCGCTGCCACAAGAGCTTCCTGGTGAACGCCTCGTATATCGAAACAGTCGGCCAAAGCCATATCACCCTGCTCGGCGGCGTCGAGGTCCCGGTGAGCCAGCGGTATCGCCAGCGCGTGCGCGCTGAGCTCGAAGCGCGCGTTCGAACGCTGCTGTAAGGCGCGTTCGTGGACGGCGCCTTCCTTTCGAATTCCCAGATGGACCTACTGTTCGTCCTGCCAGGAGCGGTGGCGTATGCGCTGTGCATGGTGCGCTTGCTTCCTTTCCGCAGCCGTGTTGCGTACCTGGCGATTTACCTCTCGTACTCTGTGGCGATGGGCCTGCTGCGCTCGACGGGCACGCTGGCGATGCGCATGCCCATCGGGTTCGCGTTCGACGTGCTGTTGCCCATCTTCCTCTCGCGCGGACCGCTGCACCGCCGTGTTCTGACGATCGCCCTGTCGGTGTCGTGCCTGTTCGTGGGCGAGCTGTTCGGCGGCGTGCTCTGGACGCTCCTGACGGGAGGCGCGCCCCTGGCAGACTACGATGCTGTGCGCGCGTTCTTCCCGCAGTACGTTCTCATGCATGCGCTGCACTTCGTGGTGCTCGTGGCCTTGATGGAAGCGCTGCGATGCCTGCTTCTGCATGCGGACTTGGACGTGGGAACGGGCGTTTTCGAGCGCAGGTCCCCTGGGTTGCCGAAGGTTGCGTGTGCGCCCTCGTCCACGACGGAGGAGCCCTGTCGCCTGGAAGTGCATGGGCAGCACGGCGGCGGCAATGGGGGAGAAGAGCGCGTCGCGGGCGCTTCGCGCGTGCCCGGCACCTGGCAGTTCGTGGCGTTGCCGGCCGCCCAAGCGGTGCTGTTGGGCATTGCGGTCTACGTGTGCATTGGCGAATCGCGCGCTGCCGGCGAATGGTACTACCTGGCGTGCTCGGTGCTGGCGCTGCTGTGCCTTGCGGTCGATATCGTCTTGCTGTGGGCGTTGCGCACCCATGTTGGCGTTCAGCGTGCGCGCCAGCACGCCGAGCTGCTCGCCCGCCGTTTGGAGGAGGGCTACGTCGAGAGCGAGCGCGCGATCGAAGAGGTCGAACGCATTGCGCGGTTCCGGCACGATATGCGCAACCAGCTTGCCGTGGTGAGCGCGCTTGCGGAAGAGGGGCATCGGGACGAGGCGCTGCGGCACGTCCGCGACCTTCGCGCGAGTCTGCAGGGTGGTGGCGAGCAGTGATCGTGCTGCTCTCATTCGCGCTGGTGCTCGTTGCCTTGTGCTCGGTTGCGGTTTGGACGTTCATTCGGTTCCGGGAGGCAGGGCTCCTCCGTCGTGCGGCAATGGCGCTGCTTCCGCTCTCGCAAGCCGCCATCGTCGCCACCCTGTGCGCGTTCGCGGTCACGTCCGATCTGGACGCGGCGTTCTCGTTGGCGTTGTCGTTGGGGTCCTCGTGCGCAGGTGTCGCCTGCGCGATTGTCGATGTCGCGTTGTTTGGGGGTGCCGCCGTCGCAGGCGAGCGGGAGCTGGAAGAGGAGCGCGCGCGGTTCTTGGAGGAGGAGCTTGTCGAGCAGGAAGGCCGTCTGGTGGGCGCGCGGGCAGAGGCCGATCGCGCCGAAGAGCTGCGGCAGGGTTTCGAAGACCGCCTGTGCGATGTCGAGCGAGAATTGCGCGAGGGCGATTCCTCCAAGCTCGTGCGGTCGCTGGATGATGCGCGCGATGCGCTCGGCGCCGGCGTTAGGCGGTATTGCGCCCATCGCATTGCCGACGCGATCATCGCGACGAAAGCGCGAGAGTTCGAAGACGCTGGAATCGCCGCGACGTTCCGCCTGGACGTGCCGTCCGATTTGCCGTACTCCAACGTTGATGTGTGCGCCCTGTTCTCGAACGTGCTCGACAACGCGCTGCACGCGTGCGAACAGGTGGAGCCGGGAAGCCGGTTCGTGGAGGCGCGCGCCCGCGCTGCCTCGGGGCTGTTCGTGCTCGAAGTGCGCAATGCGCGCGCGGGGTCTGCCGTGAGCACGGATTCAAACGAGCGCTCGGAGTCGCCCGCGCGCTTGAGGCAAGGCTCGGGCGAACGCGCTGATGCCGGTGCGGAAGCGGGCGCGCACGCGAATGACCGCGAGCAAGCGCGCGGGCGTGGGCTGGTGGAGCACGGCTGGGGGCTCGTCATTGTCGCCGATATCGCGCGCCGCCACGACGGCACGCTCGAGACGGCCGAAGAGCCCGGCGCTTTCCGCACGACGGTCATCTTGCCGCTTGCCGTTCGGAAGCCGGCTCTCTGACGATAGCCCTTCGCCGCTTCCTGTGGTGCTTGTCCGGTGAAAATTCCTACGCCGCCCGTTCCCGACGGCGGGAGCCGTATAATAGCCCAATGCCAAAATCGGCAGGGAACTGACATTCGCAGCGCGCTGGGCGCGGCGTTCCCGCCTCGGGCATCCGTCGGGCTATGTGCCCGGTGGGCGCTCGCAGGCGGCTCCCGCTGCCGGCGTTCTTTGAAGATGGAAGAGAAGGGGTGCAAAGGGTCATGTCAAAACTGCAGATCATGGACACCACGATCCGTGACGGCCAGCAAAGCCTCTGGGCCACGCGCATGACGATCGGCGACATGCTGCCGATTCTGCCGAAGATGGACCGCGTGGGCTATTGGGCCATCGAGGCGTGGGGCGGTGCCACGTTTGACACCTGCCTGCGCTTCCTGGATGAGAATCCGTGGGAGCGCCTGCGCGCCATCAAGGAGAAGACGCCCAACACGCCGCTCTCCATGCTCTCGCGCGGCCAGAACCTCGTGGGCTACAAGCACTACTCCAAGGACATCGTCAACCACTTCATCCGGTGCGCGAAGAAGAACGGCATCGATGTCTTCCGCGTGTTCGACGCGCTGAACGACATCCGCAACGTCGTCGACAACGCCGAGGCCATCAAGGAGTGCGGCGGCCACTTCGAAGGCGCCATCTCCTACACGGTGAGCCCTGTCCACACGCTGGACTCCTACCTTGAGTACGCCCAGGGCCTGAAGGACCTCGGCGCGGACTCCATCGCCATCAAGGACATGGCCGGCATGCTCACGCCGTACCGCACCGAGCGTATCGTCAAGGCGCTCAACGCGGAAATCGGCCTGCCGGTTCACATCCACTGCCATTACGTCGGCGGCATGGCCCCGGCCAACATCCTGAAGGCCGCCGAAGCCGGCGCCGCCATCGCGGACACCGCCAGCGCCCCGCTCGCCTTCGGCAACAGCCACCCGGCAGTCGAAATGATCGTCGCGGCCCTGCAGGAGTCCAGCTACGACACCGGCATCGACCTCGACCTGCTCTTCGAGATCGCGGAGTACTGGGAGGAAGTGCGCAAGCGCGGCCATTACAAGCGCGGTGTCTCCTCGCTCATCCACATGCAGGTCTACTCGCACCAGGTGCCGGGCGGCATGATGAGCAACCTCGTCAGCCAGCTGCAGGTGCAGAACGCCGTCGACCGCCTCGACGACGTCATGAAGGAGATCCCGAAGGTCCGCGCCGAAGTGGGCTACCCGCCGCTGGTCACGCCCATGTCCCAGATCGTGGGCACGCAGGCCGTGTTCAACGTCCTGACGGGCAAGCGCTGGGGCGTCGTCTCCAAGGAGATGAAGGACTACATCTGCGGATACTACGGCAAGGCGCCCGGCCCCATGGACCCGGACGTCGTGGCGAAGGTCGTGGGCGAAGCGCAGCGCCTGGATCCGGATGTGGCTCCGGGCTCGCTGGTCACCACCACCTACGAAGAGGTCCGCGACGAGATCGGGGACCTGGCCAAGACGGAGGAGGACGTGCTCATGTACGCGCTCTTCCCGGTCGAGGCGCGCACCTACCTGAGCAAACATCGCACGTCCGAGAAGGTCGACTTCCTCATGGAGCAGGAGTCGAGCGGAACCAAAGAGGAGGATTACGTGGACATCAATCAGATTCGCGAGCTGGTTCGCGTTGCCGAGGAGAGCGGCGTCGGCGAGATCGTCGTCGAGGAAGAGGGCATGCGCATCGCCGTCCGCATGCCGGGCATGGCCGAGGCCGCTGCCCCTGCCGCCCCTGCCGCTCCCGCGGTGGATGAGGGCGAGCTGGTGGCTGTGATGATGGCCGCTGTGGCCGAGGAATCCGGGATGAACCCCAATTCCTTCCGGATCACCAACATCTCTGCCGCTCCCGCCGCCCCTGTGGC